>CAXPJI010000033.1:0-8786 GCA_964217345.1 Euzebya sp.
CCGTCTTGCCGAACCCTTCACTCAAAAGCGAGCCAATTTCTTGAGGGTCGACTCCTGTAGCTAGCGCCAGAAACAAACTCGCAAGCAGCAATACCAAAAATGCGGGCCACTTCAGTTTTGAAGTTCCGTAGATAATAAAAGCTAATGCGGCTAGCAGTGATAGAATTGCAGTAATCATTATTTTTTGGCAGTTTGATAGAGTCTAAAGACTCGTTGTGCGGTCGATTCTAAAAGTTTAGCAGCGTTGTTCATGCTTTCTTCAAGGGTGCAAGGTTTATTCTGAATACTAAAAATAGCATCTATTCCTAGGGCGTATAGCGGGTCTAAATGTTCACCAATACTACCGGCAAGAACTACAACAGGTTTGTGATGTTTTTTGGCAAGTTTGGCCACTCCGACAGGCAGTTTGCCCTCAAGGCTTTGTCCATCGATGCGACCCTCTGCTGTAACAATAAGATCAGATGCTGCAATTTGTTCTTCTAAGTGAGATAACTCAGCGAGAAGTTCGAATCCCGAGACTAGTTCAGCTCCTAGTAGCCCGTGAAGTCCTGTGGCGCATCCGCCCGCGGCACCTGCACCGGGCACTTCTGCTACCGATTTTTGGGTAAGTAACTCGATGTGTTTGCTAAAATTAGCTAGGCCAGCTTCTAACTGGGGCTCCATTTCAGGAGTCACTCCTTTTTGTGGTCCATAAACGGCAGTAGCTCCTTGCTTACCCAGTAATGGATTACTTACATCACAGGCTACTTTTATTTTAAACTGAGGAATAGCTTCCACGTCGATGTGATCGAGCTCGGTTAAAAATCCGCCACCGGGTAAAAGCATTTCGCCCTCAGCGTCAGAGAATAGACCTCCTAGCGCCGATAATATCCCAGTTCCACCATCATTGGTCGCACTGCCACCAATGCCCAAATAGATCTCTTCTGCTCCGTGATCCAGAGCGTGCCTGATTTGCAAGCCGGTTCCATAGGTCGAGGCTAGCAAAGGATTTCTTTTGTCGACTTCAATTTGAGCGAGACCCGAGGCCTGAGAAAGTTCAATCCAGGCCGCTTTACGATCAGTAAAACGAAAGTAGGGAGCCTTAATGGATCGACCCATCGCATCGATGGTGCTCATGGTGACCAATTCTCCTTCAAAGAGGTTTTGGAGAAGATCTAAGGCGCCTTCACCTCCGTCTGAAAAGGGTAGTTGTTTTATCGAAATCTTGGGGTCAACTGAATGAATTCCCTTTGCAATCGCGTCGGATACTTCTTTGGCGCTAAGACTTTCTTTGAAGGAATCGGGAACGACAAGTATTTGCATTCTTAGTTAACTCCCGGTTGTTTGATTTCAAAACCTTCTTTGTCTTTGGCTTCTTGAACCATATTTCTGACTTTGGCTAGTAGCCCTTTCGCGTTGTAAATAACCCCGTTGCTGATGGTGTATTTGATACCTCCAGCGCGAACCACCTCGTTGTCTTCAGTAAGTCGAACGGCTCCGGTACCATAAAGTACTTTGAAGTTTTTCAGCGGATTCTCCTCGACGATCACAAAGTCGGCTTGTTTCCCAACTTCCACGCTACCGATTTGATCGGCAATACCTAACGCTTCTGCACCGTTAAGGGTGGCTGAACGAATCACTTCGAGCGGATGGAATCCTGACTCACGCAACAATTCTAACTCTCTGATATAAGCGAACCCATACAATTGAAAAATGAATCCTGAATCTGAACCGGTGGTAACGCGTCCGCCTCGATTCTTGTACTCATTGACGAAGGTCATCCATAATTTGAAGTTGCGTTTCCAAGTAATCTCTTGCTCGGTACCCCAGTCATGCCAGTACGAACCGTGTGAAATCATCGAAGGCTGATAAAATCTCCATAGCGAAGGCAAAGTGTATTCTTCATGCCACTCTGCTCTTCTTGCACGTTGAAGGTCACGATTAGCCTCGTAAATATTGAAGGTAGGGTCTAGGGTAAAATCGAGGTCGAGAAGTTCATTCATGACTGCGTTCCAGTGATCGGAATAAGGCGCAGCGGCTTGCTCCCACAACTTACCTGCCTGTTCAAAACGGTGCTGCTCATTTTGATAGTTGTAATCTAACGGATAATCTTGCACCGTACGATCTTTAAAAAGCGCCTCTGGCAACCCGTACCAGTGCTCCATTGAAGTGAGACCAGCGCGTGCCGAGTGAAGCACATTCCATCTTGCTACACTCATCTGAGCATGATGGCATGCAGAGCCTAGGCCCAGTCGTTTGTTTTCTCTTAGTGCGGCATCCATTATTGCTGGATCGGCTCCAAAGAATTTGATTCCATCAGCCCCATTCTTAGCATTTTGACGCACCCATTCACGAGCCTCGTCAGGTGTAGTGATCTCATCTCCACCCTGTCCAAAACCAGTATAGGCAAAGATTCGAGGAGCGATGATTTCATTATTCGCTGCACGACGTTTTAGGTCAAGAGTATATTCAAGACCGCGCCCACTAGGTTCTCTAACGGTTGTTACTCCGTGGGCAAGCCAAAGGCTAAACACGTAGTCCCAGTCGGCTCCTTGAGCGTTACCGCCGATATGTCCGTGCATATCGACAAACCCTGGTAGCAGATACATGCCGGTGGCATCGAGTTCACGTCCGCCTGGTTTTAGTTGAGGACGTCTTTTTGGATTGATCGCCACGTTAGGATACCCTACCACACTCACCTCAGTAATCTTATCATCTTCGACCACCACGTCTACGGGGCCAATCGGAGGCGCGCCATTTCCATTTATAAGGGTCACCCCTCTTATGATTAGCTGTTTAAACGGGCCTTCGGCCAATTGGCTCTCTTGTGCGAACGAAAGGGCACAGCTAAACAGTGCAACTAAAATGAGTTTTTTCATGGTTATAGGATGAAATCAGTGTTTAAGAAATTGCTTTCATTGCTGTCTAAGATATCACGAACGGTTTGTTTATTCATATCATTTTCTTTGAAAGCTAAGAAAGTTCGAATCGAGAAGGCTCTAAGCGCATCTTTAACGCTAAGGGTTGCCTGACCTGAATCTTTGCGACCGGTAAACGGATAAATATCTGGCCCTCGCTGGCAAGCCGAGTTGAGGTTCACTCGACAGACGAGGTTGGCAAGGATATCAATGAGTCGTGCTAGTTTGGTGTGATGTCTACCGAAAATACTCACCTGCTGGCCGTAATCAGAATCGGCCATATCATTTAATGGGTGTTCAATAGAATCAAAAGAGATCACCGGAACCACAGGGCCAAACTGCTCCTCTTGGTAGACTTTCATCTCTTTGGTTACCGGATATAAAACGGCTGGCCAAATAAAATTATCAGTTACCTGACCTCCTTTTTTATTCATAATACGAGCGCCTTTTTCGATCGCGTCATCAATAAGTTCCTGAATGTAGGCTACTTTGCCCGGTTCGGGTAGGGGAGTTAAAAAGGCTTTTTCATCCCATGGGTCTCCAAAAGGCAGGGAGTCAACGGCGGCTGTAAATTTTTCTAGGAAGGCATCCTTAATGGTTTCTTGAACGTATAGAATTTTAAGGGCCGTACAACGCTGGCCGTTGTAACTCAAGGTTCCTGATATACACTCAGCAACGGTGAGATCAAGATCAGCATCTCGAAGGATAATGCCAGGGTTCTTCGCCTCTAGACCATAAACGGTTCTCAATCGATTCGCCTTCGGATGCAATTCTTGTAGGGCGTTAGCTGAGGTACTGTGCCCAATCAGAGAAATCACGTCAATTTTACCTGATTTCATAATAGGTGATGCAATAGCGCGACCTCTACCGAAAACGATATTTACCACTCCTTTAGGAAAGCTTTCCTGAAAGGCCTCAAGAAGCGGAGTGATCAGTAACACCCCATGTTTTGCTGGTTTGAATACTGCAGTATTTCCCATGATAATTGCAGGAATCAGCAAGCTAAAGGTTTCATTGAGCGGATAATTATACGGTCCAAGACAAAGCACCACACCGATGGGGCCACGGCGAATATGCGCATACACCCCTTGATGTTTTTCGAACTGACCGGAGTCTCGATCCAGGTCTTTGTAGGCCTCAATGGTATCGTAGATATAGTCTACCGTGCGGTCAAACTCTTTATAGGCGTCGTTGTGATTTTTGATAATCTCCCACTTCAGTAGCTCAACAACCTCTTCTCGCTTTTCTTTCATTTTTTCTACAAAGCGAGTCATGCATTCGATGCGATCTTTCACCTTCATGGTAGGCCAAGCCCCTTTACCCTGATCGTAGGCGTTATAGGCAGAATCGAGAGCCTCTAGGGCCTCTTTTTCTCCTAAATTGGGAACAGAGCCTACGCGAGTTTTCTCGTAAGATGCTTCAGAGGTTTTACTAAGGGTTGAGTAGACATCTTGGATTTCTCCAGTCCATGGTTTGATTTCACCATCAACTAGATAGCTTCGATGTTCAAGAGGGTTGATTTCAGGTATCATTCTGTGGGTATTGATTGAATAAATTTTGGAGCTTTACGCACCTTGGTTGCCTGTTCAAAAGCATAGGCGATGCTGATCAGCTTAGGCTCTTCGAATTTGCCAGCAAAGAAGCTCACCCCAACAGGTAATTCACCTACAAAGCCTGCAGGTACGGTTATGTTCGGATATCCCGACTGGGCCGCAGGGCTCGAACTTCCCATGCCGAAATGATCTCCGTTGATGACGTCGATGGTCCAGGCTGGCCCTCCGGTAATTCCCATAATGGCATCTAGATCGTTATTAGCTAAGGCGTTATCAACCGCTGCTCTAGCGCTAGAGGTGACCTTTTCTAAAGCCTCTAAGTATTCGGGCTCGGTTAATTCTCCTTTTTCAGCCGCTTGAAGTAGGTGTTCTTGCTGAAAGAATGGCATTTCGGTTGCTGCATTTTCTTCATTGAAGGCAATAAGATCTTCAATACTTTGGATGGGGCTGTCAGGTCTTGATGTGAAATACGCATTGAGGCCCGCTTTGTACTCGTACAACATGAGCTCGTATCCCGCGCGGCCTATGGCGCGCCTTTCAGGAAGTTCAATATCCATCACAACGGTAGCACCTGCTTCTTCAAGCGCTTTGACGACAGATTCTAGAACTGCATCTACTCTTTCGTGATTGCCAAAGGTGCCTTTCATAATCCCAATACGCATGCCTTGAAGAGCATTCGCATCTAAAAACTGGGTGTAGTCGGTGCCTACAAAAGATTCGCTTGCGACCGTTTTTTCATCTGAGGTGTCTACCCCTGTCATAGCTGATAATAAGGCTGCTGCATCTGCCACTGTTCGGGCCATAGGCCCGGCAGTGTCTTGGGTTTCAGAGATCGGAATAATCCCGTCGCGACTTACTAAACCGACGGTGGGCTTAATACCAACTACTCCATTGGTAGAAGAGGGGCATACGACTGAACCATTGGTTTCGGTGCCTACCGCAAGAGTTGCAAAATTGGCAGAAACGGCCGCTCCAGAGCCTGAACTTGAACCGCATGGGCTGCGATCTAGAACGTAGGGGTTTCTGGTTTGCCCTCCGCGACCTGACCATCCGCTTGATGAACGGCTAGATCTAAAGTTGGCCCATTCTGATAAGTTGGTTTTTGCTAATATAATGGCCCCCGCTGCTCTTAGTTGTTTAACCACAAAAGCATCGTCTGGTGCTGGCCCGTGAGTTAATGCTAGTGACCCTGCGGTTGTGAGCATTTGGTCTCCGGTATCGATATTATCTTTAATCACCACCGGTATACCGTGTAAAGGCCCTCTGACTGACCCGCTAGCTCTTTCAGCATCTAATTCAGCTGCGATTTGGAGTGCATCTGGGTTAATTTCAATGATACTATGAACCCCACCTTCTGATTGGTCGAGAAGTGCGATTCGCTCTAAATAGGCAGCAGTTAGTTCAACTGCGGTGAGTGTGCCCGATTGCATCTGAGCTTGTAGTTCGGTGACTGTGGCTTCTTCAAAAGCAAAATAGGTGTCATTTGACGATGGATTACAGCTGACAAAAAGTAATAAAACAAAAGCGATAAAAAGGTTTTTCATAGATCTCGTTTAGGGCTGAAGAAGGTAAGAAAAATCGATTGAATGGGGTTTAATTACCTCCTACATAAAATTGCCAGGGTGAATTATCTTGTACTGTGTCTTTTCCATCAGTTACCGAGACTCTCCAATAGTATGTTGTTCCTGGATAGGTTTCATGCCGATGGGTATTCCATCCGGATATTTGATATTCTTTCGCGGTAGCAAAAGAACTTAATGTATCTACTTCAACCATGAAGCTTAAGGAGGCTAAAAGTTCAGCTCTGTTTTTCGGACCATCTTCATCATCAAAACCCCAGATTAGTTCAATGGGATTATTTGGTGCCCAAGTAATCCCATCCTCTGGAGTTTGTTTGTTGATTCTAGGAGGAATATTAGGCTCTAATTCATCGATATCAGGAAGAGTTTCTTCTTCCTCACCGGTCTGGATTGAGGATAGGTCTCTGATGATTTCGCTAGGAATATAGGTAGTACAACTTATCCCTAGCCCAATTAATAAAAGGCAAAGTAATTTCTTTTTCACCCTAAAAAGGTACTAAACTTTGTCTAATTTGGAGTGGTTCGGAAAGAAAACGACTGGCTTTTTCCTGTGTCTTTTCCGTCTGAAGCAACCACCGTCCAAGAATAAAATGTATTCGGTGAAATTTGAATGGTATAGTTGGTTCCTTTTAAGTTGGTTTGATCGACCAAGTTGGTAAACGTATCATTGGGTGCTGAACTATATTCAACGGTCAGATGATAAGATAGCTCATCACCATCTGGATCATATCCTTCCCACTCGAGCTGAATAGATGTAAAATCCCCTGCAATTGACTGGCCAGATTTTGGGTAGATTGCCGAGGGAGGGGTAGGTACCAAGTTAGAAACTGGTTCGCCTCTTAAATAGAAATGAAAGCTTGTCGAACTTGCAACCTGATAAAGAGCGTTGTTTGCTAATACGCCCCAACTGTAAGATTCTCCTCTCTTCAAATCGATTTTGTAAGAGGGTTCTGTGATATCATTTATCTCGATGATAGATCCAGATGTATCGGTTATTCCAAGATCGTATGAGGTCGCCCCTTGTGCCCTTTCCCAAGTAAACACTAGGGATGCATTAGGTCCGTTTATTATTCCGCCTGGCTCGCAGATTTGTTGATTTTCTGGAAGTAAAAGATTAAATGAGCTAGGTGGGTCTGCGCCTTGTGGAATATCTGTGCTACAGGCACTAAGCACAGTGACGAGAAGTATATTTAATAACAAACGCCTCATTTACAACTTCACTACCTTAATTCGCTGATTAACCTCTTTACCTGTCAACTGCAGGAGATAAACTCCAGAAGGATAATTACCTAAATCATACTCAATTACTCGATTATTACCTACCTGAATCTGATTATTGAAAAGACTTTGGCCTTGAAGATTTAGCACCGAAAGCTCAACGGTATTGTCTTTACCTCCGACATAAATTTGAACCTGACCTTCGGTCGGATTTGGATAAACAATTACCTCCTCAGAGACAAATATTTCTTCAAAATAGCTTCCTTGACATATCAATTTAGTTCTGACTGCAATCTTGTTATTACCCGGTTGTAATTGTATTGAGAGTCTTTTCTTTTCTGTTATAAATTCTCTTTCGTTGATTTCAATAATATAGGGTCCGTCACCGCTTAGTATGAGATCTACCATTTTATTTGAGTAATCGGCAGAGGTCACCACTTGCAGTGGTGCAGGCTCGGTAATATTTATTTCAAAGCACTGCTCATAATTATCTACTCCAGGAATGGTGAGACATAAATCGTAGTTACCGGTTGGCAGACCCGTAAACTCTCCTTTAAAATTATTTGTATCATTTAATTCAAGGGATTGACCACTTTCTGCAGACAATTTGACTACATAATCATAGCTTTCATCAAGTAACTCTACTTTTATGATCCCTTCATTGGTTCCGATACAGCTGTTAGACAAGGTCTCAATGACAAACGTCTCTGAATCTAGTGCAAAAATTTCGCATCCCTTATAGTCTACGGTTACTCCATCGGTTGTACTGTGGCATTCGTCATAGGCATCAACCACTCCATCTCCATCAGAATCTATTTCATATCTATTGATGATTAGCGGTAGCAGCCCTCGATGAATTTGAATCGAAGCATGCTGTGATTCTGTGAGTGGTCCAAAGCTTGTATTCATCGTTCGGATAGCCGAATAGTTTACCACATCCTTTGAGAAGCCACTCGTTTTTTGGGCGTTAGCACTGATTATCGAAATCAAGAACAATAATATTTGAAACCACGGTTTCATTATAATAGACTTACTAATTTATTATTAGGAAAAATATTTTGAAAGATGAACCAGCATCTGGTAAAACACCTCCTACATCCACTGTGAATTTCCCAGCAGCGATATTTTTTACGTTAAGTTCTGAGGGAGTTGTTGAACCTAGTCCAACTATCGGCCCTTCAGTAAGAATTATTATTGAACCAGTATTTACGAAACTGTTACTGATGGTTTTTTCTCCTCCAATTTGAAAGGCCTCATTTCGACTAATTAGGAAGCTGCCTGAAAATGCATTTATAGTAACGTTGGCCTCTGAATCTGCGAAATCGGTGTCCTCGGTTGTATCGTTAACGGCCCCTTGTAGTGTTGGGCTATTTAGTGTTGCGCCATTTAGTGTTGGGTTATTTAGTGTTGGGCTAATTAGTGTTGGGCTATTGGCAAATACGGCGGCTCCTGTACCTGTTTCATCGGATAATGCCCCACTTAGACCTGCGGAGTTGGTAAGTAGGTCTTGTTTAGAAGAAACGGTTAATGCTTTTATA
>CAXPJI010000034.1:0-6509 GCA_964217345.1 Euzebya sp.
ACTGTGGAGGTTCATGTTCAGCTTGTGAGGAGCCTTCTAATATGGCATCCCCTGATTTAAACTCTGGCACAGTTGATATGGAGGAAGATGGTATGGGACCTGATTTCTCTGCAGACAATGAAATAACAGAAGCTAATCCTGACGGAACTTGGGGTGTATTTGGTTCTGATGCGGCAAATAAAATTGAATTAGAAATTGTGGCCAATCCTAATACAACTGGGAACGCCTCTGCCAAAGTTTTAAAGATTGAGGAAGAAGCAGGTCAAGAGCCTTGGCAAGGTTTTTTCTTTGATTTAGACTCTAAAGTTTCGCTTACTGCCCCTAACACAGCGGTCAGCGTGGATGTACACTCTTTAAGAGCAGGACAAAAAGTTTTATTAAAGTTAGAGGACAGCGCAAATAACACGGTTACTACAGGTGACATTATTAAGGAAACTACCGGATCAGGTTGGGAAACCATTACCTATAATCTATCTGCAGATTATTCAGGTCTTTTCGATCGAGTTGTTTTCATTATGGACTTTGGAGTTGTGAATGACGCCCAAGTAAACCACTATATCGATAATATCCGAGTTTCAGAACCAGTTGATGAAGGTACTGGCGGAGGAGGAGGTGGAACAGGAAATGATGCTCCTACCGAAGGACCCTCAGCTCCTACTGCTGACGCGGCAAATGTAATATCTATGTTCAGTGATTCCTATGAAGACGTTACTGTTGATACATGGTTGACTAGCTGGTCAAACGATGGTCAAGGAGTAACGGCGGAACTAGAGGATGTCGATCTAAATGGCAATATGGTTAAGAAGTATTCGAAGTTTGGCTTTGTTGGTATTGAAACTTCTTCTGCGCCAATTGACGCATCGTCTATGACTCATATTAATTTTGATTATTGGACCCCAGACGGAACTGTATTTAAGATTAAACTTGTAGACTGGGGAGCAGATAAGGCATATGACGGAGGCGATGATAGCGAACATGAACTAGCGCTTTCTTCTGTTACTCAGGGAGAATGGGTTTCTGTGAGCATTCCTCTTAGTGATTTCACCGGGATGACAGCTAAAGGAGCAATTGCTCAATATATCTTGGTTGCTGAGCCTTGGTTAGAAGCTACTTACTACATCGACAACATGTATTTTTCAAATGAAGGCGGTGGCACCGGAAATAACGCTCCAACAGAAGGACCTGCTGCTCCATCTGCCGCTGCAGCAGACGTAATTTCCCTATTTAGTGACTCGTATGAAGATGTTGCGGTTGATACCTGGTTAACCGAATGGTCAAATGATGGACAAGGAGTTGCAGCTGAACTGGCTGAGATTGATCTTAATGGTAACAACGTTAAGAAATACTCGAAATTTGGTTTCGTAGGGATTGAAACTTCTTCTGCTCCAGTAGACGCTTCTTCGATGACGCACTTCAATTTTGATTATTGGACCTCAAATGCAACGGTTATGAAAATCAAATTAGTTGATTGGGGTGCTGATAAGGGATATGCTGGAGGAGATGACTCAGAGCACGAGATCGCACTCTCAACGGTAACTCAGGGAGAATGGGTTTCTGTTAGTATTCCACTTAGTGATTTTTCGGGCATGACAGCTACAGAAGCGATCGCTCAGTATATCCTGGTTGCAGAGCCATGGCTTGAAGCAACGGTATACATTGATAATGTATTCTTCTCGAAAGAGTAATTTTTATTTAATAGTTTAGCTAAGTATGCCCGCTACATGCGGGCATATTTTTACTTATGAAGAACGTATTTTATCTATTAATAATCAGTGCCTTTTTGTCGTGTGAAAAAGGCGGTCCCTCACCCGAGCCTCAGGCTACTTGTTCTGATGGTATTTTAAATGGCGATGAGGTAAGTATTGACTGCGGAGGATCTTGTAATGCCTGCGAAGAGCCAGGCGGAGAAATTACCTCCTATGATGGATTAACACTTGTTTGGAATGACGAGTTTGATTATGACGGAGCTCCAAGCGCCGAAAAATGGCACCTACAAACCCTTCCAATTTTTGGAGGAGGATGGGCGAATGGAGAACTTCAACACTATACAAATCGCACCTCTAATGCCTCAGCAAGCGATGGCACATTAAAGATTAATGCTAAGAAGGAATCTTACACCTTTGAGAATAGTACGAAGGAATATACTTCAGCTCGACTTAATTCTAAATTTGATTTTAAGTATGGTCGTGTCGATGTTCGCGCGAAACTACCTTCACAGCAAGGAGCCTGGCCTGCAATCTGGACTTTGGGCTCAGACATTAATGAGCGCGGAGGAGTGTTTCAGGCTGAAAAAGGAGAAACAAGCTGGCCTAATTGTGGCGAAATTGACATCATGGAGAAGCGAGGATGGCAAAACGACAGAGTTCTTGGAACCTTTCACTGGAAGGATGACGAATCTGGCAACCCTGCATCTTATGGTTTAGACAAATCCTTAAGCGGAATAGGATCTGAGTATCATTTATATTCTTTAGTTTGGAATGCAGCTGTTCTGCAAATCTATGTAGATGATCAGCTGGTAGTTCAATCAACGAATTCAGAAACCGAGTTTAAAAAACCACACTATCTTCTATTAAATGTTGCTATGGGTGGAACTCTCGGTGGAGAAGTGCCTTCGAGTTTTTCTCAAGCGACCATGGAGATTGATTACGTAAGGGTATACCAAGCGCAATAGTTATTTGAAAGCTGACGAATCGGGCGTACATTTACTTCTATGAAGTATTTACCGATCCCAAACCGACTATATAAAAAGAACCGCAAGAAGTTCATGGCTCAGATGAAGCCTGAAAGTCTTGCGGTTTTTAATTCTAATGATGTGTATCCGATTGGGGCTGACAGCACAATGCCTTTCGAGCAGCATCGAGATATTTTTTACCTCTCTGGAGTAGATCAGGAGGAGAGTATTTTACTTCTTTTTCCTGATGCCATGAACCCGGCGCATAGAGAAATTCTGTTTGTGCGCGAAACCAATGAACATATAGCCGTTTGGGAAGGAGCTAAGCTGACTAAAGAACAGGCTACTGAGGTTTCGGGTATTGCTACCGTTTATTGGACACATCAATTTGAACAGGTGCTATTTGATTTGATGAGCGAGGCATCTACGATTTATTTGAATACGAACGAACACTATCGCCAAGCGGTGGAAACTCAAACAAGAGAAGATCGATTCATTGAGCGGGTTAAATCGAAGTATCCAGCACACCAAACAGCCAAGAGTTTTCCGATCTTAAATGAAATACGAGGAGTTAAAGAACAAGAAGAGATTCAGTTGATTCATCAAGCGTGTGCTGTCACTGAAAAGGGGTTTCGTCGAATACTCAAATTTGTTGAGCCTGAGGTGTGGGAGTATGAAATTGAGGCTGAATTCCTTCACGAATTTGTTCGCAATCGATCTAAAGGGTTTGCCTACACTCCAATTATCGCTTCGGGGGCTTCTGCTAACGTATTGCATTACATTGAGAATAATAAGCAATGTAAAGCGGGTGATTTACTTCTGATGGATGTTGCTGCCGAATACGCTAATTATTCGAGCGATATGACACGCACTATCCCGGTAAGCGGTCGTTTTACCGATCGTCAAAAGGCTGTCTATAATGCAGTTCTACGCGTTAAGAATGAAGCAACTGCTCTATTGGCCCCCGGCGTGTTATGGGCAGAATACCACAAAGAGGTGGGTAAAATGATGAGCTCAGAGCTTGTTGGTTTAAAGTTATTAGATCAAAATGAGGTTTCTGACAATCCGCTGGCCTATAAGAAGTATTTTATGCATGGCACCAGCCACCATTTAGGGTTAAACACCCACGACTATGGAGAACTGAAAACTCCTATGAAGCCAGGAATGGTATTTACCGTTGAACCCGGAATCTATATTCCCGAAGAGGGTTTTGGTGTTCGTCTTGAAGACAATGTGGTGGTTCAGCCGAGCGGATCTCCATTAAATCTAATGCAGTCTATTCCTATTGAAGCTGATCATATCGAGACACTAATGAACGAACGCTAATTGATATAAGAGCGCTCAATAGCGAAGGAATAATCCAGCCTAGCTGAATTATACCGAACGGTATAATTTCTAAAAAACTCCTTAAATATACTGATTCGATGGAGCCTAGAATCGAGTCTGGAATAGAAAACAAAAAGGTAGTTGCCGCAACTATTTGCAACACGTATCCTCCTGTTAGTCGTTTAGGTAATAAGTGCAGTAAGATTAGAACAATGGTTAGTGGGTAGATGAGTAGTAACACAGGATAGGCGACACGAATAATTTCATCTACTCCTAATGTTGCTAATAGCACCCCAGCGATGCAGGCAATGGCGATGGTAATGACATATGCTTTCCTTGAAGGAGCAATTTGTTCGTTAACAAAGTCTGCAGCTCCAGTAACGATACCTACAGCAGTGGTAAAGCAGGCAAGCGCCACGGTAACCCCAAGTATTTGCGTACCGGTACCTTCGAACAAAAAGCTGCTAAGGTAGATCAATAGCTCAGAGCGATTGTACTGGTAAACGCCTGAAGATGCTAGACTAGCTCCTGAGAATATGAGGCCTAAATAAATACTCATAAGCGCGAAGGCTGCCCAAAATCCGCCACGTTTTAATACGCTAGATTGTTGTTTTAGACTTAGATAGTCAAACTGGTTTTTCACCGACAGCACTAGAACGGCACCTACCACAACCGCGGCGATAGCATCGAAGGTTTGGTACCCCTCTATAATTCCTGAACTAACTAGTGAGCCAAAAGACTTCGCGTTTGGATTTGGAGCTACGCTACGACCGAAGGATTGTACAATTAAAAGCACCATCAGGGCTACGAGTAGCGGGGTGATGTAGTTACCGATAATAGATAAAACTCGCCCTCTATAAAGTGCGAAAAAAGGGATGCCTCCAAAAAAGATTAGCGCGCTTAGTAGCGGTGAAAGGTCTGTAAATGGAGCGACCCCCAATTCATAAGTCACAGCCGCAGTTCGAGGTACGACGATGAGTAAACAGATCATAAATATTACACTAGTATAGAGAAGCGCGAATTTCTTTAAAATGGGCTGTGCTAACTCATAAAGTCCACCTTGTATTTTAGAGTGGGCTAAGATGCCTAGATAAGGGATAAGTATCGCAGTAATACAGAATCCTGCAGCTACAATTGGCCACTGATCAAAAGCGTTGAACCCTAAAAAAGGAGGTAGAATAAGGTTGCCAGCACCGAAAAAAAGCGAAAAAAACGCTAGTGCTACTAGGCGGATTTCTTTACTCATCTTAGAAGGCTGTCCAGCCTTGAGCTTTAAGTTCGATTGCCTCCCCTGATCGAGTTATTAGGTATTCACCGTCTTCTTCCTCGCTCATATGTCCGATGACTGTTAGATTCGGGTTTCCTTTAATTTTGTCGTAATCGCCTTGCGAGATGGTAAAGAGTAGTTCATAGTCTTCTCCGCCACTAAGGGCAACTGTTGTTGAGTCTAAAGAGAATTCTTCGCAGGTACTAATCATTGCAGGGTCAAGTGGAATCTTGTCTTCGAATAGACGGCATCCAACTTTAGATTGTTTGCAAAGGTGTTTGATTTCTGAAGCCAGCCCATCACTGATATCGATCATCGAAGTTGGCTTAACCTCTAGAGCTGCTAATAATTCGGGAATATCTTTTCTAGCCTCTGGCTTAAGCTGTCTTTCAATGAGGTAGGTATATTGATCTAAATCCGGCTGGTGTTGTGGGTTGGCCTCAAACACCTGACGTTCTCTTTCAAGAATTTGAAATCCTAAAAATGCTGCTCCTAAATCGCCAGAAACGACTAGTAAATCTCCCTCTTTGGCGCCATCTCGGTAAACCAATGCCTTCTTTTCAGCCACCCCAACTGCAGTCACGCTAATCGTCATCCCTTTAGTAGAAGCCACGGTATCACCCCCAACTAAGTCAACGTTATAGGTTTTACAGGCAAGAGCAACCCCGGCGTAAAATTCTTCAAGTGCTTCGACAGAAAATCGATTAGACACAGAAATCGATACCGTTATATGGGTGGGAGTCGCATTCATTGCGCAGATATCAGACAGGTTGACAATTACCGACTTGTAGCCTAAGTGTTTCATGGGCATATAACCCAAATGAAAGTGAATTCCTTCGACGAGCATATCGGTACTGATTACCGTCTGGTTTTTGCCAAAGTTGATTACCGCTGCATCGTCACCAATTCCTTTTTCGGTGCTTTTGAGCTGTGTAGGTATCGCTTTGGTTAGATGGTCGATAAGGCCGAATTCACCTAGGTTTTCGATCGAATTAAGGGAAGGATTCTTTTCTTCTAACATTTGATCTGTGGTTATGCGGCCAAAGGTACTGCTATTACTATAGATTCTGTCTATGCCACTCAATAGAATATCAGCGCATTACTTATGATAAAAATGCGCTAAGCCGTATCTTTGCAATCAAATATCCCAACTTATGATAAAAGTAGCAGAATCTGCACGTGAAAGGGTCCGCTCGTTAATGCGCGAGGAGGGTTTTGATGCGGACACCGATTTTGTGAGAGTAG
>CAXPJI010000035.1:0-32278 GCA_964217345.1 Euzebya sp.
GTAACTATTCGTAAAACGATAAAAATTATTAAGAGATAAAAATTAGTTGATATTCGTTTTGGTAACGGCTATATTTAGTTACACCTAACTAAAACCATATGGCACAGCAACGACTTCTGTCACTTGATATTCTTCGAGGGCTAACGATCTTTTTAATGATTATTGTAAATACTCCCGGTAGTTGGTCACATGTTTATGCACCACTACTTCATGCGGAGTGGGACGGATTAACTCCAACCGATTTTGTCTTCCCTAGTTTTCTATTTATTGTAGGAGCTTCGATTGTCTTCGCCTTAGGAAAAAAGGTAGATCAAAAAGGGGTGGTCACTAAGATCTTGTGGAGAGCACTCAAAATCTATTTGGTGGGTCTATTCTTGTGGCTCTGGCCTAAATTTGATTTTTCGAGCATTCGATATGTTGGGGTGTTGCCCCGAATAGCCATCGTTTACTTGATCTGTGCATTGATCTTTGTATTTACCAAAAGGTCAAATCAGTGGCGTTTAGCCCTTTGGATATTGGGGATTTATACCCTTGTAATGGTGTTCTTGCCGGTACCCGGAGTGGGTATTCCTGATCTTTCAGTGCCGATGAAGAATTGGGCCCATTATCTAGACGGTAAGATACTCCCTGGGTATTTATGGCAAAAAACTTGGGATCCAGAAGGATTACTCAGCACAGCTGGTGCAGTAGGGTCCACACTGCTGGGTATGACCGCTGCTTCGATTTATCAGTCTTATGACAAAACCTCTGACAAGTTGTTTGCTATGATGCGAAGAGGATTTGTGCTACTTGCAATAGGGTATTTGCTAAGTTATTTGTTTCCAATTAACAAGGCGCTTTGGTCAAGCTCGTTTACACTTGTAACCGCTGGGGCATGCATGCAAGCATGGGCCATATGTATTTACTTTTTTGATGTGAAAAAAAGTCGTTTTCCTACTCGTCTTATGGAGTCGTTTGGGAAAAATCCGATTGTTGCCTATGCGCTATCTAGTATCCTAGTTAGTGTTTTTTACAGTGATCGATTTATACCGATTGCTCTAAATGATGAAACGGTTAATTTTCTAATAGGAATCGGGTTGGCTCCTAAACTATCCTCACTGATTTATGCGCTGATCTATGTGGGTGTTATTAGTATTCCTACACTGTTTCTCTTTAAGCGAAAGATCTTTATTCGTTTGTAGCGCTAAGCCCTATCTTCGCGTCTATGAATGTAATTAATGATCTTATTTCAGCATTACTGCCTTACACAGAGGGAGCGATGCTGGTGCTGCTTCTAGGAGGGGGTCTTTTTTTAGCCCTTTATTCGAGGTTCACACCCTATCGTAATTTCAAACATGCCATTGATATTACTCGAGGTAAATACGATAAAGAGGATGCGACCGGAGAGGTATCTCACTGGCAAGCATTATCTGCAGCGATTGCATCAACGGTTGGTCTTGGGAATATTTCGGGCGTAGCAATTGCGGTTTATCTAGGGGGGCCGGGTGTCATTTTCTGGATCTGGATGACCGCATTATTAGGTATGGCCATTAAGTACTACAGTTGTTCCTTAGCCGTGATGTATCGCGGTGTTGATTCAGAGGGTGTGGCGCAAGGAGGCCCAATGTATTACATGACTCGAGGACTGGGCAAATTAGGATCTCCACTCGCCATTTTCTATGCGGTAATGGGTATGATCGGATACCTCGCCATCTTTCAAGCCAATCAGTTCACTCAGACGTTTATGGAGGTGATTAGGCCCAACGAAACCTTGGTGGATTTAGGATCTGCTTTCGCATGGAAAGCACTCATCGGAGTGGTTTTAGCTTCGATCACGGCTACAGTAATCTTTGGTGGGGTTCAAAAGATTGCGCAGGTAGCGACTCGAATTGTACCGCCTATGGTTGGGTTTTACCTTCTTGCTGTACTCTTTGTTTTAGCTACGAATGCTGAGGGGATTCTTCCCGCTTTCAAGCTGATTCTTACCGAAGCCTTTAACTTCGAAACGGCGGTTACCGGTGGTTTATGGGGAGTGATTATTCTAGGTGCGCGTCGAGCGATGTTCTCGAATGAGGCTGGTCTAGGCTCGGCTCCTATGTATCACGGACAATCAAAAACCGATGAGCCCGTTCAAGAAGGATTGGTAGCAATGCTCGGTCCATTTATTGATACCATTGTGGTCTGTACCCTAACAGCCTTAGTCATTTTGATTAGTGGTGCGTATCTCGAGGCTGAAACGAACGGTATACTCATGACCCTAATCGCTTTCAAAAAGACACTATTCGGATGGGGAGACGTGCTTCTCATGATCGCCGTTACGGCATTTGCACTCTCAACGATCCTAACCTACTCTTATTACGGAGTAAAAAGCCTGTCTTTTTTGGCCGGGAATAAAATCGGAAAAGGCTTCAATTACTTCTACATCATCACCATTATCATCGCTGCCATCGCCTCAGTTGACCTAGTAGTCAACTTAATGGATCTCGCTTATGCGCTGATGCTTATCCCTAACATGATTGCGGTGCTTCTATTGGCTCCTAAGGTAAATGCGGCGGCCTCAGATTACTTCAAGCGCTTTAAAGAAAATAGACTATGAGTCATCGCTCGGGTTATGTAAATATCATCGGGAACCCCAATGTGGGTAAATCAACACTGATGAACGCACTGGTTGGTGAACGCCTTTCGATTATCACTTCAAAGGCGCAGACTACTAGACATCGCATTTTGGGTATTGTGAATGAGGAGAACTATCAAATTATCTTCTCTGATACTCCCGGAATCATTGATCCCGCCTACGCGCTTCAAGAATCGATGATGGATTTCGTGAAAACTGCTTTCGAAGATGCCGATGTTTTAGTCTATCTCGTCGAAATCGGAGAGAAAGGTTTGAAAGACGAACTCTTTTTCAAGAAACTCCAAGCTTCAAAGGTTCCACTTCTATTATTGATCAATAAGATCGACACTACCGATCAGACCCGTCTTGAAGAAGCGGTAGCCAACTGGTCAGCGGTCTTGCCGCATGCAGAGATACATCCGATATCTGCCCTTGAAGGTTTCGGGGTAGAAGGAGTAATGCAGCGTATTAAAGAATTGCTTCCGCTCGGGCCGGCCTATTTTGACAAGGAGCAACTCACAGATAAGACGGAACGTTTTTTTGTGAGTGAGACCATTCGTGAGAAGATTCTTCTGAACTACAAAAAAGAAGTTCCTTATTCGGTTGAGATTGAAGTAGAAAGTTTTAAAGAAGAAGAAAAAATTATCCGAATTCGTGCAGTGATTATGGTAGAGCGTGAGACTCAAAAGGGAATCCTCATCGGACACCAAGGAAAGGCACTCAAGCGCGTTGGAACCGAAGCTCGAAAAGATTTGGAGTCTTTCTTTCAGAAACAGATACACTTAGAACTTTACGTGAAGGTGAATAAGGATTGGCGCAGCAATGAAAATCAATTGCGTCGTTTCGGATATCAGGGCTAGAATCACCGCCCTTAACAAATTTCGGCTACCTTTGCGCCTACAAATTTTTTTATGGGAGCTATTGTTGCTATTGTGGGACGTCCGAACGTTGGAAAGTCGACTTTTTTTAACCGACTCATTCAGCGCAGAGAGGCTATTGTCGATGCGGTAAGTGGGGTAACCCGTGACCGTCACTATGGCAAGACCGATTGGAACGGCCGCGAATTCACCGTCATCGATACGGGCGGATACGTCAAAGGTTCTGAAGACGTCTTCGAATTCGAAATCGATAAGCAAGTAGAATTGGCCATAGACGAAGCCGACGCAATTATTTTCATGGTTGATGTCGAATCAGGGGTAACAGGTATGGACGAGGACGTTGCCAAACTCCTTCGTCGACACGATAAACCTGTTTTTTTGACCATCAATAAGGTAGATAACGCCATGCGTGAGGCCGATGCAGTTGAATTTTACGCATTGGGTCTGGGGGATTATTACACCATCTCATCGATCAATGGTGGGGGATCTGGGGATCTTCTCGATGCCGTGGTTGAGGTATTACCTGACGAGCCTGAAGTAGAAGATGAATTGCCGCGTTTTGCTGTGGTGGGTCGTCCAAATGCAGGTAAGTCATCGTTTATCAACGCGCTGTTAGGTGAAGAGCGCTTTATTGTTACTGATATTGCGGGCACTACCCGAGATGCTACCGACACTAAATACAATCAATTCGGATTCGAATTTAACCTTGTCGATACTGCCGGTATTCGAAGAAAGGCGAAAGTAAAAGAAGACCTAGAATTTTATTCGGTCATGCGTTCGGTTCGTGCAATCGAACACTGTGATGTGGCTATTCTTATTCTAGATGCCACCAGAGGCTTTGATGGCCAAGTGCAGAATATCTTTTGGTTAGCCCATCGTAATAATAAAGGAATTGTAGTCTTAGTAAATAAATGGGATCTGGTAGAGAAAGAAACCAATAGCGTTCGGGATTATACCAAGAAGATTCGTGAGGTAATGGAGCCCTTTACTGATGTACCGATCATCTTTATTTCAGCGCTTGAAAAACAGCGTATCTATAAAGCCATTGAAACCGCTGTTGAGGTTTATCAAAACCGATCTAAACGTGTACCTACCCATAAGCTGAATGATGTGATGCTGCCGCTTATTGAGCATTATCCGCCGCCATCGCTGAAAGGAAAGTACGTGAAGATTAAATTCTGTACACAGTTACCCGGGCATTATCCGCAGTTTGCGTTTTTCTGCAACCTACCTCAGTATGTGAAAGATCCATATAAGCGTTACTTGGAGAACCAGCTTCGTAAGAACTTCAATTTTGAGGGAGTTCCTGTAACGATCTTTATGCGTAAGAAATAGGGGTTACCATCCACCAGAGGCACCGCCTCCGCCGCCAAAACCTCCGCCAAAACCTCCGCCGAAGCCTCCGCCTCCAAAGCTGCCACCTCCGCCGAAGCTACCGCCACCGCTGCGTCTTCCTAGAGAGCTTAGGATGAGAACGTCCATGAGGTCAGGGCCGCGCATACCGCCGCCGTTTGATCCGCCACCGCCTTTGCGAGAGATCATGCTAACCACAATAAGAACGATAATCATAAGAAATACGAAGGCTCCGAATTTATCCTTCTTTGAGGCTCGAAGGTTACGATCTTCGGTGTAGGCGCCGGTAAGCACCTCGACAATCGCATCGGTACCTGCATCTAGTCCGCCGTAATAGTCTCCATTTTTGAATTCAGGAATGATTCGGGTTTCGATGATTCGTTTTGAAAGGGCGTCGGTTAATCGATCCTCAACCCCATAGCCCGTATTGATTCCTATGCGGCGATCGTCTCGAGCGAGTAAGATCAGAATACCATTATCCTTGCCTGCCTGTCCAATTCCCCAAGTACTTAACCAATTCGCACCTAAAAACTGGATGTCTTCACCTTCTGTAGAAGGGATACTAACCACTACAATTTGTGTTGAGGTAGAATCAGCGTAGCGAATTAACTTCTGAGTAAGTGCACGTTCCTCGTTTTCGCTTAAAACATCTGCATAGTCATATAGCGCAGTTTGCTTGGTAGGTTTATTAGGAATTTGAATTTGCGCCCAGGCACCAACTACGGCTCCTACCGCTAACAGGAAAAATAATTTAGCCTTTAGAGATTGAGTCATCGAGTTCGTTTTGGTCGTCAGATTGATAAGGGAAATAAGTTTTCAGTACTTGACCGGCTTCAGTAATACCGGCTATTAAACCTTCTGCAAAGGCTGATTTTTTAAAAGCCGTTTGCATTTGATCGCGAGTGGAGTCCCAGAAGCCTGTGGGTACTTTATCGTTGATCCCTTGATCGCCGAATATACTAAAAGCATGATCCTCGTAAGCGAGATAAAAGAGTACCCCATTACGTGCTCCTGTCCGATGCATTTCTAACTCTTGAAATACCTCGACAGCACGTTCTAGCGTGTTTTTCCCCTTACTACTTGCCTCGATGTGAACCCTTATTTCTCCAGAGGTGTTTTTCTCAGCAGCCTTGATGGCTGAGACGATTTGTTCTTCTTCTGTTTTACTAAAAAGTTCCTCAGCCTTCATTTAGAAATTGAAGTTTACTTCAGGAGCGCTCTCTGCACCTGATTCAGCTTTGAATAGAGCGATTTCTGTGAATCCTCCCATATTAGCGATAATACTAGCCGGAATCTTCTTAATGGCAATATTATAATCTCCGGCTAGGTTATTGTAACGGTTGCGTTCAACGTTGATGCGATTTTCTGTGCCTTCTAACTGAGATTGTAATTCTAAGAAGTTTTGATTCGCCTTAAGGTCAGGGTAACGCTCAACGGTTACCAATAAACGTGATAGGGCCGAAGATAATTGCCCTTGGGCTGCCTGAAAGGCCTCTAATTGAGCTGGGTCAAGCTGGCTTGCATCGATGGTTGTACTCGTCGCTTTCGCACGAGCCTCGACGACTGCGGTAAGCGTATTTCTTTCAAAGTCTGCAGCACCTTTTACGGTGTTTACTAGATTACCAATAAGGTCTGAGCGTCTTTGGTAAGAGCTTTCTACATTGGCCCACTGTTTAGTGGCGTTTCCTTTCATTTCTACAAAGCGGTTGTTCGTACCTACGTACCAAAATAAAGCGAGTACGATGACACCAACGAATGCTGCGATTACGAAATAACTTTTTTTCATTTTAAGCTGTCTTTTAGATGGATGAGTTGTTGTTTGATTGATTCTAATTTACGAATGATTTCTTCGTTCTTCTTATAGGTTTTCTTATTGTTTTTAAGTTCAGTCTTTGCTCCCTCAAGGGTAAATCCACGTTCTTTGACAAGCTCATAGATTCGCTTCAATTGCTGAACATCTTCAGGGGTAAACCTTCGATCCCCTTTGGCATTTTTCTTTGGCTTAATACCATCGAATTCTTTTTCCCAGAACCGAATAAGCGAAGTATTCACCCCAAAGGCGTTGGCTACCTCACCGATTGAATAGTATCGTTTATCGCGAAGATTGAGTTCCATTAATCGAGAGATTGGTTGGATAGGGCGGCACGTTGACTGAGAATTTCATAGTCGGCTGCCGATAAAGTTCCTGCGTAGAAATCGATCGGATTAACCTGCTTGCGATCCTTATGCACCTCATAGTGGAGGTGAGACCCTAACGAACGACCGGTGTTACCTACATAACCGATAATATCACCGCGTTTTACTTTTTGTCCGGGTCTAACGTTATACTTCGAAAGGTGACCGTAAATGGTTACATAGCCAAAGCCATGATCGATTCTGATATGCTTACCGAGTCCAGAGGCACGTTGGTCGGCTCTTTTAACTACCCCATCACCTGTGGCGAAAATAGGGGTTCCCACTGGAGCAGAAAAGTCCATTCCGTAGTGAAACTTAAGCATCTTAGTAAAAGGATCAGAGCGCCATCCATAACCTGAAGCCATTCTTCTTAAGTCTTCGTTCTTGACAGGTTGAATGGTGGGTATCGCGGCTAGGTATTCTTTTCGTTTGGGAAGCATTTCAGAAATATCGTCAAGCGATCTAGATTGATTCACTATTGCCTTTTCGATGACGTCTAGATTCTCGGCTGCCTCTTTAATCAGTTCTGAATTATTTTGCCCTTCATATTTTCGGTAGCGATTCACCCCACCAAAGCCAGAATAATATTGTTCTTCAGGGATCGGGTCCATCTCGAAATATAGACGGTAAACCTCGTTATCTCGTTGTCTTAAATTTTCGAGGGCCTCTGCGGTACGATCGAGACGTTTGATAAAATTCTGATAGTCTTGTTTGTAATTATCCAACTCGCGTTGAAGAACGATTTCGTTTGAATTGCGTACCCAACCCAGTTGGTTGAACGAATAAAAGATCGCCGCCCCGGATAACGCCGAAGCCATAAAAAATAGACCAAACTGCCATAGTTTACGAAGGGGCCTTGAGGCAACCTTTCGATACGACAGGGTATCTGGGTCGTAGTAATACTTCTGCTTGCGCTTTTGGTCTTTCAAATTGTCCTATTTTTGGGCAAATTACCAATCAAAGATACGTTTTTGATATGAACGCGAATCTCGTCCGCAAGACCTTCTTAGATTTCTTTAAATCAAAAGGACATCAAATCGTTCCTTCAGCACCCCTAGTGATGAAGAATGACCCCACACTGTTATTTACTAACGCGGGTATGAATCCGTTCAAAGAGTATTTTCTGGGGAACACTGAAGCTGTCGATAAGCGTGTTGCTGATACCCAGAAATGTCTTAGAGTAAGTGGTAAGCACAACGATTTAGAGGAGGTGGGTAAAGACACTTATCACCACACGCTATTTGAAATGCTCGGGAACTGGAGTTTCGGAGATTACTTCAAAAAAGAAGCAATTTCTTGGGCTTGGGAGCTTTTAACCGAAGTGTATAAGCTAGACAAGAATCGTATTTACGTGACTATTTTCGAAGGTAGCGATGATGCCGATCAGCTTTCAAAAGACACCGAGGCGCATGAGCTCTGGAAAGAGTTTATCGCAGAGGAGCGCATTCTTCTCGGAAACAAAAAAGACAATTTCTGGGAAATGGGAGAGCAAGGCCCTTGTGGTCCTTGTTCTGAAATTCACATCGATCTTCGCTCTGATAAGGAGCGTCAAAAGACTCCAGGAGATGAACTAGTCAATGCCGATCATCCCCAAGTCGTTGAAATCTGGAACTTAGTTTTCATGCAATTCAATCGCAAGGCTAACGGAAGTCTAGAGCCGCTACCCGCTAAGCACGTTGATACGGGAATGGGCTTTGAAAGATTGTGTATGGCTCTTCAGGGTAAGCAGTCGAACTACGATACCGATGTATTTACTCCGCTCATCGCTACTTTAGAAAAAATTAGTGGTCAAACCTATGGAAAAGAGGAATCTACCGATATCGCCATTCGTGTAATTGTCGATCACGTTCGTGCGGTCGCTTTCGCTATTGCGGACGGACAGCTTCCTTCAAACAACGGGGCTGGCTATGTCATTCGAAGAATTTTACGCAGAGCTATTCGTTACGGATTCACGTTCTTAGGTCAATCTGAACCTTTTGTGTATCGCTTAGTAGATACGCTTGAATCTCAAATGGGTGAGGCATTTCCTGAATTAACCGCCCAGAAGACTCTGATCACTTCGGTAATCAGAGAAGAAGAGCAATCGTTTTTAGCCACTCTTGAAGCCGGATTAAAGCGCTTAGATAGTTTACTTATCGAAACAAGCAATAAGCAACTCTCAGGAGAGAAAGCTTTTGAATTATACGACACCTTTGGTTTCCCAATCGATCTTACTGCGCTAATTCTATCAGAGAAGGGTTACACTTACGATGAAAATGGTTTCAAAGAGGCGTTAGCCACTCAAAAGCAGCGCTCAAAGGCAGATGCAACCTCAGAAAAGAGTGATTGGATCATCGTAAATGATGTTTCTGGAGAAGGATTTGTCGGTTACGATCATCTTGAAGTAAGCGACGTGCAAATTTTGAAATACCGAGAGATCAAGCAGAAGAATGAGCAGCTTTTTCAACTGGTATTAAATACCACTCCTTTCTATCCAGAAGGAGGAGGGCAGATAGGAGATCGCGGGAGGTTGCGTTCAGATGAGGGTGAAATTCACATTTATACCACCAAAAAAGAGAATAATGAGATTCTGCATTTTACAAAGAAGCTGCCTAGCTCATTAGAAGGAGCATTAACGGCTGTTGTAGATCAGGAGGCTCGCAGAGATACCACCGCTAACCACACAGCTACTCACCTGTTACATCAAGCCCTTAGAGAAGTGCTAGGTACGCATGTGGAGCAACGTGGTTCGTCAGTTCAACCAGGAAGTTTACGATTTGATTTTTCGCACTTTGCAAAGATGACTGCTGAAGAACTTGCTGAGGTAGAACGATTAGTAAATCAACGAATCCATGAAGGTCTTTCACTAGTAGAGGCCCGATCTGTTGCTATGGAGACGGCAATTGCTGAGGGTGCAATGGCTTTATTCGGAGAGAAATACGGAGATACCGTAAGAACGATTCGTTTCGGGGAATCCATCGAGCTTTGTGGGGGAACACACGTTAACAATACCTCAGAAATCTGGCAATTTAAGATTGTAAGTGAAGGAGGTGTTGCAGCGGGTATCCGACGCATTGAAGCGATTACTGCCAAAGGGGTTCGAGAATATTACAGCGAAAGAGAAGCACTAATTCAGCAGCTCACTGAACGTTTTCCAAAAGCACAAGACCTAGTAAAAGCGGTCGATGATACCCTTAGCGAACTAAACAGCATCAAACAAGAAAGAGACGCACTCGTTGCCGAAAAAATCAAGCACATTAAAGCGGCGATTGGCATGCGAATTACTGAGATAGATGGTGTTCAGTTTGCTGCCGTTCCCGTTGATTTGGATGCTGCTGCCATGAAACAGATATCTTTTGATCTAGCCGCAGTGCATAAGGGATTATGTCTTGTACTTGGTGCGCAGGTTGGAGAGAAGGCGCTGTTGTCGATTTATATCGATAAAGAAATCGCAGCTACTAAAGGTCTTAGTGCCTCTAAGATGATTCGTGAATTAGGCTCACACATCCAAGGGGGTGGAGGAGGACAAGATTTCTTCGCTACTGCTGGAGGAAAGAACCCTGCTGGTATACCACAAGCCTTAGAAGCAGCTAAAGCACTCTTAAATTAACGAATCGGATATTTAGCTAAAATCGCCGAAACGTACCGATCGATTAGCTTTTGACGACCCTCTGGGTTAGTCACATTGGTCAGTATGCCGCTGCCTTTGCCTTGCCAAATAAGTTGCTTCTTTTCGGCATCTAATATATCAATGAGTAGTACCCCTCGATCATAAGTACTTACCGTCTGATTATTCATAGGGCCCCACATCCAAGGGTTAAATCCCCAGCCCCAACCAATACCCCAAGCTTGGTTGTTGATATCTACTCTAGATTCTTCGTCAGTAGCAATGCTGATAAGAAGATCGGCATTTTCAGTAAGTATATATCCCTTCGCAGTCATTTGAGACTCAATCGACTTTAAGATGCGTCTTTTATCTAGATCAGAGATTTCAGCCTGATCAATCGTCGGTTTGTAGAAAGCGAAACTCGAGTAATTCGAAAAATTGACTTCGGTATCGTAGTCGGTAAAGACTCGAATTGAACTGCAGGAGGCTAGCAGTAACAGGCTTAAAAAAGCCCCAAATAAGTACATTGATTTTTTCATAGCATATTCGTTTAACTAACTCACTATGAAGTTACAACTCAGAGCCGATATAAGTCAATAGCCTTAAGCTCTTCGATTTTGTTTAGGATCATACCCATAAGGGCAGTGGCGGCAGCCGCTTTCACAGCAGTAGCCTCTTTTTAAATGGTATTTTTCGGTAAATACCCGATAGCCATTTTCAGTATAGTAATCGCCTTCTTCGACGGGAATATGCTTTTTCACGCCACAAAGATAAGACTGTAGACAAGTTGTGAAAACTTCGAGTTGCTTTACCGTCACATTCCCGATAACTTTATCTTATGCCACTGACAGAAACCTCTCGCAATCAACTCATTCGATTACCTATGGTACAATCGGCGGGAGTAGAACTTTGGGTAAAGCGTGAAGACGAATTGCATCCCCTAATATCGGGAAACAAGTTTCGCAAGCTCAAGTACAATATTGAGGAGGCTCGCCAGCAGCGTGCTCATACTTTACTCACTTTTGGAGGAGCGTTTAGCAATCACATTCTAGCTACTGCTGCTGCAGCTGCTGAGTACGGATTTAAAAGCATTGGAATCATCCGAGGAGAAGAATTGGCCAATTCAGTAGCTACCAACCCAACCCTCTCTAAAGCACAAAAGCTTGGAATGAAGTTTGTTTTTGTCTCTCGCGATCGGTACCGAGAATTAACCGCTGACCCCGAGAAGGCCCGATCGTTATCAGAAAAGGGAGGTCAGTATTTGATTCCTGAAGGAGGGAGTAATTCGCTAGCCGTTAAGGGTGTTTCAGAATTGTTTATCGATGAAGACATTCGTGCAGATTATATCTGCAGTCCTGTAGGTACCGGAGCCACCTTGGCCGGGATTGTTGAGGGAGCGCATCCGACCCAAATGGTAAGAGGCTATGCCTCGTTAAGTCATGAAGGATTATATGATGAAGTCAAGCGTTTCACTACCAAAGACAGTTTTGAGATTATTGATAACTACACTTTTGGCGGATACGCCAAAACCACCTCTGAACTCATTTCTCGAATGAATTGGTTCTACAAGCAGACTAAAATTCTGCTCGACCCTGTCTACACCGGTAAAATGATTTTTGGATTATTAGAGGACATCAAACGTGGTGCATTTGAGAAAGGAAGCGTAATTTTGGCTATCCATACCGGAGGTTTACAAGGAATCGAGGGTATGAACGATCAACTAGAACGTAAGGGTCAACTTAAGATCAACATTTGATGCATATTAAGAATTTTTCAGGTTACGCTGCTATAACATTATTTCTCGGTTTAGTTCTCCAAAGTTGTACGCCTAACCCTGAGGTATATCGAATTGCACGCTCAAAAACAACCGAGCAGAATTTAGGAAAATCAATCGGAGAACGCACCAAAGACGCTATCGATGATTTAGGTCTTAAATCCTGGTCTGAAAAAGATTACGAGAAGTTTATTTCAGAAAAAGCCTATATCGAAAGTTTTGCTGAGATAGCTATGAAAGAAATGAAGTTGTACGGAGTTCCTGCTAGTATCACCCTTGCGCAAGGGATTCTCGAAACGAATGCTGGTAAGAGTGAGCTTGTTAAGTCCTCGAACAATCATTTTGGTATTAAATGCCACGATAGCTGGACCGGCGATTCGGTTTCTTACGATGACGACGCGAAGGGGGAATGCTTTAGAAAATACAGAAGCCCGATCACCTCGTATAGAGATCATTCTAAATTTCTCACCTCAAGACCTCGCTATTCAAGCCTTTTTGAATTGAGGCCTACCGATTATAAGAGTTGGGCCAAAGGGTTACGTGCAGCCGGATACGCCACAGATAATAGTTACTCAGACAAGTTAATCGCTATCATCGAGCGCAACGATCTAGATAAATACGATGACATGACCCTTGGTAAGCGTCGACGTCAGTTGAAAAAGGAAACGCGTAAAGAAAAAGTAGGCGATGTTCTTACACAGGCTAAGACGGCCATTACCAGTGTCGGGAAGAGAACACGCGAGATGGCCGATCAGGCACAAGACGACATTGCCAATGCTTACAGAGGCTTAGCACATAGAGTGACCAAAGGAGATACGCTTTATAGTATTGCCAAGAAATACGAGGTTACTGTAGAATCGATTAAGAAAATGAATTTGCTCGATACCGACGAATTGTCAATCGGCCAAATTCTTGAAATTCCCAAGAGAGTAAAATGACAGTATATCAAAGAAGTAGTGCCCTTTTTCAGGAGGCTAATAAAGTAATCCCTGGAGGAGTAAATTCACCGGTACGTGCCTTTAAATCGGTAGGAGGAACTCCCGTGTTTGTCAAGGAGGCCAAGGGTGCCTATTTACACACTGAAGATGGTCATCGACTCATCGATTATATTTCTTCATGGGGCCCGCTCTTATTCGGACACGCTTACGAGCCCGTGTTAGCTGCAGTAACTGAGCGTGCCAAAAAAGGAACCTCATTTGGTATGCCTACGGAGCTTGAAACCCAGCTAGCTCAGAAGGTGGTTTCAATGGTGCCTAACGTTGACAAAGTACGTTTTGTAAATTCTGGTACCGAAGCTTGTATGAGTGGAGTGCGTCTAGCTCGTGGATTCACTGGGCGTGAGAAGCTAATTAAATTCGCTGGCTGTTATCATGGGCACTCTGATGCCTTTTTAATTCAAGCAGGTAGTGGAGCAGTAACCTTTGGTAGCCCAAATAGTCCTGGGGTGACAGCAGGTACCGCAAAAGACACATTACTTGCAGAGTACAATAATTTAGAATCGGTTAAGACACTAATCGATGCCAATCCTGAACAAATTGCGGCGATTATCGTAGAGCCGATAGCAGGTAATATGGGATGTATCATCCCTTCCGAAGGATTCTTAGAAGGTCTGAGAGAACTCTGCGATACAAATGGAATTCTTTTACTCTTTGATGAGGTAATGACTGGTTTTCGTTTAGCCGCTGGTGGTGCTCAGGAAACCACTAAAGTTGCTGCCGACATTGTGATGTACGGAAAGGTGATCGGAGGAGGCCTCCCTGTAGGTGCTTTTGCTGCTCGTGCTGAAATTATGCAACACTTAGCTCCAGAGGGACCCGTTTATCAAGCCGGTACACTTAGTGGAAATCCTCTAGCTATGGCAGCGGGACATGCCATGCTCTCAGCGATAGAGGCGGATAATGAAGTATTCTCAAGATTGGAGCAGAAGGCTAAATTACTTGAATCTGGCATTCATAACATTCTTTCTGAAAAGGGAATTACTCATACGATTAATCGCTACGGAAGTATGATTTCCGTACACTTTTCAGAAGAGCCGGTGGTGAATTTTGCTACGGCTGCCGCCGCTAGTGGCCCTCGCTTTAACAGCTACTTTCATCATATGCTTGAAAGCGGAGTGTATTTACCTCCTTCTGCATTTGAGGCCTATTTCTTAAACGATGCGCTTTCAGAGTCAGATATTGATTTTACGATCGAAGCACTAAAAAGCTGGAACCCGTAATTAATAGGAAAAAAAAGCCCGCATCGCGGGCTTTTAATTTTTATAGGTTCATGGATTACTTCTTTTTCAGGGTGATTTCAACCACTCCATTTTTACCCTTCTCTCCATAAGCTTTTTCTGCTGATGGGCCTTTTAATACATTGATACTCTCTATCGTATTAGGATCTAGTGAATCTAAATTAATATCTTTTTCTGCTTCTTTACCATCAATGATGATTAGTGGTTGCTCGTCAAGACGTGCGCCCATTACAGTAATGTTCGATTTGCCTCTCATCATGCGCTGATGCATAGGTCCTGCACCATCTTTACGCATTCTGATACGAACGTTTTTGTGCTCTGACGCATCGGTATCGTCATTGTGAAGTTCATCGGATTTAAAGACAAAAACATTTTTGGTAGCATCTGTTTCTACCCCTTCACCATCAATAATTACCTCGAAGCTTTTATCTGAATCATCTCCAAAGAACATGATTTCACCCTCGCCCTGATGTAAGCCTGGCATTCCCGGCATTCCCGGCATTCCTGGTAAACCTGGTAGTCCTGGTAGTTCATGGAGTTTTTCGATCGATGCGCCTAATGGCATTACATGCATTTGCCCCCTTCTGTTTTGATGCATTTTTTTGAATTGAGCGAATTGCTCCTCTGAAAGTATTTTTTGAAGCTCTCGTTGGTGATCAATTTGTGCATCCAAATGTGCTGATCTTTTTTCAAAGCCTTTGAGATCTTTGAGACTTTCCACTTGTTCATGATGCTTGGCATTGATTTTACCTACTTTACGCTCTTGACCTTCGTCAAGACTAAGATGTAGAGTCATTTGCTTAGTCATAAGCGTGGCCTTCTGTTCAGCGGTCAATTTCTCGTCACCTTTGGCATGCCACTTCATTCCTTTTTCAAAAAGGATATGATCGCCTTGCATAACAGGGGCTGCCTTTTCATCTGATTTTATGAAAATGGCTTTAAATTCTTTTTTTTCGGTATCACTTTCTTGAGCGAATGCTGAGTTGGTAAGGCTCAGAAGAACAATGGGTAATAGTGCTTTCATAGTTTGTTTTAATATTTTTCGCCAAAATACGACGAGACCTATTGTAAGTATTCCCAAGAGCTTGTTAAATTTTGTTTAAGGTTCTGGGTTTAACAAGAGATTATAAAAAAACCCGCCGAAGCGGGTTTTAATGTTAGTCTTTATCAAGGATCTCACCGATTCTTGCTACTACATCTTGTAGATGGTAACGACTCATTCGGTTAGACATATTCGCCAGATTTGAGTTAATACTAGCTCTGATATTGATTAGCTCTGCTCGGGCTACTGAACGAATGTCAGATTGACTTGTATTCACTGCAGTAGACTTTCTGTAACCACCAAAATCAGGTAGTTTACGCTGAGAGTCTGCGGTCATTAAATACTCCAAACGTTCTACGTGTGCTTTTTGCAGGTTTCGTCTATAGGTGTCAATAGCTTTGCCAGAGTTCAGTTCACTCCAAAGACCTCCTCTAAGTTCACGCATAAAATCAACAAGTGAATATGCCTTACTTCCATGTAAGGTTTCATATTCAACAAGTCGTGCTAATTTTCCGAGCGATAGCATGTTGTTGAGGTAGCGCACTTGCAGGCTTCGTAGACGCTCGATATTTCCAGAGTATTCTGTATTCGAAATAATGTCCGTATCGATAAGCCACTTAGGAGTGCTGAAGAGTTCCTTATGCATAAAAGCTAAGGCCTCTCTTTGCTTAACCTTTGATACAGGGGTGTAAACGGTTCCTTCTTGCTCGGTGGTTTTATAGTATTCATATACTCCTCCAATATGATTTGAAACGTGCCCCATGTAACGGCTAAATTGACCAAATACTTGTCCGTACAACTCTCCTAAATCTTCGTAGCTCTGTCCTGGCTCGGTAGTCCACTCGCGAAGGTTGGGAACGATTCTCTTTAGGTTTGCAATACCATAAGTACTTGCTTTAACGGCATCGTCTCCAAGATCTTCGGTTTGTGAACTTGGGTCAACGACGTCTCCTGCTTGTTGGTGTCCGAAGCGGTACATGGGGTCTCCGGCATGTTCAGTGATCCACTGGTTAAGGATGGGCTTCTCTTCTTCTGCTGTTTTATCTAAGATCGGACGGTATCCCCAGCCAATCGCATATTTATCATACACCCCAATATTAGGCATAAGTGCTACGTCTCCATCACCAGGTTGTGCCACGTAGTTGAAACGAGCGTAGTCCATAATTGATGGTGCAGTACCATACTTCTTGGTGAATGAAGGTGAGCGAAGTGAATCAACAGGGTAAGCCACTGAAGAACCCATGTTGTGAGGCAGTCCAAGGGTGTGTCCAACTTCGTGGGAAGAAACGAAACGGATTAGACGGCCCATAATCTCATCTTTGAACTCAACACCACGAGCCTCAGGGTTGATGGCTGCGGTTTGAACAAAGTACCAGTTACGAAGTAGTGACATTACGTTGTGATACCAGTTAATATCTGATTCTAATATTTCTCCAGATCTTGGGTCACTAACGTGAGGACCGTTTGCGTTTGGAATTGGAGAGGCGAGATAGCGAACTACTGAATAACGAACGTCTTCAGGAGACCACTCTGGGTCTTCTTCTTCGCTGGGTGGGTCAGCAGCTATAATGGCATTTTTAAAGCCTGCAGCTTCGAAGGCTACTTGCCAATCTTCGATACCTTGCTTGATGTAAGGAATCCATTTTTTTGGAGTGGCACGGTCCACGTAATAAACGATTGGCTTTTTAGGCTCTACGAGCTCTCCGTTTTTAAATTTGTCGATATCTTCATCTTTTACTTCAAGTCTCCAACGGTCAAGGTAGGTAAGACTCTTACTTTTTTGAGCATCTAGCCCGTAGTCTACTTGTCCTCTAGCGAACCATCCGACACGCTCGTCAAAGTAGCGTCTTTTCATCGGTTCTTCTGGGAGAAGGATCATTGAGTTGTTGATTTCGATCGAAATAGAACCTAAATCACCGTTACTCGGGGGAGTTCTAGCGAAGTAAGTTTTTACATGACGATTCTCGATATTTAATGGGTACGACTTGATGTGTTCGATGTAAGATCGTTCGCCATCAAGACGACTTACCTTGTATCGCGTGCGGTATCCTTCAGGGAGTCCTAGAGCGTTAACGTCTTTGGTATAAAGATCATTTACCTTGATTACGGTTGCAGGAGCGATGGAATCCTTTTTAAAGGCTTCTATCTTAAAGCTGTACATCACAGGCTCAAAGTTCGAGTTAACAACGGCCTCATGAATGGGTAGGCTATCCGCGGCAACGTTGCTGTAGGAAACTACACGAAGGAGAACATCTCTTTCTTTTTTCTCCCATCGCAATACTTGGGTGTTTATTTTTCCTCCTCCAAATCCAGCGCCATCTGCCGTTTTAGAGATGCGACTCACCATAAGCATTTCACGGCCAAATAGCGAGTCTGGAATTTCGTAGAAATAATCTTCATCGATTTGATGCACCTTGAATAAACCTTCATCGCTTTTAGCATCTTTGGTAATTACTTTATCATACGATTTAATCGCATTTTTCTTAGCGGGAGGTGCAGGTTTTGCAGCTACTGGTGCAGGCTTTTTCTTCTTCAAAAATTTGAATTGAGCCTCTGCGGGGCTCACCATCATAAGGGCAAGTAATAGCCCAAGACTTAGTCGGATGGAGAATTTCATAGGGTTACATTTTTAGTTGCTCCAATATAGTGTAATTGCCCCATTGTTAAGCAATCTCTAACATCTCATCCTTAAAGTTAAATTCGTGTAAAACCTTCTAGTTTGGCTTTACAAATGCCTCTTATGTGTCGGATATTTGCACAAGGAATCCAACGATTTCGGTGTTTAAGTTTTGAGTTAGTTAACAAAAAGCCCCGCGAAGTGCGAGGCTTTTTTGGTTTTGTAAGGTAGCATTCGAATTAATTGGCCAAGTGAACCCAAAGGCCACTATCATTTTTTTCTATCTTGATTAGGCCTTCTTTGCTTAGGTTTTTGGTGGTTTTGTCCCATTTCTTACCACTGAGGCCGCTTGCTTCTTTTAACTCCCCAAGCCCAATAGTACCACCGGCTTTCTCTACCAGCTCAACGAGTAGTTTTTCATCTTCATTTAAATCAAGTGCCGGCTTTTCTGGACGCATCTGCGGAAAGAAAAGTACTTCTTGAATAGAGCTGTTATTGGTCATTAGCATCGTCAATCGATCAATACCGATACCGATACCAGAGGTCGGTGGCATACCGTACTCAAGAGCTCTTAAGAAGTCTTGATCGATAAACATGGCTTCATCATCTCCCTTTTCAGAAAGTTTTAATTGATCTTCAAAACGCTCTCTCTGATCGATAGGGTCGTTTAGTTCGCTGTATGCATTAGCAAGTTCTTTACCATTAACCATCAATTCAAAACGCTCAGTAAGGCGTTCATTGCTTCGATGCTCTTTGGTAAGTGGACTCATCTCCTTTGGATAATCGGTGATGAAGGTGGGTTGTACATAGTGGTGTTCGCAGCACTCTCCGAAGATTTCGTCAATGAGCTTTCCGACACCCATGGTTTCATCTACCTCAATACCTAGAGACTTTGCTGTAGCTCTAAGTTCCTCTTCATTCATCTCGCTAACATCATGCCCAGTGTGTGTTTTAATTGCTTCAAGAATCGGAACTCTTGGATAAGGAGCTTTGAAGTCGATCGTTTTATCCCCCACCTGTAAAACGGTAGTCCCATTAGACTCGATCGCTACTCTTTCAAGAAGCTGTTCAGTCATATTCATCATCCAGAAATAATCCTTGTAGGCTACATACAACTCCATCACGGTAAATTCTGGGTTATGGGTGCGGTCCATTCCTTCATTTCTGAAATCTTTCGCGAATTCATAAACCCCATCAAAGCCACCAACAATCAATCGCTTTAAATAAAGTTCATTGGCAATTCGTAAGTACAGAGGGATGTTGAGTGCGTTGTGATGCGTAATAAACGGACGCGCTGCTGCTCCTCCCGGAATCGCTTGTAGAATCGGCGTCTCTACTTCAAGGTATTCTCTCTCATTAAAAAACGAGCGGATGGTATTGGTGATTTTAGTTCTTTTAATGAAGGTTTCTTTAACCTGTGGATTCACCACAAGGTCTACGTATCGTTGACGATAGCGAAGCTCTGGATCATTGAAACCGTCGTAAACATTTCCTTCGGCATCTTCTTTTGGTAGCGGAAGAGGTCTAAGTGATTTACTAAGAAGACTGAATTTTTTCACAAGTAGCGTCATTTCTCCCACCTGTGTCTTAAACAGGGTGCCTTCAACTCCAATAAGGTCTCCGATATCCAATAGCTTCTTATATACCTCGTTGTATAAGGTTGCGTCATCTGCGGTACAGATCTCGTCTCTATTGAAATAAAGCTGAAGTCGACCTTCAGAATCTTGAAGCTCTGCAAAAGAAGCTTTTCCTTGAATTCTTCTAGACATCAGACGACCGGCCATCACCACGGCTTTGCCTTCTTCGAACTGTTTCTTTACCTCCGAAGTCTTATGTGTGACTTTGAATTCGGCAGCTGGGTAAGGGTTAATTCCTAATGCTCGTAGCTTGCCTAGTTTTTCTCTTCGAATGAGTTCTTGTTCTGAAAGGGCCATAGACTTTGTAATAATGATGGCAAAAATAAGAAGTGTTGGCTAATAAATCGTTCGATTCTCGGGGTTCTAACTACTTTTGCATTATGAGTAAAAGGGTGTGGCTACATCGGTTAGGGCTTTTAGACTACAAAAAGGCTTGGGATTTTCAAGAAACCCTCTTTAAATCTACCGTAGATCGTAAGATTCAAAATCGAAGAGAGGAGACTGAAGTAGCTACCGAGAATCATCTATTGCTGGTTGAACATCCGCCTGTTTATACACTGGGTAAAAATGGGGATTTAAATAATCTTTTGGTCGGTGAAGAGTTGCTTGCTCAGCGTGGAGCGCAGTTCTACAAAATTAACCGCGGAGGTGACATTACCTTTCACGGCCCTGGGCAACTCGTCGGATACCCTATACTCGATCTTGATCATTTCTTCACGGACATTCATAAATACTTGCGTCTACTCGAAGAGTCGGTCATCGCGACACTAGCCTATTACGGTATTCAGTCAGAGCGATCTGCGGGCGAAACTGGAGTTTGGTTAGACGTTGGAACGCCAATAGCTCGTAAAATTTGCGCCATGGGGATCAGAGCAAGTCGATGGGTAACCATGCACGGTATTGCTTTAAATGTTACCACTGATCTTGGGTATTTCGACTTAATGATACCCTGCGGAATTAAGGGTAAAGCCGTTACCTCAATGAAATCAGAGTTGGGTGCTAAATGCCCGAGTCTTGAAGAAGTTCAGGTGATATGGACTCAAAAATTTGCAGAGATCTTTGAAGCATCCCTTGTCGATGCACCTACTCTAATCGATAAACCGTAAGAAAGTTTCCTTCGTCTTTGGTGACGAGCTCTACCTTTTTATCTCCGTCTATATCGGCTAAATCAATCCCCGAAGCCCCTAGGACTGGGAAGCCTGAAAAGAGTTTTCCTTTACTATCGTACAGATAAAGTTTCTTCGAAGAAGCTTCAAGTACACTGATATAGATTTTATCATTGAACAAAAAGAACTGAGGGTCAGTGTATATTCCATAGTCAAGGCTCATCCGCTTTTCTCGTATCTGAAGCTGCTGGCCATCAATAATAACCAGGCTTCGTGAGGATCCAGTAATCTCATGAGCTGAGGTTAGTGATAGATTGGTGCTGCTTACTTTACCTGAAGTACTTACTTGAATAAGAGTTCCTTCTGTGGTGGTAAAAGCAAACTGATCTCGATAGTTGAAAATATCGTTCTTCGAGAAGTTAAAATTTTGATTGACTACTAATCGATCTTTTCCATCGCGTTGTAGAATCTTTAGACGCCCATTTTGAAGTCCTAGTACGATATAATCTCTACTGTTTATTCGAAAGTGCTTTGGGGTAGTAATTACAGGAGCTTCTGCTCGCCTGTAGGTAAAGCCATCAACCTTCTCTCCGCGATTATTGTACATATATAGGTCTCTACCCTGGCTAAACAAGAAACGATAGTTTCGACTATTATCATAATCAAATACTGCAAGAGCTCCGATATTACCATCGTTAAATCGTTTTGGGTATCCATCGACGTGGTTACCGTTTCGGTCAAGAATATGAAAGGCCGTCTCGGTAGTGAATGCAAGCTGTAACTTTCGATTTCGATAAACATCGACCTCATGAATGCTTCCACTTATCTTCGCCTCTAATTGTTTTTTCCACAGAAGTTTACCGTCATTCGAGAAGCGGTAAAGGATATTCTTCGAATCCTGCACCACAATTTCTTGGTCTCCGGTATAATGATTCTTGACAAATTGAGGCCGGGTAAGGGCTTCAGATTCAAGCGTAAGATTAAGGATTGGAGTGCTGTTAGCTGCCTTTTTTACAGCGACTTTTTGAACTGACCCCGCTGCGGTGAAAAAGTAATCGTCTTCTTTTACTTGTTGAAAGATCTGAATGTACTCATCACTTTCTTTGAGATATAAAGTGGTGATTTCGCTCGATAAATAAGGTTCGGCACTCTGATAGAGGGTGCTATTAGACAATACATCTCCCGTGCTCACGAACTTTAAAAGCTCTCGAAGATCTCCTTCTCCGTCAGAAAATACAAAGGCATTTTCAAAGACGGCAACGTGCGTAAATGGTTTGGTGAAGGAAAACTCAGAAAGCTGATTCTTCAGTTCAAATGGCTCAATTGTTAATATGCGATTTCCCAGGTACTCTGATTCAGAAATTCGATGTTCTTCGAGACGCTTCATCACGGTCTCAGAGGCGATGGTTCTTAAATAGAGTAAAGAAGTATTCTCAAGATGTATTTGTGCAAACTCTTCGGCCCCTTCTAGGTAAGGATGCTCGAGCCCCTGAGGTCTTGTGGTTGTCTTTAATGATTGGGTACTTCTTGGAGCAATTTTCAACACTTGAGGCTCTATCAGTGACGATTCTTTGAAATGAGCAAGACCCTTAGAGTCATTAATTTCAGTAATTCCATTAGCGAAGAATTGCCCGTTTTCAAAACTTAGGTCAAAAAACAGATGCTTCGCATAAGATTTATTTAGAGGCTCTGAACTTAATAGTTCTAGAAATTCGGGCTGACCAATAAGCTTGATTTCATTGTCTTTCAGACTTTTTGCATAAAGTCGACTAATTCGATCAGGTGTCACAAAACTTCCTTGACCTCGAATCGCCTCTTCGAGTAGTAATTGAGAGTTACTCCAAATGGTTTTTTCACCCAAGGTTGCCCAAAACAGACCATGATTGTCTTTTTCAAACCCCTTAAATACCGTGACTCCCTCGTAAATGAATTGTTCAGATGCCGCTTTTTGAACAGAGGTCTCAGCAAGCGCTAAAAAGGTTAAAGACCCTTTACCTTCTTCGTAAAGTCCTAGATCGACAATTGTTGGACTGGTTAGAAATGAAAGTGCCAGTTCACTCAATTGTTTTACTTGTGCTATGGTGACAAACGGATAGGAGCTGGCAACCTCACTATCTAGAAAAAGAGCTAAGGTTTCAGAATGGGTTTTAACAACCAAGCTGTAATCGCTCGGGAAGTATTGTAAATCAGAAGTTTCTTCTAGGGTTTTCGGTTGACAGGCCACTAGAAAGAGTAGCGCAAATCCCAACAGGTATTTCATACGAAAAGGTAGTTTCTTGACCTAAAGGTACAAAGAGCTAGAGACCTAGTGCAAAAGATTTTCGATGGTGTTTTGTGATCCCTTGAAGTTGAATTGCTTTTTTGTGTGTCTCGGTCGGATAGCCCTTATTTGAACCCCATCCATAACCTGGGAATTGCACCTCTAAATACTTCATGTATTCGTCCCTTGCGGTTTTGGCAAGTACTGAGGCAGCGGCAATAGAAGCGTATTTGCCATCTCCTTTTATGATACAGGCATGGGGGATTCCTAAGTAAGGATTAAAACGATTGCCGTCTACGAGTAAGAACTCGGGTTTTGTTTTTAAGGCGGATACGCAAACATGCATCGCATAGATCGATGCTTGTAGAATATTGATTTCGTCAATTTTCTCTGGCGCAACGTGTGTTACGGCAAAGGCAATAGCTTCTTTTTCGATAACCGGTCTCAAGATTTCGCGCTCTTTCTCAGTCAGTTGCTTGGAGTCATTAAGTAGCGGATGATAAAAATCTTCAGGCAAAATTACTGCGGCAGCCGTAACAGGTCCTGCTAAACATCCTCGGCCTGCTTCGTCTAAGCCAGCCTCCAACTGCCCTTTAATTGCGTAGGGTTCTAAGGCCAAATTAGTTGACTCTAAATTCGAATATTTCTGAGGTTGCCGAATTACCTACTTCATCTTGACTTTTCACCTGCCAGTAATAGATTTTACCGGCCTCTACAGCCACTTCATTAATGGATTGTGTCGTAGTGGTTTGATAAGTTACCGTCGTTTCATTATCAAAATCTACTTGGTCTAAAACCTCGCTGCTTCCTAATAACTGAACAGTATGAGCGGCTAGGTCGTTGTCGATATCGCTGCTTTCCCATTCTATCGTAATTAAAGTCACTCCGGTAAGAGTTGCTCCTCTACTAGGGCTTACGGCCTCGGCAGGGAATGGAGTGTGATTTTCTACCGGTGCTCCTGCATTGAAAAATCTAAAGGTTCCAGATTCCGCTGTCTGGGTGGTACTATTTGATTTCGAAACTACTTTCCAACTAAAGGGAGTTCCTCTTTTTAGCGCCATACTTAGAGAGGTGTTCGATGAACTCTGTTCTTGAACGGTATTCGTATTTAAGTTAGTTACCTTCAGTGTGTACGTATTGGTGTTTTCAGAAGGATTCCATTGAAATAAAACACTGCTTAAATCGGTCGAAATAATATTTCCTTGATTGCACTCTGTGTTGTTCGCAGGCGAAACCAATGAGGCTGCTGTAGGTATTTTAACCTGGGGTTGTGGAGTTGGAGTTTCTCCCGGTTCTCCACCTGAACAGGCTGCAAGAAATAGACTAATGAGTGTTATGTAGAGTAATTGCTTTTTCATCGGATTACCAATTTGTGCGTGATCAATTTATTTTCGGTTCTTATTTGAACCATATAGATGCCGGGGCGAAGTCCATTGACATTCAATTCAATGACACCGGAAGTTGCTGGTTGCTCTTTGCTATAGATTTTATTTCCACTAAAGTCATAGAGCTCAGCATTAGCTACTTCTATCGAAGAATCTCCTAGATATATTGACACTTTGCCATTATGCACTGGGTTGGGATAAATAAACACCTGATTCGATAAGATGATGGTCTCTGTATAAACCCCCTGACAATCTTGAGTACCGCGAACCTCAATCTTATTCTCAATACGATCGAGCGGAAGATTAATGGATGATTCATTAGTAACGAAGGTTTTACCGTTGAGAGTGATTTCGAAAGCATCGCCTCCATTCAATTCTAGGGCGATTTCAGAGCTAGAAGTATTGACTACTGATTGTACAGATAGCGGTTGAGGTTCATAAAGAATGACTCCTGCGCAGCGTTCAAATCCACTCAACGTATCGGCTGTAAAGCAAAGCTGGTAATTTCCTCCGTCAAGATTTTCAAAGGAAACAACACCTTCATTAAAGATTGAACTAGCTAATTGCTGACCGTTTTCTGTAAGTACCGCATTGTAAGTACCTTCAGGAAGCCCTGATGCTAGGGTTACTGTGATACTACCGTTATTATTCCCTGAACAGGTGACTGCCGTGGTTTTTATGGTAAAGGCGTTGGGTGGTAAGCTAACGATCTCACAACCGCTGACATTAACAGTTGCTCCCGGTGTGGTATTTGGACATTGATCGTTTTCGTTGAGTACACCGTCGTTGTCGTTGTCGGTATCACAGACATCTCCAATACCGTCACCGTCGACATCCGCTTGGTCGGTATTAGGAGTGGTTGGACAATTATCTTCACTATCAGGAATGCCGTCTCCATCGTCGTCGTCATCACAAACATCTCCAATGCCATCTCCGTCAAGATCTGATTGATCTGCATTTGGAGTAAGAGGACAGTTGTCATCGACATCTAAAATGCCATCATCGTCGTCATCCTCATCATCTACATAACCACCTACGAGAAAATCATCGATAACTACCCCCTCTTCGGTTACTGCTTGATCGGATTCGAAAACGATTCTAAATGCGATCTGTGTCTCTGAGGTTAAATCAACACCATCAATAGACTTGTTAGCCTCGAAATCATAACTGTATTCGGTCATGGTAGCATATTCACTATCAGTACCGGTCCACTGTGCACCAACGCAATTATAACAATCATTTCCTGTGGTTTGTGGGGTGCGGTCTGAATTGTACCATTTAGGTCCTGAATTGATCGTTCCAAGTACTCTCCAGTTTTGGCCCTGATCAGTGGTATACTGAACATAAGTTAAATCCCAGTTGGTTTCCAAATTGAAGGCCATACTGAAACTCAATTTTGGCGCGAGTATGTCACTGAGATTATAATAAGGTGATAAAAGATATCCACGGGTCATATTCGGATGGTCCCCGTCTAGGTTGGTCGCCCAAGCTTTTTCTCCAGAAGCTGTTTCGTTAAGTAATGTACCTGTAGGTGTACCTAATTCCCAAACCGAAGTAGTAAAGGCATCATTATAAGTTAAGAGTTCAGCTTCAGACGTTTCTCCGTCATATAAAGTTCCTATGGCTCCGTTCGCATTAATTAATAAGGATTTTTCTTTAGTGTTATTGTCAGCCCAAGCGTCGTCTGAAGTAGTGATACTCACTGACAGGTTTACTTGCCCAATAAGGTTTTGGTCAAGGGCAGGTAAATCTAGAGTAACTTCGTTATCAGCTGGAATAGATACTGCGTAAGTCAAAGGTTCTTGCTCTACCCCATTAATGGTATAATTAATAGTGATCTCCTCAATCGTATTTAACCCCGCATTCTGTACGTCTACCTGGGGGGTGAGACCTGCGCTAAACAGTCGATTTGTCTCTGGACGAAGCGCCTTCAATGAAACATCGTAATCAGCAATTTCTACAATTATTGGAGAGGTAAAGATTCCCCTACCATAGGTTGATGCTGCAATCGTAGCATCTTTAATACTAATTTCTAGATCACTCACTGCAGTGTTGGGTAGGTTGTTACTGTAATCCTCCCACAAGCCTTGAGCGATCAGCTCATCATCGGTTCTATAAACTCCTAAGCTTGTTCCTAAGTATATACTGTTTTTTACATCTCTGGGTTGATGGACAATGGCAAAAAAGGCTTGATTGTCGGGAAGGTCTCCAGTAATATCTATTTTTTCAGCGTTACCTGTTTCGGGCACTATAACCTTCATTACTTGTGGATTTGCAGGCTGTCGATATTCGGCAGAGCCCACTCGATTGGATGTGGTCACATAAACTACTCGATTATCGTTACTGTTGATGGCTATATCAGAAATGGGATTATCAAATTGAGATATTCCTCGAAAATTTTCACCACCATCTTCACTAATAAACAAGCGATTGTCCTCTGCAGCATACAAAATATCAGGGTTATTAGGTGAAGCTTCTAGATCGTCAATATTACTTCCAGTGAGATTGTCAGATAGCTTTGACCATCCACCACTATTTAGTTTATAAACTGCCTGGAAGCCAGAAAAAACTTCTCCATTTGAATTAATTGTTAGAGGCGTTATCCAGTTTCCTTGTTCTGGTGCATCTGCCCATCCTAGGTTCAGGCCGTTTTGTGAGGTAATCCAAAGAGTTGAGCCAAACTGTGTAAATCCATAAGCAATATTTGAATTGAGAGGATCAATTTCGTAATCCATCCCGTCACCACCTGTCCAGGTATTCCACTGGTTATTATTGTAAACAAAGCCAGCATTATCTTGGGTCCCTCCAACTATTTTACCTGCGTCGTCTCTCGCCATCCCCATTCTGTAGAATTGACTGGTCATAATTCCATTGTTACTGTAGTCAATAAAAGTATCTCCACCATCCGCTGAACTATATAATCCCCCGTCAGTACCTGCATAGAGGATATTATTGAAAAATTTTAGCGTATGAATATCTGCGTGACTAAAGGCGGCATTATTAACACTCCATTGATTGAGTCTTCCAAAAATGTTACCTCCATTCGTTGATTTCCAAATGTTTAAACAGCCTACATATAAAGTGTCGAAATCTTCAGGGTCTACAGCAATCGCCAAATCAAACCAGGCTTGAGAAGATTCTAAAATGTCCGCACTCTGAGCAGTTTTGGTGAAGGTTGCTCCGTTATCGTTTGATCGATACAAACCTTGAAAAACATAATCGTTAGATCCGGTGTCAGCATATAATACATAAACTGAATTAGGACTAGCAGGACTCACTCCTATAACGGCTCGACCAAAATCTTCTGGCAGAACAGTTGAGGTTGACGCTACAAAGTTCTCACCGCCATCCGTTGAACGATAAAACCCGTCATTGGTAACGGCATAAATAATGTCGGGGTCACCAGGATTTAATCTGAAGTCGGTTACATCCTTAACTGATATTCCACCAAAAGGAGAACGATCGAAAGTTTCTCCCGCATCTATGGATTTATAGAATCCATTAGAGCCTGCTACATAAATAATATTATTATCGGTCGGATGTATTACAATCTCATTCAGCGCATTATTGCGCCCCATATTAGATGCGGTAAGACCGGTTTCTTGCCAGGTCACACCGGCGTCTGTAGATTTCATTACTCCGATTGAGTAACTGTCAAGAGCATCATCGTCACCAGTGGCTATATATATAATGTCTGTGTTGGTTTCATCAATGGCAATACCTGAAACTCCAATTTGTGGATATTCGTCGAAAATAGGATCCCAACTTTGGCCGGCATCAAAACTCTTCCAAAGTCCTCCCGAGGGAGCCCCTGCATACCAGATTTGATCGTTGCTCGGGTCGATAGCCATCTGATTTATTCTTCCCGTTCCTGGTGTGTAACGAATGAGCCCAGCGTTGACTGGTCCTATATTTGACCAATCCGCAGCGGTATTTACGGTGTTGGGCTGTGTGATTTTATCCTTGTAGGCCTGGTATAGCGTTTCAGAGGGAAGAATGTATCCATCCTTATCAGTGAAATATTGCCAGTAGTTTTCCCAACGCTTGAAGGGTTTGTATCCACTCCCTTTTCTATTGGGATCGTGTGTAGCAAAATACTTCTCGGCCGCCTTAGTGATTTGTGAAAGCGTATACATGGGTTGTCCCGAGTCAGGGTCAACTCTTTCGGCTTTTTCATCTTGCAAATAAGCCGCAAGAGGAGCGTTTGATTTGTATTGGGATTGAAGGGAAGGATTAAATAGTAATACCCCTAGGACAAGCAAGAAGTTCTTTTTCATAGTGTTTTTGTCGTGCATAGCTTATAAAATTACGGTTTATTAACATTTTTAACAATAAAATGATTCCTCCTGCTAATTTTGTTTGCCTTTATTTGCAACATGAATCGTGTAGTTCTTTTATTGGGATTATTGTGGGGAAGTGTAGCGATGGCTCAGTCTGATGCCCAACTCAAGGCGGTAAATCTTAAAGGTGCTCCAAGAAATCTAAACTTTTCAGATTCAATTGCTGAACGATTCAAGGAGCGCGCAAGAATGCCACTTGCTCCAATCACTGACTACCTTATTATATCGAACCGAAGAGATACGATTTCTCTAGACACTACCCTCACTATGAAGCTCGCTCATCGCTTTAACACGGCTCGTCGAGATTTATTTGGTCGTATTCCTTTTTCGAATATAGGTAGGCCAATGGGAGAGCTAATCAAAGAGGTTCCCAATCAGCAATCCTTTCTGGGTAATTCATCGCTTTCGTATATGATTAATGAGAAGGATGACATTTTCTTTTATCGAACACCAACTCCGCTGACCGAATTGAAGTTTTTGACTACTCATAATAGAGGTCAACAAGCGGATGCCTTCTTAGCCACCAATCTAACTCCAGAGCTTAATTTAATGATTGGCTATCGAGGTAACCGTTCAGAAGGCCATTACGCCTATGAAGAAGTAGCCTCTGGTAGCTTTAGAACCTCGTTCAATTATACTTCTAAGGATAAGCGTTATCAGCTTTTAGGATTTTACACCTATCACGATGGCCAGCAACAAGAAAATGGAGGGCTTCTTTTCTCCGCTTCTCAATTCGAATCGGGAGATCCACAATTTGGAGATCGTAAATTGATCGATACGCGGCTTTCAGATATGACTCATCGAATTGTTCAACGAGCTTATTATATTAATCAGCGTTATAAGGTTACAGAGCAGTTATATGCGCTGCAAGAATTCCATTACGATTCCCGGTACTTTCAAATGAATCAGGCAAGCGTTACTACCGATTTTGGGGAAACCTTAACCTCGGGAGCAACTGATGATAAGCATGCTGTCAATGGTACCGACCTAAGTGGAGGATTAGAGTTTAGAAACAAAAGTATAGGCACCCTTAGAGCGCGATTGCGCTATCTTAAAACCGGACAGTATTTAAAGGATACGATCCTTAGTGAGGAATTATCCCAAGATCGTTCTACTATATATAATGATCTACGTGCCGAAGGTATACTATATAGTAAGTGGGGATCCGTTGATCTTAGATCAGAAGTTGGCGCTCCTCTTAAACAAGAGACTCAAGGATTATATATAGATGCAGTCGTAAAAGTTGCTTTAGATTCAACCGTGACTTTGAAGGCCGGATTAAATCGATCAGAACGTTTGCCTTCTTTGAACAGGGTTCGATACGCGAGTAACTACCAGCCCTTTCATTGGAATCGTCGAAATACTCAACCCTTAGTTAAGTACAATCGTATATATGCTTCATTAGAAACAGATCGGTGGGGTAGTTTAACGGCAGGCTTTGATCGCATAGATAATTACACCTACTTCGCAGCCATTAATGAAGGAGGTATACTCGGTTCAGATGATAGCCTTGTTCGTCCGCATGTAACCGATTCTCCCGTTGAGATTAAATATATAGAGTATCAAGGTGCCCTACATTATAATAAATGGACTTTTGATTTAAGAGCTCGTATTCAAGAATCTGGTGCTACTGAATCTTATTATAACATCCCAAAAGCAATATTGAGGTCTACTTTATATTATAGTACCGACCTATTTGAAAAGGCAATGTTTGCTCAAATCGGAGTCAAGGCTCATTATTTTGATGCTTTTTATGCGGATGCATATCATCCTGTTCTGGGAGAATTTTACGTTCAGAATGAAAAAATGATCGGCGGATACCCCCTGGTCGATGTATTCATAAATGCAAAAGTTAGAACGATGAGGTTGTTTTTGACCTATCAACATGTCAATTCAAGTGTTTCTAACAACGACTATTTCGCAGCGCCGAATTACCCTTACCGCGATGGGGTGGTGCGTTTCGGCTTTGTTTGGAATTTTTTCGATTAATTTTTTTCGTACGCTTTTTTGAGCTAACTTGTTGACCCTTTTCACTTTAAATAAGGGGCGAAAAAAAACTTTGAATTTTTTTAAAATTTTTTTGTCGAAAAGCTTGCATTGAAGAAATAATCGTTCCTATATTTGCACCCGCTTTGAGAAACAAAAGCACAAACATTGAAACACTGAAATGATCACGCAAGTGAACCGAAGCTCTGAAAAGAGGGGGTAGTAAGTGTGACGTTCTTTGAACATATTGAGATGACAAAAGCGTAAGATTCGTAAAGAATTAAAACTAAGATGCTCGGGGTCGATCTGTGATTTGTTAGTCATAAATTATTTAAGATTCAACAATGAAGAGTTTGATCCTGGCTCAGGATGAACGCTAGCGGCAGGCCTAACACATGCAAGTCGAGGGGCAGCGGGAGTGCTTGCACTCGCCGGCGACCGGCGCACGGGTGCGGAACGCGTATCGAATCTGCCTCTATCTGGGGGATACCCCATGGAAACGTGGAATAATACCCCATAGTATTACTTTATCGCATGATTTGGTAATTAAAGAATTTCGGATAGAGATGACGATGCGTATCATTAGCTAGTAGGTAAGGTAACGGCTTACCTAGGCAACGATGATTAGGGGTCCTGAGAGGGAGATCCCCCACACTGGTACTGAGACACGGACCAGACTCCTACGGGAGGCAGCAGTGAGGAATATTGGACAATGGTCGAAAGACTGATCCAGCCATGCCGCGTGCAGGATGACTGCCCTATGGGTTGTAAACTGCTTTTATACGGGAAGAAAAACACCTACGTGTAGGTGACTGACGGTACCGTAAGAATAAGGACCGGCTAACTCCGTGCCAGCAGCCGCGGTAATACGGAGGGTCCAAGCGTTATCCGGAATCATTGGGTTTAAAGGGTCCGTAGGCGGGCTATTAAGTCAGAGGTGAAAGTTTGCAGCTCAACTGTAAAATTGCCTTTGATACTGATAGTCTTGAATTGTAGTGAAGTGGTTAGAATATGTGGTGTAGCGGTGAAATGCATAGATATCACATAGAACACCGATCGCGAAGGCAGGTGGCCAACCATGTACTGACGCTGATGGACGAAAGCGTGGGTAGCGAACGGGATTAGATACCCCGGTAGTCCACGCCGTAAACGATGGATACTAGCTGTGGGGACTTCGGTCTCCGTGGCCAAGCGAAAGTGATAAGTATCCCACCTGGGGAGTACGTTCGCAAGAATGAAACTCAAAGGAATTGACGGGGGCCCGCACAAGCGGTGGAGCATGTGGTTTAATTCGATGATACGCGAGGAAC
>CAXPJI010000036.1:0-83766 GCA_964217345.1 Euzebya sp.
CCTAATCATCCGAAAGATGATGATGAAATAATTGCTCTATACGAGTCGAAAATCACCTCAAAGACTAAATTGATTATGGTATGCCACATGATCAATATAACAGGGCAAATACTCCCAATTAAAAAGATATGCGATATGGCACACTCCTATGGCGTAGAAGTTTTGGTTGATGGTGCTCACTGCGTTGGACACTTTGATTTTAAAATCACAGAATTAAATTGCGATTACTATGGTTCTAGTCTTCACAAGTGGTTGGCAGCCCCATTAGGCAATGGTCTACTCTATATCAAAGACGAACATCGTCCAAAAATCTGGCCTTTGCTTGCAGACTACGAAAAAGACCTTACTCAAATTCGTAGGTTAAACCATTTAGGGACGCATCCGGCCTATATTACCCTTGGTATAGCAGATGCCATAGACTACCTCAACGAAATTGGAATTAAACGCAAAGAACAACGCCTCAGTCAGATAAGACAATACTGGATGAAGAATCTTCAAGACATTGAAAATGTTCAGATCAACACCCCTTGGAGCAACGAAAGAGCTTGTGGAATAGCGAATGTTGGTCTTAAAAACCTGAAACCTGCAGAAATGGCAAAAAGACTCTTCGACGAGTTTAACATTTTCACCGTGGCCATTGATTATGCCAATGTTCAAGGGTGCAGAATTACCCCTAATGTGTTCACCACTTTCGACGAGTTAGATCGCTTTTCAGAAGCTGTTATACAACTCTCAAAAGTTTAACTATCCATTATATACCTCGAGCATGCCCTTAATGAATAGATCGACCTCTTCTGCGGTTCCAGTGCTTATACGACACCAATCATAAAACGGAGGAAAAGGTCTACCGATTCGCACTCCCTTAGCTAACATTTCAGGGCCTAATACTCTGATATCTCTTTTCGAATGAAAAAAGATAAAGTTGGTACTTGAGCGAACATAACCTAACCGAAGGTGGTCAAGCAAATCATAAATACGCTGTTTTTGTTTGCGATTTTGTTCAAGTGAAAATTGATAAAAATCACGATCCTCCAAAGAAGCTTCTGCGGCGGCAATGGCAAGTACATTACTCATTGCTACCACATTCTTACGTATTTGTTGAGCCAAATGAGGCGGAGCGATAAGGTATCCTATCCTCGTTCCAGCAAGACCATAAACCTTAGAAAAGGTTTTCGAGACGATCACATTCTTTCCCTGTCTTACAAGTGCGTCCATAGAAGGATAATGATCTTCTTCTATAAAATCATAGTAAGCCTCATCTGAAAAAACGATGGTTCGCTCACTTACTGAATTACAAAAATCGGTTAAGGCTTCCGCCGGCAGCAGAGTACCAGTTGGGTTGTTTGGGTTGCATAAGAACACCAGCTTGGTCTTTGAACTGATACGCTTTTCAATTTCATTTAAGTCGTATCCTTTATCTTCTCCTACAGGAACCCAGTTGATAGTCGCATCCCATCCCTTGGCATAATCCATCATTGCTAAGAAAGTAGGCTGACCAGTAATAATCTCGCCTCCACTGTGGGCAAAGGTGAGCCCTGTAATTTTCAGACCTTCAGTTGAGCCACCGGTGATAATAATACTTTCAGGTTCAACTCCATGTATTTTTGCAAGCTTTTCTGCGAGTGCATCACTGTACTCGTAAGGGTATCGACATGCATGACCAAATGCCTTAATGATCGACTCTTGAACCTTCTTCGAAGGACCATAAGGGTTCTCATTCGAACTCAGCCGAACGACACTTTCTAAAGGTCGTGGATTGTAATCAGCGATTTCCTTTGCTGAAAGTAACGTAGATGGAGCAACTAATAACCCCCCAATTCCTAGGGATGATCTTAACCAATCTCTTCTTGTTTGTCCCATAGTAATAACTTAATTAAAAAAGCACAGACGAGATACTTCACTTAAGGGAGGTAACGACCTCCAATATGCATCTTGTCCGTGCTTGTCTCAATAAGAGAGAATTTCTAAGATACACAAAATCAACGAACTACCAAAATTATGATTGCCATTGTGTGCTTACAGCCTGTACCTCGTCTAGAACTCTAAGGAGATTTTCTCCCCAAAGCTTTTGGATATCTTCTTCGCTGTAGCCTCTCTTTACGAGTTCTAAGGTTACATTAAAAGTCTCTGAAGCGTCTTGCCATCCGCCTACACCACCACCGCCATCGAAGTCTGAAGAAATACCCACATGGTCAATACCTATTAGGTTTACCATATAGTCAATATGATCTACAAAATCGGCAACAGTTACTCCCGTTGGAGCCTTTGGATCATTAGCGACTAGCTCATCAGCCTCAGCTACGATTTCGCGATAATAATTCATAAAAGCAGCTCTTTTATCGGCATCTAGATTTCTAAGTTCAAAGCGATCATACCACTCTAAACCCTTATCTGCTGCGAGACGAGTTCTAATAGCCTGCATGTATTCGTTGCGAGCATTATGCTTCTCTGTATTCAGATAAGAAGAAAATGCGACGGTTTGAACTACGCCCCCGTTCTCTTTCATCCAAAACAACTGCTCATCATCAAGATTTCTTGAATGATCACAAAGAGCACGAGCTGACGAGTGTGAGGCAATAATTGGGGCTTTTGACAAGACAATCATTTGACGCATCGCCTCCTTTGAAGGATGAGAAACATCAATCATCATTCCTAGACGATTCATTTCAACAATAGCCTCTTTTCCTAGCTCACTTAAACCCTCGTGTAGAAATCCATCAGCCTCTCCTGTATTAGAATCAGAGAATTGACTGTGTCCATTATGGGATAGCGAAACATAACGCGCGCCTTTATCTCTGTAAAGTTCAAAATTACCTAAATCTTCACCTATCGGATAGGCGTTCTCAACACCAATCATAGCAACCTTCTTACCCTCGGCGATAAGCGATCGAACCTCGTTAGAAGAAGTCGCAAGACCTATTTGATCGGGAGCATATTCCTCAACCAAACGATGAATAGCGTCGAACTTAGACATTGCATTCATCTCTGCACTAGCATAACCTTCTTCAGTTAAATCACCTTGCCCCGTGTAGACGATAAGCCAAGCTACATCAAGCTGACCTTCGTCCATTTTAGGGAGATTCACTTGAGTATTCAAGCGCTGTGTATAATTGATACTATCGGTAAAATTGGCTACATTGATATCATCATGGGTGTCAATGGTAATTACCGATTCATGAATTCGTCTCGCTTTTTCTTCTAAAGTCTCCGTTTGGGTAGTACAGCTCGCTACGATCATAAGACCGAGTAAGCCGAGGATTGATTGTATTCTTTTCATTAGTAGTTCAGTTTAAGTTGATGTAGGTAATCATCATTCAAACCGACAATTACCGCATTCATTGAAGGTAAGAAAACAGATGATTTAATGTTACCCTGAATCTTAATAAACTGGTCGCTAGAAATATTTTGGTCTAGTTGACCGTTTTCAAAAAGCGCGATAGGCAGGGCACCTACTCCGTCTAATCGAGGAGTTTCTACTTCTGTATTGTAGATGTTTCCGAAAAGAAGTAGCTGTCTTTTATCATCTTCATTAGTGATTAGCTCGGCACTCAATATGGGGAATAATTGAGCTTCAAAAGGCAGTGTTTCTACTTCAAAGTTCAATTGGCCTTTATTTCTAAGGAGAACACTTTCGAAGGTAATTACTTCCCGTTCATAGGCTTCTGTTAACTTTTCACCATAGATATCGTCCAAGCTTGCAGAAGCAAATGCTTCATAAGTTTTGAATTTATTGCTAATAAAAGGCATCTGTTGGGTAGAACATTCCTTACCTCTTACCGGCACATAAGTGTCATTATATACTTTACTCAACACGATATCAGGGGAGCCGTTTTCATCGAAATCATTCGCATAAATCTTGAACGGCTTCTCTTTCGACGTTTTGAATTTGATCGATTTACCTACATTACCAGCAACAAAATCCATCAATCCGTCTTGATCTAAGTCTACCGGTGTTAAGCTATGCCACCAGCCGGTGAGATCTTTTAACGGATGTTCTGACTGATATTCGAGAATCCCTTTATTATTCATCCAGATCCCGATACCGGTCCATTCACCGAGCATCATGATATCCTTATAGCCATCTCCATTTAAATCAACCACCGCAATATCATTGACCATACCAAAAGTGTCGAAGCCTGTGGTTCTATCTTCTGTAACGTTTACCAATCTTCCCCCTTGGTTTTCATAAAGAATTGAAGGCGCATGTCTCGGATAGTTTTTGGGTATAATTCGGTTTCCAACAATGATATCTTGATCACCGTCTAAGTCAATATCGATTGCGACCACCTGCTTTCCATTTTCGCGATTTTCTGCAAGAACCTCTGAATGATAATGAGAGAATTTACCGTCGCCATCATTTAGATACAATCGGTCTTGATAATAAGAAGAATACGATCCGAAATCGTTTCCTCCGCTAGTCACAAATAGGTCTAAATCTCCATCTCCTTCAAAATCAAAAGCAACAGCATCTGCGTCTTCAAATACACGGTCATCCTCGAAACCGGGTTGTACGCTGGCAATTAATTTACCGCCTTGCTGAACAAGTAGTTGAGCCGCCGAGCCACTAGATCCAGATACCCAAACATCTTCAACCCCATCTCCGTTAGCATCAAATCGAGTTAGAAATGGCCCTTGCGTAGATTGAGCATAAGGAAGAAGGATTTCTGTTTCAAACTCGTTAAGTGGATTTTCCTCATGAGCTATATCCAAGGTAGTTACCTCAGCAATCAGAGTAGATTCAAGCTCTCTAGAATCTGTAATAATGCTAGAAGCATTCTCTGGTTTATTTATTGTTAAGCGCTGATTGACCTTTAATTCTGTTTGTACAATCTCTGACCCATCAGGCCAAACCACTCTTAGTCGGTCAATAACGCTTGCCTCACCTAATCCGAAATAGGCTTTGTTTTCTTGGGAAGAGCGATATCCTCTCACTCTTTTAATTTCTTCAAAGTAGTACTGATTACCCGCCCATAACTCTACCTTAGGATAATCCTCACCGAGATCTGAACGAGTATCGACAACCAAATAATTACCTCTCTGATTTTCAACACTTGTATTTCGGTAAACAAAGGCCTCTGTGTCGATATTATTAATGATCATGTCAAGGTCTCCGTCGTTATCTAAATCTCCCACAGCCATCCCGTTAGAGAAGGTAGGTGCGCCCAACCCCCATTTTTCAGTACTATCTTTTAATTTAAAATTGCCCTGGTTTTCAAACAGCAGATTAGGCAATTTCTCAGATGGCATAGACTCATACAGCTCTTCTTTAACCGAAACGGGGATATTTCCACGATAACGCATGCGCGCTTCATTTACTCGATTTTGAAGATCATTGTCGAGTGCATACCTGCGATATCCATTGGTTATAAAAAGATCTTTATCAGAATCTAGGTCAAAATCTTCCATGAGTACCGACCAACTCCAATCAGTACTTGCCGTCTTTGTAGCATGAGAAATATTTGAAAAACTCCCATTACCATGATTGAGCTGAAAGGTATTGTACATGTATTGGTAATGATAGTCTAGATCATTGATCAAAAAGTCAAATCGATCGGTATTCATCGAAGCCATTAGCGTTTTTGATCGCTTATGATCTGCCGCGGCCATATCTAGTACAAATATTTCTTGATGACTATCGTTATTAAAATCAGCGATATCTACACCCATTCCATAAAACGAAATATGCTGAGTATATGACTGAATTTCATCTTTAAAGGTGCCATCTTTTTGATTGATATACAGTGCGTCAGGAATGTAGTAGTCACTGGACACATAAAGATCAATCCACCCATCCTTGTTAATATCTGAAGCTACGAGGCCAAGTCCAAAGACTGGTGACAAAAGACCGGCTTCAAGAGTAACATCTACAAACACCCCTTCCTTATTCTCATAAAGTTTAGAGGTATTAAACTCGCGATCTTCGGGATGTGCTTCTAGATATGCATACAGACTTAGTGGGTCAAAACCGTAAAGTTCATTTTCATTTAATACAAAGCAATCGAGATCTCCATCGCGATCATAGTCAAGGAAAACCGCCTGGGTACTCTCACCTCTATCATCTAAACCATAAGTCGCAGCTTCTTCGCTAAAGGTCTCATCTCCATTGTTAATGTATAAGAGATTGGCGCGATCTTCACGATCGTTGGGCCCTCCTTGAGTGATATAAATGTCCATGAAACCATCAGCATTAATATCGCTAAATGTCACCCCATTAGACCATTGATTTCCAATCTGTATTCCTGAAGATTCTGAAGCATCACGAAACACAAAATCACCTTGATTAAAGAACAGTTTATTTTCGACTTGATTACCAGCGAAAACCACATCTAATAATCCGTCATTATTTAGGTCTTCTACCCCAACACCTGCACCATTATAGAAGTAGTCGTAGTCGAATAGATTTTGTCGATTAGAAACATTGTGTGTTAATCGATTTTCAAAGACCAAGCCAGTATTTGCAGACTCCAATTTTTCAAAAATGGTATCTTTTCGCTCTGAACATGAAGTTAGCAGTATAATTGCGCTTAAAAAGAGAAGGTGTTTTGCCATGATTGCAACTTACAAAATATTGAAATGTTAAAAAATTATAGCAGGCAACTTAGTTTCTTAGCGGTACTCTTTCTACTCTTTAATTCTTGCGCTGAAAACGAGTCGATTATTCACAGAAACAATCTCGATTTAGAGCGAAGCGAGTACCTATTGCAACACTCAGAAAACCCGGTTCATTGGCAAGCTTGGAGCGAGCAAGTTTTATCCATCGCCAAAAAACAGCAGAAACCAATTATTATCAGCATCGGATATTCCTCTTGCCACTGGTGTCACGTCATGGAGCGGGAGTCTTTTTCTGATGATGAGGTTGCTGATCTTATGAATCAACATTTCATCTCGATTAAAGTAGATCGCGAAGAAAAGCCAGATATTGATTTCTACTATCTAACTGCCGCCCAACTAATCACGGGAAGTCCTGCCGGATGGCCACTAAACATCATTGCCACTCCTGAAGGTGAAGCGTTTTACGCAGGAACCTACCACAGTAAAGAAGAGTGGATTGAGGTCTTGAACAAAACCATCAATCAATTAGAAAAAAATAAAGATCGATTGTTCGATTACGCTAGAATGGTCAAAGAAGGTTTAATCAATCAAACACAACCCATCGAAGTAAGCGACAATTCTGAACTTTTAGATAAAGCAGAACTAGCGTTAAGTCTTAAAACCTGGATGTCAGAGTGGGACTTTGATTACGGGGGAATTCGCGCAGAAGAGAAATTTGTAAATCCGCCTCAACTGGAGTTTCTTTTAGATTATAACGAGCTGAACCCCTCAGCAGAAATCGAAGACTTCATTTTCTCTACGCTAAAAAGGATTGCACAATCAGGCCTCATCGACCCCCTCAATGGAGGAGCCTTTAGGTACAGCACCGATGACAAATGGCATATACCTCATTTTGAAAAGATGCTCTACGACAATGGGCAATTACTCAAGCTCTATTCAAGGGCTTACCTAAAGTATAATGAACCGCTCTTTTTAGAAACTGCATCACTGATTTCAAAGTATCTATTCGAAACCTTGAAATTGGATTCAGAGCTCTTTTCTGCCTCACAAAATGCCGAAAGTGAAGGAAAAGAAGGCTATTACTATTTGTTTTCTAAAGAAGAATTCGGAGAAGAAGTACTCAACAAGATAACAAGGTTTGAGTTTGATTCAGAGTCCTTTCATTTACCCGCCCAGCCGTCAAGTAATTCAATCATAAAAACCTTGAATGAAAGACGAGCTTCTAAAGTTGCTCCTGAGATTGACCACAAGGCCATTATTTCGTGGAATGCCCTAACGATAGAAGGGCTATTCTACTATTATCTGGCATCGGGTGAGGCAGCAATTTTAGATCAGGCAAAGGCTTCATTAAATGCAGCTCTCAGTGATTCAAAATCTCTTAGGCACGTTGCCGGAGATCCTTCTAGTAATGCTGTTTTAGAAGATTATGCGTTCTTAGCAAAGACAGCACTAACGGCCTACCAAATTACTGGAGAAAAATACTACCTCGAAGCTACCATCGAACTTACGGATATCGCCATCGATCGTTTTGAGATGAGTGAATCTCCACTTTTTGCCAACAGCCCCAAGAACCTATCGAGCGGCGTTCCTAGAATTATTAATTCAAGTGATGGGGTCTTACCAAATCCGAACGCATCCCTTTCGTCAACGCTTTATTACCTCTCACATATCACCGGAGTAGAATCGTACAAGAAACGTCATGAAGCAATGGTCATGGCTATTCAGCCTTGGGTGATTGAAAGCGTGGGTTTCTTCCCGAGTTGGGCCAACAATCTACTTCATAGTCAGCATCCTTTTTATGAGGTTGTGGTAATGGGTGAAGAGGCTAAATCTTTTGCCGAAGAACTATTGATCAAGCAATTTGCCAATACCTTGACATTGCATAGCAGCGAGGAGAGTGAAGAATCACCTTTATTTAAAAATCGCTTTGTAGCTGATGAAACTTTAATCTACATCTGTATTGACAATACTTGCCTTCAACCCCTAAGCGAAATTCAAGAGGCTAAAGATTTTCTTACCAAAAGGCAGTAAATCAAGGTGTATTGATGTGTTCACCAAGAAATAGTGCATTTAAGAAGAACCGATTCATCCCATAAGAGGTTCCTCTAAAGTTCGGGTTATCAGCAAACATTACCACTCTTCCTGAACCTAATGAACTTACTAATATCGAGGCAGCTTTGGAGAGATATTCATTACGGTTCTTTTTAGAAATATATCCATCGATATGGGCGTTCTCTGTGTATTTCGCTACCGTTGAATAGGCGTTCTCACTGGGTGATAACCATACCGTATTGTTCTTATAAAAAGCGAGTTCATCCGAAGAATATCCAAAGGCAACCGGATGTGTTCGATCGATTTTAGCTTTAATAAACACCCCTCCGAGAGATTCTCTACCACGGTGTTCACTGGCTTCAACATAAGGTAACTGGGTGGTAGAATCTTTTACCTTTTCAAGGGTAGTTTCATTAACCAATTTAGAATTGATTGCCCAAGATGAGCCTGTTCCAATAGTGATGAGCGTGTTTCCTCTAGACACCCAATCTTTTAATCTTTCTTGAAATGATTCTGGGTAATTTCCCGACACTAAAACAAGTACATTGTACGGATCAAGTGAAACTCTCGATAGATTGCGAACAGGGAGTTTGGTGATAGGCATGTCTATTCGAGTATCTAACAAATGCCAAATTTCACCCGCTTCATAAGATCGAGTTCCTGTTCCAATGACCATCGCAGCTTTAGGTTGTTTAAGTGGTCGCATAGAGCGGCTACCCAAATCAATGCCTGAAGTGCTCCATCCGGTGGTTGCCGAATGTACTTTCAGGTTCAATCTAGAAGCTTCACGCGCTACAATCTTAGCTAGAGCCTCTTTAGATAGTTTTTGAAGCGATACTGGAATTACTAAGGATCCGTAACTAAAATTCACTTTACCCTCTTCGGTATTTACCTCAAAAGGCTTAAAAGCTGCCATAGGCACAATTCCTTGCTTCTGAAGGGCATGAGTAAACGCAGGGACATTATAATCTAAAGCGTCAACAATGTAGGCATATGCACTGTCGTCCACCTCCGTCTCAATAAGTAAATCTGAAGAGCTTATCGGCTTTACCAAAGAAGGTGATTTTGAAACCCCTCGGTAATTCAACTGATAAAAATTAGCTAGCGACCACGCTGAAGCATCGTAATAAACACTATCTCTGTATTTTTCATAGGTCTCAAAGGCGGTTTGAATCATTCGATATTGGGGCTGTTTGGTAGGCACCACGTAGTCATTACCCTCCTTGTAAACAGCCACTTTATGGTGTTCCATAAGCTCTAAAAACGCCTTTGCTTTATTTCTATCTGGCTCAGAAAAACGATAAGCCTTAACCGGGTCTTTAGCTGCTCTAGAAATAGCCGAATCAAAAAACATCTTTTGATAAGCTCGCATCATCTGACGGTTATCGACAGCAGCCTTTAGGGTGGTCATACTCGATACATATTGGTTGCGGATCGTGAAGGGAAAGGTGATTTCACCAAAGGCCGTCGTCTGTTTAAGTCCTCGCGAACTTGCTTGTTCAAACAAAAGACCTAGCCCTCCTTGCAAGTCAGGATAAGAAGAGCCGTATCCTGGATAGGTACCATCGAAGGCCTCTCGAGTAAAATAGAAAGACCCGATCGAGTCTAAGGCTTTCGAAAAATAACTTCCATATAACTCGTTCAAGTCTTCATAATTTTCACGAGGCATGATCGGGTCAAGCGAGCCATTAGGTTTCATCGGCTCAAAAAAGTAAGTACTCTGAGATCCCATTTCATGAAAATCAGTGACCACATTCGGATACCACTGATGATACCAATTTAATTTGCCTTGGCTCTCTGGGTTTACGGCTAACACCCAATCTCTATTGAGGTCAAACCAGTAGTGATTGGTTCTCCCCCCCGGCCAGTACTCGTTGTGCTCTGCGTCTTGAGGGTCTGCCACTAGCGGGGAGCCTTTATACATGTTTGCCCAATAAGTATGTCGATCTCTTCCGTCAGGGTTAATTGTTGGGTCTATAAAAATCACCGCATGCTTCAGAAAATTAGCAACCTCCGCATTGGTTGAAGCGGTAAGTGTGTAAGCTGATAGTAACGCAGCTTCTGAGCTAGAAGGCTCATTTCCGTGCACATTGTAGGCAAGGTTAATAATCAGCGGGAGTTCCTGATCCGTACACTCTTTCGATAGTGGATTTACCGACTTTAAATGTTCGGTTCTTATCTCTTCTAATCGATCCAAATTTTTTTCACTAGAGACCACAAGCATAATGAGTCTACGACCCTCATGAGTCTTACCATAATCGATAAGGGTCGCACGAGAACTTTGCTCCGCTAGCTTCTCTAAGTACTCAACAATGAGATCGTGTCTAGTGTGCTGTTCTCCAATACCATAACCAAGAAAAGATTCTGGGGTTGAAATATTCGACTGATAAGGTTCAAATCGTTTTAGAAAATAATCCTGAGCCAGTGAAGCCTGAAAAAATAGAATAGATAATAGAATTCGTTTCATTGAAAAAACTAGTTAGTTGAGGTATTTAAGTAACTGTAGTAAAGCCTAATAATCGCGTAACCAAAAAGGCCACCAAGAATAATTAATAAGGCATTCATAACGCCTTGGGCTCCGAAAGATAAACGAAGAAGTATCGTAGAAATGACAAAGCCTGTATTCCGTAAAAGCTTAAAATGGTTCGAAGTGAGGCCATAAGAAAGCAAAAGAATCAGAACGTCTGATAAAATCAAAAGTGTAAAGAAATCTTGATAAAATATGGTATTGAGATTATTATTCATACCCTTAATCAGATGCTCACCATCGATTTCTAAATACACAAAATCAATGAGGTGAATTACACTAACTACAAGAATAACGATCAATAGAATAACAGCAATCGCCTTTTTAAAATAAGGAAAGGTTTCTTTCTCCTCGGTTACATTTTTACTACTTAGTTCAATAATTCTACGATTAGTTTTATGAAACCAAACGATAATTAACATGAGTAACAATACGCAACCTAAGTCGACCAAAAGATTGATCAGTGATGTATCATCAAAACTAGCATTCGGAAAATCGATTAAAGTAACATCGTTAAAGACCTTTCGAATCAGAATGAGGCATATAATCTCAAACTGTTTAATCAGTGATGTGGTAAACGATCGCGGCAAATAATACACCAGTAAGAAGGTCTCATAGATGAGAATAAACGAAAATGGAGTATAGATTGCGCTAATGGGATTTTTGAGTAGTTCTCTGTCGAGTAACTCAAAGTCAAAAAATGAATTGACTCCAATTAGTGTGGCATGAATAACAAAACCTATTAAAGAAAGAAAAAGCGTAATACGCTCTACCGTCTCACGATTTCTCGAGGAGAAAATCACTGCAAAATAATCATGTACTTTCATCTAGTTAAGGTACTCGATTATTTCAATTAATTGATAATCAGTTTTCTGTAGCGAACAAAAACTATTGTTTCTTAGGAAGTTTCAAGATCTTTCCGATTCCGAAAGCGAGATTCCAAGGTTCATTAGCAGAATCATAATATCCTAAAAAGGTCAGTTTTAAACCAGATTTTTTGCTTTGCCAAAAAACCCCGGCTCCATTGGCAGGGGCAACCTTTAAACTTTCTTCATTTTTAAATTTTAAAGAAGGCGTAAACACAATTCCAGATTTACTGTTGGGGGAATCGAATAAATAAAGTGTCGGCCCTCCAATATTTAAATAAAACGATTGCTCATCGTCGATCATAAAATTAAGCTGACCAGCAGGCATGAATTCGAAAGATGTTTGAGCTTTAACTTGAAAGGATAGCCCAACAAAGCATACACTAACTAATGCGCGATAAAAGGTCTTTGATTTTCTCATACTCTATAATAATCCCCTTTCCAATTTTTAATTTGGGCCTTGATTTCTTTCGAAGAAAGCTGCTCTTTAATAGCTCTATCTAGAAGCTCTAAATATTCCTCATCTGAGGCAAATCGAAGGGCGATTATCTGAGAAAATCTCAGTTCTGTGGGTAATGTTTTACCTGTTAATATGAAATATCTCAAGCGTTCTTCGGCTCTGATCGCTCTATCTTGCGCCTTGAGTGCGAAGGTTCTGGTGAACCACATAAATAGAATGAGGATCGGGAACAACACGAGTAACAAAGTAGCGATGTAAAAGTTATCCTCTGATGAGAAGATGAGATGACTCAATGTACCTCCCGCAAAAAGGAGTATGAGAACGAAAAGTGCCCCGTGAAATCCAGGAACCATTCGCGTGTGATTTTTAAAATTCTGTTCTTTCATACCAATTCTTTTGAAAAGGTGAATTTAAGCATTAAGATTCATTAGCTCCTTATCAAATCTTTTTCATCTTTGCGGCAGTCAATCAACGACTATTTTTTCGATGAGTTCACTGGGTCTTATTTTAAGTAATCGTCGGTATTGGGCACCTGCCTATGCCTTTATGTGTCTCAATTTGATTTATGGAACTTGGGCCATCTATATTCCGACCATTAAGGAGACCCTTGGAATTAACAAGTCTGAATTAGGCCTTGCCATTTTTGCAATGGCCCTCGGTAACTTCTTCATTCTAACGTTAGCTCCAAAAATCAACGATGTTCTCGGGTGCGGAAGATCTACGAAACTAGGACTGCTCGCACTTTCCGTTTTCGGTGTTGGCCCCTATTTAGCTCATAGTTATATTACCCTTTGCATTACTCTATTCTTGGTGGGTGCAGCACAAGGCTTTCTCGATGTATCGATGAATGCCACGGTTTCTCAAATTGAAAAAGACGACAAAGTAACTTTAATGGCCGCGATGCATGGCTTTTTTAGTTTAGGCGGAGTGGCAGCGGGTCTAGGAACCTTTTTGATTCCTATTTTGAATGCACCGGTGGAACACAGCTTACTCATTGTCCTGCTTATTGCGATACCCAACTACTCGTTAAGTAAACAATACGAATCGGTGACTGCACCAATTGCAAAAGGAAGCAAGAGACCATCAAACGCACTAAGACCTCTAATTATGTTAGGGTTAATATCGTTAGTAGCTATGGGAAGTGAAGGGGCTATTGTCGACTGGAGCGGATTATACCTTGAAGAGATTGTAAAAGTAAATACCGCATGGATCGGGGCAGGATTTCTAGTGTTCTCCATCACAATGACTCTCGGGAGATTCTTGGGAGACGGGCTTAGCACCCGACTAGGCTCAGAAAAAGTCTTAATTCTAGGGATACTGACTTCTGTTATCGGATACCTCGGTGTATTAACTGCCGATTCAACCTTTAGCGTTATTGGGTTTGCCATTATAGGAGCAGGCTTTTCAGTATTAGTCCCCGAACTATTTCGAATGGCGGGTAAGCAAGACGAAATCCCTTCGAGCAAGGCCATCGCTATTGTAGCAGGATTCGGATATTCGGGATTTCTTACAGGGCCAGTAATTTTAGGGATAACTGCCGAAACCTATGGTCTGACCACCAGTTATTATGGCCTAACCTCAGCTGCCCTTATCATCGGCTTACTCTCTATTTATCTTTCTATCAAAAAGAGAAGAAGTAATTAGGGTCGATAGCGAACAATCCCTAAATTCATTCGGTTAATTTCTCATTCTATGAAGCATTTCATCTATGCCCTGTCGTTGCTTGCAGTAACCTCAAGCTTCTCACAATCCATTGAAAAACAGTTAGACGCCACAGTTTTCAGAAATATCGGTCCCTTTCGTGGGGGAAGAGCGAACGGAGTCTCAGGAGTAAAAGGTGATCCGCTTACCTATTATATGGCTACCACGGGAGGTGGTATTTGGAAAACTACTGATGCCGGTCATCGCTGGGAAAATATTTCGGATAGATATTTTTCAGTCGGTGCCACCTCAGCCATCATCACTTCTGAATCGAATCCCAATATTATCTATGCGGGAACTGGTGAGCACGCTCCTCGAGGAGTAATGACGAGCTACGGAAATGGAGTTTACAAATCAAATGACGCCGGTAATACTTGGAGTCATCTTGGGCTAGAGGCCACTGAAAACATATCTAGAATAGTAGTTCATCCGACCAATCCTGATATTGTATTTGTGGCAGCACAAGGTGCCCTTTACCGACCCAATAAAGAACGCGGAATTTATAAAAGTATCGACGGTGGTAAATCGTGGAAGTTGGTGTTGCATGTAGATCAAAACACCGGAGCGAGCGACCTGTCTTTAGACATGAACAACCCTATGATGCTTTACGCTTCGATGTGGGATTATCAGCGTTCACCCTGGGAGATCAGATCGGGAGGCCCTGGCAGCGGTTTATATAAATCTACCGACGGAGGTGAGACTTGGGAACGACTCGAAAACGGCCTTCCTACAGCCTTAGGTAAGATGTCTATCGCAGTCTCTAGAGCTGATTCAAACTGGGTTTATAGCCTTATCGAAAGTGATTCAAATAAGGAGCTTGGAGGTTTATTTTTATCTAAAAATGCAGGAGAGTCTTGGTCTCGAGTAAGCGATGATCACCGACTCATTCAAAGGGCATGGTACTATATCGAAGTATTTCCAGACCCAAAAAACAGGGAAGCAGTAACTGTTTTAAGTGCTCCGCACCTCTACTCTACAGATGCAGGTAAGAGCTTCAAAGTCATTGACGGATATCACGGGGATTATCACGACATGTGGATTAACCCCGATAATCCAAAGAACCGAGCCATCGCAGACGACGGAGGAGTATCTATAACCTTTGATGATGGTGATAACTGGACGCACCAGGATAATATGCCAACCGCACAACTCTATCGAGTTTCTGCAGATAATCTATGGCCGTACAACCTGTATGCCGGCCAACAAGACAACACATCGCTAAGAATTTCGACGATTGCTCTGGGCATGGGCGGTATTAGTGAACGTCACTGGCAGTATGCAGCAGGTGGAGAAAGCGCCTTTGTAGCCTTTGATCCGAATAACCCTCAAAAAACCATGGGGGGCAGCTATCTCGGCTCCATCGACATTACTGACATGACGAGTCTTGCTAGCACAAACATTATAAACGAGCCCAGACAATACCTTGGTCTAGCTGCAAGAGATATGAAATATCTATTCAACTGGAATGCTCCTATCATTCGTTCTATTCATGAAGAAAATACCTATTACCATGGAGCACAATACGTTTTAAAAACCATAGATGAAGGTCAGAACTGGACGATAATTTCCCCAGACCTTACCAGAGATCAAGATGCAAAACAGGGTAAAGGAGGACTTCCTTATACCAATGAGGCAGTAGGGGCAGAAAATTACGGCACGCTAACCTACCTCACAGAATCAAGTCAACCCGGCACACTTTACACCGCAAGTGACGACGGGCTAATTCATCGTACTATCGATGGAGGAGCGACCTGGACCAATATTACTCCTAAGAAACTTCAAGAAACCTTAATTAACGTTATCGAGGTGTCTCCGCATGATGAAAACACCCTATTTATTGCAACCACAAGATATAAGTTCGGAGATTACCATCCCGGTTTATACAAAACTGAAAACGGCGGGAAGTCATGGGAAGCCATCAACGAAGGAATCCCTTACGGCGCCTATACCCGAGTAATACGTCAAGATTCAGAGGTACCCAATTTACTATTCGCAGGAACTGAATTAGGGCTATACATCTCAACAGACTCTGGAGCACATTGGGAAAAATATATGCGCAACTTACCTGTAGTACCGATTACCGATCTTCTCGTTAAAGGAAATGATTTAGTAATCGCTACCCAAGGAAGATCGTTTTGGATTTTAGACGATTTAAATATCATTCGATCCTACGCTAGTGGGGGTGTTCAAACGCTTTATCCACCCAAAACAGCAATGCTTGGACACTGGTATAGTAGCATGAATAGCAGCGATCCGAGTGGTACAGATGACTTTGAAGGAGTAAATCCGGCGAGTGGAGCCACCATTTACTATCACTTACCGGCGCTTTCAGAAGATGAGGAGGTCATCCTCACCCTTTATAGCGAAGAAGGTCAAATGATAAGGAGTTTTAGCTCTATAGAAGACGCCAACTATGTCTCATACGACGGATACCCTTCAGCCGAACCTACTCTCCCTAAAAAAGAAGGGCTCAATCGTTTTGTTTGGGACTTAAGACACCCTAACCTTGAAGGCGTGCCAGAAGTTTATATCGAGGCCAGTTTCAGAGGTCACAAAGTCAGCCCAGGACAATACCAAATTGAACTTAAATTCAAAGACCAGGTAATTAAACAGCCTTTAGAAGTCGTTGCAAGTCCACTCTCAAAAACGACCAAAGAACAGTGGGAAATGTATGATTCTTTCATGAAGGCTGCTGAGGCTAACTATAACGAAATGACCCGTCAAACGAATCGACTTCACAGCCTCTCAAAACAGCTAGAAAAACTTATCACTAGTAGTTTGCCTGGAGAACTAAAGGCCCAAGCTAAAGCTTTACAAAAAGAACTGAATGATTGGGATGCTAAAATGGTTCAACGACTAAGTAAGGCTTACGATGATGTAGAAAACTATGAGAATGGTTTTACGGCTAATTATATCCGAGCATTCAATGAAGCAGACTCTTCAGAGCCACGAGTAACTGAAGGCACCAAACGAGTGATTGAAGAACTCAATAAGGAGTGGTCTTTTCTAAAAGCCGAAGGTGATCGATTAGAATCAGAAGCCATCCCTAACCTAAACAAACTACTTTTTGAAGCAGGAATTGGAGCTCTGAATGGCAAGTAACCTAAGTAACAGAAAAGGGATAATTGAAGGTCTATCTTTGTAAAAAATAAGCACATGCCTACTGTAAAATTAACGACACAGAAATTCAAAGAAGACATCTTTGATTATACCGCTGAAAAAGAGTGGAACTATAAAGGTGATAAGCCAGCCATTATTGACTTTTACGCCGATTGGTGTGGCCCATGCAAGATGGTCGCTCCAATTCTTGAAGAACTAAGTAATGAGAACCCTGATGTCATCATCTATAAGGTAGATACAGAAATTGAACAAGAACTATCTGCAGTATTTCAAATTAGAAGTATTCCTAGCATCTTATTCATCCCTAAAGATCGCCAACCCATGATGCAGGCAGGAGCACTACCAAAAAATGCGCTGCAAGAGATCATCGACAAAGAACTCGTATAACGAGAATTAAAGATTCATACGTGAAAGCCACTCATGGAGTGGCTTTTTTTATCTTAGAACAAAAAAGATGATTAGAGAAAAGACTATATGGATTACCGGAGCCTCATCAGGAATCGGTCGAGCACTCGCCGTACAACTCGCTAATGAAAACAATCTCATTCTCTCTTCTCGAAATCTTGACGAACTAGAAGAGACTAAAAATAAATGTGCCAGCTCTTCAGTTCATTTAGAACCCATTGATCTTGGTGACTTTGAATCGCATCATTCGATTGTAGCCCGAGTAATTAAAAACCATGGTCCTATCGATCACCTTATTCACTGCGGAGGTATAAGCCAGCGATCTTTGGTAAAGGACACCTTATTCTCAGTAGATGAAAAGCTGATGGCCATTAATTACCTAGGAACTGTTTCTCTTACTAAGGCCATTCTTCCGCACTTTTTAGAGAAAAAGCAAGGCCATTTTACAATAATTACCAGCCTTACCGGAGTTTTTGCATCCCCGTATCGTTCAGGATATGCCGCGTCAAAACACGCCTTACATGGATTTTTTGATAGTCTTAGAGCCGAACTTGAAGACCAAGGAATTCGAGTGACCCTCGCAGCTCCAGGGTTTGTCAAGACAAAAGTCTCGATCAACGCCCTTACAGGAGATGGAACCAGTTTAGGTTCGATGGATGATGCACAAGCTAAAGGAATAAGTGCCGAGACCTGCGCTCAAAAAACCATAAAAGCCATCGCAAAAAATAAACGTGAAGTTTATATCGGACGTGAAAGCTACGCAGCCTACGTCAAACGCTACCTACCAGGACTATTTGCTCGCCTGATCAAAAAAGCAAAGGTTCGCTAGATACTAACGTCGAGTAAAACCCCACAATGATTCAGAAACTCTAACTCAGCTAGCTTAGCCGAGAACTTCGATTGAATCCCGACAAGCTCTGCATTAAGTAAATTGATTTGTGCCTGTCTAAGTTCGATAGAGGTGATTTGACCGAGTTCGAATTGGGATTGAGCGCGACGATAGTTTTCTGAAGCAGTGGTAACATTTTCTTGCTGAAGACGATATACTTCAAGAGCATTTCGGTAATTACCTTCTGCATTTCGAAGGTCTCTTAGTACCTCTTGTTCAATTTGCTTCTCTTGTAGTTGAGTTGCCTCTAGCGCTAGACGCGCATTTCGTATTCCAACTTGTTGCGAGCCTGACTGAAAAAGATTCCAGTTCAGATTAATTCCTGCGCTTAAACCAACGGTATTGTTAGAAGCTAAGAACCCTGTTGCTGGAAACTGTCCTTCTGAATAACCATATGCTCCATTGGCCGATAGTCTAGGGATTAACGTTGATTTTTGAGCTTTTAAACCCAGTTCGCTAATCTCTTGATTAGAACGATTTAGTAATAGTCGAGTGTTATTCGCCTGATACGACTCTTTATAATTCTGAAGCTCTTTAACAGATAAGAAGGCAACCATTGGGCTCACCTCAAATGCAGTTTCTAGATCCCTTGCTAACAAGGTGTTTAGGCTCCTTTTAGCATTCAATAACGCTTGACGTTGTCCTAAGAGACTAATGCTATCTGAGTTTAAATCTACCTTTGCATTCAAGACATCTAAACCCGTTACACTACCAAATTCAAAACGCTTCTCTGCGCGTTGCAGGCGTTTCTTAGAGTTTTGAAAAGTTTGCTCTAGAATACGAACTGATTCATATAATCGAGCAACCTCGTAATAAGCCGCGTACAATTGTAGAAGTGTTTGTTCTATGGTTTGCCTTACCTGTAAACCTGAAAGTTCATACTGCTCCTTAAGCCGCTGATAATTATAGTATCGACCAAAGCCGTCGAAAAGGGTAACATTAAGGTTTACTGAAGCGTTATAGCGTTTGGTCTCGGCACCATCGACCGTTCTCGAATTACCATCTTGAAAAACCGCTTCTTGATTATCTCTAGCGATGTTTGCTCCTGAGGTAGCCGTCAGTGTTGGCAAGAAGCCTGTGTTCAGTAAAGAAGCATTGTTCTCTGCTTGTGCTTCAGAAATTTTTGAAACTAATATCCCAAAGTTGTTTTCTAAGGTAAGCGATAGTGCTTGCTCTGGAGTCAAAAGCTCCTGGGCCGATACCGACCCAAGTGCTAATGCTGCTATGAAAAAAAACTTAATCTTCATCTTGTAGGTGTTCTTTAACTGCACGCTCAGCTAATCGTGGAGCAATGCGTTCGCCAGTTCTTAAATAGTGAATTGCCAGTTTGATTCGATTACCAAATAGCAAGAAAATAGGAAGCATCACCAAGGTTAAAATGGTGGCGTATCCGATACCGTAAGCAATGGCAATGGCCATAGGCTTTAGGAATTGTGCTTGTCTACTTTTTTCAAGTAACAAAGGAGCAAGACCAGCAATGGTAGTGATCGAGGTTAAGAAAATAGCTCTAAAGCGAGATCTTCCCGCTTCGAAAAGGGCTTTCTCAAGTTTCATTCCGGCCTTCAAATTCGTATTGTATTTTCCGATAAGAACGAGTCCGTCATTAACCATAATTCCAATAAGAGCGATGATCCCTAGTAGCGATAAAATATTCAGCGGGAATCCGTGAATCTTATGACCCCATGCTACCGCAGTAATGCTAAAAGGCACCAACATTAGAAGAAGTAAGGGCTGAGAAAAGCTTCTAAAGGTGAATGAAATCACTACAAATATTAGGAAAAGAGCGGTTAATCCAACGAGTCGAAGTGAGTCAACGAGTTTGCCAGCCTCGCGGTTTTGACCCTCATAAGAAGGAGTAACAGTCGGATATCTCGCCGATATATCTGGCATAACATCAGTTTTAATCCAATCCAAAATTTCTGTTGCCGTGGTGGTATCTGGATTATCTAAATCAGCATTAATTTGAATCTCACGCTGACCATCGAGGTGATTAATAGCGACTTCCCCACGAACAATTTCGTAGGTCGCAATTTCTCTGAGCGGTACGAGTCCTCCAGAAGGAGTGCTGATTCTCATCTCATCTAGATCAGCCAGTGAAGAGCGATTTTCACGATCGTAGCGAACCCAGACTCTGATTTCATCTTGACCTCTCTGAAAACGAAGTGCCTGTGCTCCGAAGAATCCCGAGCGCACCTGTGCCATAATCGTTCTCAAATCGAGCCCAAGTAAATAAGCAGAGTTCTTTAATTGAAGTCGCACTTCTTTAATACCGGCAGGATCATTATCAGAAACATCTTTGAGAAGCGCATTGTCGAGCATTGCCTGTTTCAATTGATTTTTAGCTTCCTTGAGCTCTTGAATATTGTTTCCTAAAAGAGAAACACTGACTGGTGAACCTCCAAAGTTTCCGCCCGATCCATATACCAAACTCTCGACCCCAGCGACTGGCCCTACCAATTCTCTTATTCTAGTAGTGATTAAGTTTGCCTTGATGGCGTCTGGACGCTCCTCTCCAGGCAGTAAGTTAATCTGTAAACTCGCCGTAGACGAACCAGGCCCTAATCTTAAGATAATATTCTCGAAAAGCTGTTTGTCAGTACCTTCTAGATAGGTGGCCGTAAACTCTTCATTAGCGATGAGGGACTTCTCTTCAATAAGGCGAATGATTGAATCTGTTACCTTCTCATTCGTTCCGTTAGGCATCTGAAGGTTAATACTTACCTGGTCAGAAGCAACTCTCGGGAAGAAGGTGGTTTGAATAATTCCTCCTCCAATGAATCCGAATGTGCTGATTAAAAGCGCTAAGAAAATCGCAAAAGTGAAGAATGAATTTTTTAATGCGAATTTCAAGAATGGCATGTATAATTGATCTCGCATCCATACCATCGCGCGATCACCCATTTGGTTAATTACGCGCATCTTCGCAAACCCTTTACCGATTAAAGTCTTTGGTTCTTGTTGAGGCTTAAGCGCCTTTGAGTGCGCTAAGTGCGAAGGTAAAATGATCAATGCCTCGACGAGTGATACCACCAAAGTCAGAATCACGATCACAGATACTTCTGAGAAGAATTCTCCGATTCGACCATCTAAAAATAGAAGGATGCCGAAGGCTAAAATCGTCGTTAGAATGGCTGAAACAATCGGAGGAATCACCTCAAGAGTACCTTCAATAGCAGCCTGAACTGGTGATTTTCCTTTTTCGTGATGTTGATAGATGTTTTCGGCAATTACAATTCCATCATCTACTAGAATACCGATCACGATGATCATTCCAAAGAGCGAAAGTACATTGATGGTAACCCCTGCGAATGGAGCAACCACAAACATCCCTAAGAATGCAACAGGTAAGCCAAATGCCACCCAAAATGCCAAACGCGTATTTAGAAATAAGGATAGAAATACCAGAACGAGAATCATCCCCATAATGGCATTCTCGGTGAGTAATTCGGTACGCTGAGTAAGTGTAGTTGATAGATCGTTTACTACAGTGAGTTTCACATTCGAAGCCTTTTGATTAAAAACATCGATGTATTCTTTAACCGCCTCAGCAGCTCCGATAAGATCTTCAGTATTCGTGGAGGTAATGGTTACTGTGATTGCACGTTCTCCATCAAAATAGGTGGCATTCGGAGACTCTGCGAATCGATCACGAACTGTAGCAACATCAGACAAGCGTAACATTCGACCATCAGGTAGTCCCTTGATTACAATGGTAGAAAGTTCATCGGCATAGTACTGACGATTATTCGCTCGAATCAGATATTCTTCGGCATCGGCCTTTACCGTACCCCCAGTGATTAAAAGGTTGCTCGCGGCAATCTTTTGGGCTACTTCTGAGAAGCTGATATCGTAAGCAAGCAACTGGTCTTCGATCAGTGCAATTTCAATTTCTTCTTCAGGGTAACCGGTAATTGCAATCTGAGAAATCCCTTCGATGGCTCTGAGATCGTTTTCAACTTGGCGTCCGACCTGTTTGAGAACCGACAGCGGAATATCATCACCAGAAATAGCGAAACTGATGGTTTGACGCACTACCTCTTGCTTAGCAACCACTAAGGGTTCCATACCCGTCGGATAGTTCGGCACCCGATCCACCGCATTTTTAACCTCAAGAAGCATAAAGTCAATATCTCGACCCTTTTCAATCTCAACATTGATGGTACCGCTGTTCTCCCGAGAAGTAGAAGTTACTCGGTCTATTCCTTGAAGTCCCTTTAAATTATCCTCGATTTTAAGAACGACTCCCTCTTCGATCTCTTGAGGCGATGCCCCGGGATAAACCACAGAAATCAAAATATTTTTTGAATCAGAGAGCGGGAAAAACGATGAGTTCAAAGAAAAGGCTCCAACGAGACCGAAAATCACAAATGAGAGGATCACGATGTTTACCGCAACCTCATATTTTATAAAGTAGGAGATTAATTTTCTCATCCGACTAGTCTTCAATGATTTTCACCGGCTGGGCCTTGAACGCTCCAGGCAAGGTTTTCGATAGTACCTTTTCACCATTTGCTACTCCACTTATAATTGCCGTATTCTCAGTGTAATGAATCACCTCAACAGAAACTAGAGCCAATAAACCCTCTCTAACCACGAAAATCTCCTGAGAGTCAAGAACCAGAGAACGATCAATTTCTATCACATCATCAATGGTTTCCATTTCAATTTCAGCAGTTAGATATTGGCCTTCACGTAATCGTTGATTTATAACCGAAAGGGTTACCTCAATCGTCTGAGTAGTTTGGTCAATCGATGGATTAATTCGAACTACCTTGCCCTCATATTTTGTATCAGATTCTAAACTGTGTAGGGTTACCTCTTTACCGATTCGTAAATTCTCAGCATAGGTAGCAGGCACAGAAACAGGCATTTCAAAAACTCCCTTTTCAATGAAGGTACCTAAAGGTTGAGCGGCTCTAACCAAACTTCCTTCGGTTACGTTTGCTAACGAAAGGGCTCCGTCAAAAGGTGCGATAATCGTGTATTTGGCAAGCCTAGCTTCTAGATTTAAAACATTGTAGTACGCGTTCAGAATCCCTCTTCCGCTAATAAAAAACCGCTCCTTCTCTGAGTTGAAAGAAGGTAACTCTGCAGTAGGCGCATCAATATTATAAGCCGTTATATAGGCCTCCCATTTCGGATAAATTGAAGGAAAATCAAGCTCAATATCTGCCAAAGAAGTGCTAAGAGTATTTAGAAAATTACTTTTAGCCGATCGAACAGAAGCTGCAAATTCTGAATCGTCGAGGGCTAAGATTACTTCACCTTTTTTATAGGTTTGACCCGATCTAAATGCCTTTCCGGTGAACTTAAGAACACCCTGAACCTCTGAAAATAACTCGACCCGTTGTCGAGCAACAAGCCTCCCGTTTGATGAGACCACAAGAGGAATAGAGGTGTTTTCAGCCGGACGCACAAATACCGATTTAACGGTCTTAGCGACGGTACGTTGAGGAGTTTTATTCGAGGACACTAACTGATTTGCCAAGAAAACAGCAAGAATTAGTGCAGACACTCCTATGATAGGTAAAAGTAAAGATCGTTTCATGCATTAAAAGAGTTGTGGAGTGTATTTACTCCGTAATCAACCCCTTCATGCCAAGAACCGTGCCAAAAAGAACCTGCTCGAGTTTTTACTCTGCCCTTAGAGCGAATAATTAAGACTTAGTCCAAAATTGCGACTGGGCATAGGGATAAAGCTCGTTTCCCAATACGATTGATTCAGTAGGTTGAAAGCGCCCATTTGCAAGTTGAAATTCCCCATCGATTGATTTAAGGTCGCGTCAACCACGGTATACCTTCTATCCGATGCACGTTCAATCCACTTAACATTTAAACTACCGGTAGTCGTTTTAGTTAACCTACCCGATAGCTGAGCTGTAAAATGATGCTTGAGATCGTTATCAATGGTGTATCTAGAAAAGGCGAAAACATCTTCCCCAAATTCTTGAATCATGTAGGTATATGACAGAGAAAGAGTGGATGCGTTAGACAAGCCAAAACGATAACGATAATTTAAATCGATCCCTTCTGTGGTAAGATCAGCGATGTTTCGTGCCTCAAATAAAGCCTCCTCATCTTGCTTCACATAGTCGATAAGATTTGAGGAGTTACGCTTAAAATAAATGAACGACCATTGATTCTTTGAACTTACCTTTCTAAGTCCAATTTCTATCGCATTTGAAATTTCTGGGAGTAAATTTTCATTACCTAAGGTTGTTCGATCACTGTAATATAGATCGGTAAAAGTGGGTACTCTAAATGTTTTTCCATAGTTCAAATACCCGCGTAAGGATGGGTTAATTTGCCATCCTAAGTCTAGCCCTGGATAAACCTTTGTACCTACTGTAGAAAAGTAGTTCACCACAACTCCTGGGGTAATGTCTAGTTGACTATTCCAAACAGAAATACGTTGTTCCAAAAATAGATTCGCCATTTTTCGATTTCGCTCACCCAAATTGTTACTCTGAATACTTATCGATGCAACTTCTCCCCCAAACCCGAGGCTGCCAAGGCCGTTTTCAACTGATCCATCCAGTGCCGCTCCCAATTTATGTGCAATATGCAAATTGCGATAGATTTCAGGACGATTGCGAATGTATTCATACATGTCTTGTCCTCTTCTCCAATAAACTCTTGGTGTAAGACTCCAGTCCGCACCTTTCATTTTATGGGTTATTGCAATTAAACTTGCCTGAGTCTCTTCATATTGATCTGTAGCTGAAGGGGTGGCATAAAACCCATTCGCACCAAATTTTCGATCATTGAAGAATCCAAGGATCTCAGTTGGATGATTTGAGTCAATAACACTTTTCAAAGCAACGGTTCTAGACTTGAAATCGGTATTGTAACGATAACCATCACTATTGGCAAAAGAAGCATGTGTAATGAGAGAGGCTTTTTCGCCAGAAGTGCCAGCGGTTAATCTCACTCCATTCTGACCAAAAGAACCATACTCAAGAGCTGCTAATGCTTTCTCTCGTAGCGAGGATTTAGTAATAATATTAATCGCACCCACAAATGCATTAGGGCCATAAATTCTAGCAGCAGGGCCTTTAATTATTTCGATTCGCTCGATTAATTCGATCGGCAGTAAAAAGTTTGAAAGGTGATGACCGGTCTGAGCATCTTCGAGTCGAATTCCGTCGATGAGCAACAAGGTTTGATCAAAAGTTCCCCCTCTAAGGTTAACATCTGCCTGGGTAGGCCCAACCCCTCTTCTACGAATGTCTAAACCCGCAACCTGCTGTAAAGCCTCAACAATCGTTGTGTATCCCGATTGCTTCAATTCGGTAGCAGATATCACCACTACCGTTTTCGATTGTTTCGAAATGGTCTGACCCAGTCGCCCGTCTAGAACGACCTCTTCTAATTGGTTGATTAAGGAGTCTTTTTGAAACGCATGACCTTTTGAAAGGGTCAAAAAGAATAAAATGAATAAACCTTTAAAAATACTTCGATTGGCTGTCTGCATAACTGTTTTTGTCGGCTTGCAAAGCTACGAAGCAAAGATGGAATAGAGATAACCTTTATTTCTTTCTGTGGAAAGAATCTATTCTCGCTCTACAGGACAACTCATAACATAGTCGTCCATGTAGAATCCTTCGCCTATGCATACTTTTTGGGCTTTAATCGTTTGAAAGCCGTAGGCAATGTAGAACTGTATACTATCCGAATTGTCCTTATTTACCGACAAGGTCATCGCCGCACACCCTAGAGCACGAGTTTCCTTTGCAATAAAATCGAGTATGTGCCTACCTAGCCCTCTTCTTCTAAAATCTTTGTGGATGTACAACTTACTTATAAAAACCTCCTTCTCAGCTTTACTGTCATAAGCAAAATACCCCGCTTTTTGATCCCCACATATGACGACAACATACTTGTAACCCGCCGAAAACTGATCAAACATGGCTTGAGCACTTTGATATTTATTCAGCATGAAAGCCACCTGATCGGCACCGATAATTGGAGTGTAGTGCTGCTCCCAAATCGAGGCGGCAAAAGGTTCTAATTGCCTAAAATCGTTACTCGTCTCTAAAAAACGAAAGTCGAGAGAATCGGTCAAATCAGATCTAAATTAAAAGACATCATCATTCGCCCACTTAATTAAACGGTCAATTTCACGAATTGCCTTCTTTCGCTTTTCAATAGCCAATTCAACATCTTCTGGTGAGGTCTTCGAATCATTAATCGTATTGGTGAAGTAATTTACCAAGGTATTTAACCCGCTAAGACGAGCAGTATTTCTCATCTGGGCCACCTGAGCTTCAATCGCCTTTTCAGTCTTCTCTTGAATTTTTCGAGCTTTTAATAACTCTTTACGATTAAATAACAGCTCTTCTTGCTGCGAAGAAATCTGCTTGCGGTTTTCAATAAGCGAATAGAGCAATCCGGCAAAAGCCAAACCCGAAAATAGGGCATTCACCGCTCCGAATAAATCTCCAAATGTGCCTCGGTCAGACCAGTCATCAAGGAAAAACATGATACCAATCGCTGACAAAAACCATATTGCGATGGTAAAGATGATTAAAGCAGTAAATGAGTTTAGAATGTGTTTCATAGGATTAGAATAATTCTTCATCGCGTTCAATCATCAAAATTGCAGATTGTGGTACGATGAAATACTTTTCATTTTTATACTGAACCTCATAGGCTGAGTGCTGAAGAAATACGGCTAAGTCTCCTTCTCTAACTTGAAGCGGCACGTAGTTTACTCTTTGTTCAGCGGCCTTCCATGGCTCGTCTTCTTCTGTTGCATTAGGAATGGGATAACCTGGCCCAGACTTTACAATATAACCGTATTGAATCTTCTCCTTCTCCTTAACTCCTGGCGGAAGATATAATCCACTCGCCGTACGTTCAGACTCTTTTCTAGGTTTAACTAACACACGGTCACCAATTACTTGAATACGATCCAAAGCTGATAAGCTATCTGTATTTCGCATAGTAAATCCTTACATTTAGTTGTAACTCAAAGATAATGGCAAAACCTGTTTTATCCTTCCTCATTATTGCGCTTAGCTTTTCGATGCTTTCGTGCACTCAACCTACACCCCTCGAACAAGCCCTCATCGACGCTGAATTCAAAGTAAAAAAGGTCCTCGACTTGGCCGATGAACACGAAGTTCAAATTAGATACACCCAAATAAAAAGAAGAGAAAATAATCTCCCCGAATTCACAACCTATTCCCTATTTGAGGATAGTAAAACTTATTTCTATCCGGCATCAACTGCTAAACTTCCTGTGGCTGCCCTAGCGCTTCAACGAATAAGAGATTTACAAGCTGAAGGTGTAGCTATTGATAGAAACACCCCCTTTCACATTAGAGATCGAAATAATCATCCGATCGCCCTTGAAGACAGTACCGCTTTGAGTGGAACCTTAAGTATCGCTCATCTGATTAAAAAGATCTTTCTGGTAAGTGATAACGATGCTTACAATTACCTCTTTGACTTTTTAGGCACCGATTACATCAATAGCCAACTAAGAGATAAAGGATTAAAGGAGACTTCAATTCATCACAAATTTTTATTTGGGGCAGACAATAATACCACTTGGGAGTATTACTTCTTACACGAACAAGATACCCTTTACAAGCAGCAAAGCATTCATGCCAAGGAGCTCATAAGCAATGGAAATCTAAAGAAGATGATCAAGGGGGTCGGATACCTAGACGACAACGAGTTAGTTAATGAGCCCTTCGATTTCTCAAAGAAAAATCGCATCAGTATTCAGGATCTGGAGGGAATTTTAAAACGGATTGTTTTTCCTGAAATCTTTGATTCAGATGAACGCTTCGATTTACTTGAAGAGGACTACGAGTTTCTACAGTATTGGATGAGTCGAAACACCCTTGAAAGTAATGACCCCGACTATAGTAGTGACCCCGATCTTTATGATAGTTACGTCAAGTTCTTTATTTACGGAGACCAAAAGGGGACGATGACCGATGAGGTAAGAATCTTCAATAAAGTCGGAGATGCTTATGGTACTCTTACCGAAACCGCGTACATCCAAGACCGAGCATCAGCTATTGAATTTCTGCTCACAGCCACTGTTCATGTCAATGAAAATCAAATTTTCAATGACAATATTTATGAATACGATTCGATCGGATTTCCCTTTATTGCCGGCCTAGGTCGAGCGATCCTCAACTACGAACGCAATGGAGTAAATCAAAAAAAATAAAAAGCCTTTATCTTAGCTAGACCTCATAAATACATCTATCATGAGAACACTTTTTTTAATTGTCTTAAGCCTTTTTAGCAATAGTATCATCGCTCAGAAGAAACAACCGATCGACTCTATTGTTACAGAAATTGAGTCTTCAAAGGGAATGCTTAGCACCTATTTTGATGAAAGCAAACAAAAGCTGTTTCTTCAATTCAACGACTCGGTACTTAAAAAGCCGCTACTGATGGTTAGTCGCTATGTACAATTGCCTTCGGGGTATTCAGCCTATCGAAATGCAGGATCAAAAACCGCAGAACAAATCATTCAATTCGAAAAACAAGGGAGTCGAATTTTACTAAAACAGGTTTCCTATATCAATAATGCAGAAGCTTCAGATCCGATCTATCAAAGTGTGGTTAACAACCACCTTAACCCTATTCTAGCCAGCTTTGAAAAAGAGAATATGGAAGAAGGTGAAAACCTTATTGATGTCAGTGAGTTTTTCTCTAAAGACTCTCCAAGTTTTAATGTGGTGGGAGAAACCCAAAAGAAGTCTTTTAAAATCGGAGGACTAGATAAAAAAAGATCATTTATCGATAAGGCTAGGAGTTATCCAAGAAATACAGAGATCACGCATACCCTAACCTATCCGGCAGGTAGTCCGCCTCGAGGTAATCAATCTGAAACCCTCACGTTTCAAATGAATCATTCGATCATTGCACTTCCAGAAAATCCAATGCCTGTTCGATATACAGATCACAGAGTAGGTTGGTTTTCGCTAGAGAAATACAATTACTCCTCAGAGGCTTTAAAGTCTGATAATTATCGTGTAGCAGTACGCTGGAGAATGGAGCCTAAAGATGAGGCTGCCTATCTACGCGGTGAACTTGTTGAGCCTAAAAAACCGATTGTATTTTATTTGGACCCAGCTACACCTCTAAAATGGAGACCTTATTTCAAAAAGGGGATTGAAGACTGGAACCAAGCTTTTGAAAAAGCAGGGTTCAAAAACGCTGTGATTGCCAAAGATCCTCCGAGTAAAGAAGAAGATCCTGACTTCAGCCCTGAAGATGTAAGATATTCGGTGGTACGTTACGTAGCCTCAACCACGCGAAACGCCACTGGACCAAGCGTTAAAGATCCTCGTACGGGAGAGATTCTAGAAAGTGACGTCATCTGGTACCACAACCACTTACGCTCGTATCGAAACCGATATCTACTTGAGACCGGAGCCGCCAATCCTAAGGCACGCACCTTAAACACCCCTGAAGAAGAAATCGGTGAAATGATGCGTCGGGTAATTGCTCATGAAGTGGGTCATGCGCTCGGCTTACCTCACAACATGAAGGCAAGCTCTGCTTATCCTGTAGACTCCCTTCGCTCAGGTAGTTTCACTCAAAAGATGGGAATAGCTGCGACCATTATGGATTACGCTAGGTACAATTATATCGCTCAGCCTGGGGATGAGAATATTCGATTTGTCCGCCAAATGGGACCTTACGATGATTATGCGATTGAATGGGGGTATCGCTACTTCCCAGGCCAAGAACATGATGAAATTAAATCAAAGTTGGCCGCCTTTGTCAGTGAGCGTAACCTCAACCCTATCTATCAATTCGGAAGCGGAGGAACCGATCCTGATTCACAAACCGAAAATATCGGGGATGATCCAATCAAAGCAACTGCCTACGGACTATCGAACCTCAAAATTGTTGCAAAAAATCTAGAAGATTGGACCACTGAAGACGGACAAAACTTCGACGACCTCAAAGAGCTCTATTTAGAAATGGTAAGCGTTTACCGCCGATATATTTATCATGTCGCTAATCTTGTAGGCGGAGTTCGTGAAACCCGTGCAGTTAAAGGTCAGATTGAACAGGTGTATGAAAATGTTCCTAGATCAGAACAACTAATGGCACTCAACACCCTACAAAGAGAAGTTTGGAATAGCCCAATGTGGCTCCTCGACCCAGCCCTGATTTCACAATTCGAAGACGAGGGTCGATTACCTCTTATCGGCAACCTACAAAAAGCACTAGTTCATCGACTATTGAGCACTAACAAACTCAATCAGATGATTTCAAGTGCGGCAAGTGTAAAAGGAAACCCCTTGAGCACCAAGGATCTGATAAATACCCTCACTAATCAAATCGTTAAAGAGGCAAAATCTTTAGACGCACTTCAAAAAGGACTGCAGATCTCACTTGTCGAACGACTCATCGAATTAAAAGATGACGAAAAAGCCAACTCTGTAGTGCGGGCTGAAGCCTTCGATGCTCTTAGTGAACTTAGATCTCATTTTAAATCAAGACAAAAAAGCAGCGACCATTTTCACTTTGCATTTTATCTAGCGGAGAACGCTCTGTAGTGATTCTAAAATGATAGGCTCAAGGACCTTATAACCGCTGTCATTGGGGTGAACCGTATCGTATCCAAGTTCGCTTATTAATCCCCCTTCTGCATCGACGGTTGAGGCATAGTAATCGACGTAGGTTACCTGATGTTTCTCAGTAAGAGTTCGCAATAATTCGTTGAGTTTAGTGACTTTTTCACGAGGCAGAATTTCGGGTCTCCACGGGAAGTTATTGGCAGGCAATACAGAACACACTAGCGGATGTATTCCATGAGCATTAGCCAATTCAACCATCGATTCGATGTTGGCTGCGATATCTTCTAAAGAAATAGGACCTGTATTTTCGGCAATGTCATTAATACCGGCGAGGATGACCACCGCTTTAGGTTTTAAATCGATGACATCTTGCCTAAATCGCAGCAACATTTGCGGGGTGGTTTGGCCGCCAATCCCTCGATTCACAAAAGAGTTCTCGGTGAAAAAATGAGGTCGCATATCGACCCATCCTTGAGTAATTGAATTTCCCATGAAAACAGCTTCTACAAGCTTTCCTTCTGCCACCACTTGCTGATTCTTTTCTTTAAAAAAGTTCATATTGGCCCAATCTTGCGAAAAGCCCGATAAACTGCTCGCTAAACAAATACACAGAAAAAGATTTTTCATTTAAAAGGCTCTATAATTTCCAGATAAAAATTCATTCACCTCAGCCTCTTCAAAAGCAGAATTCACTTTATCGTAGTGCAGCGTGCGACCCGGGAATCGTCCTGCAATTACTCCAAGTAAAATGGTTTCTGTCAATCTAGCTCCATACTCAAAAGGGGCAGTACAATCGGTCTTGCCTAAACAAGCATCGATGAACTGACGGTAGTGCAGGGGTGACTCTTCAGTATAATTGCGAATCGGTTCTCCCAAACTATTTTCAGGATCGTACTGAGCAATATCATAATCTTTATAAGCGCCATCGATAATCCAACGAGGTAACTCCATAAAGTGGGGCAACAGTAATCGTTCGCCATTTTCTCCGATGAACATAGCCCCTTGATCCGGCAATTGATCACCATTAGGTAGTTCGAGAAGTTCAGAAGCCTCAGGACCTTCAACTCCGTCATACCAAACCCATTCGAACGAAGGTGTGGTATAATTAGTTCCTTCGAAGGTGTAGTGAACGATATTTCTTTCTGGATATCCATAACCGTTCGATGGTCTACAATTATTAGTAATCGTCGAAGGCACTCCTAATTCGAGGGCGTTGTAGGGAGTATCAAAAATATGGACCCCCATGTCTCCGAGTGTGGCACATCCGTAATCCATGAGTTTTCTCCAATTCATCGGGTGATAATAGCCCTCTTTGTAGTCTCGCTGCTTCGAAGTCCCCAACCACAAGTTCCAATCTAAAGTTGCAGGAACTGGGTCAGAACCTTCTGGAATTATCCCATCATATCCCCAATTTTTATTCGACCAAGCGATCACTTTTGAAACTTTCCCGATGATTCCGCCGCGAATAAGCAGGGTAGCAAGTTTGTAGTCATAAAAAGAATGTACCTGAATTCCCATCTGAGTAACCAACCCTTTCTCTGATGCCACCTTACTCATTTCCCTTGATTCAGAAACGTAATGCGACAAGGGCTTTTGACAATACACTGACTTATCATACTCCATAGCTAAAAGTGAGGCGGGGGCATGCGTGTGGTCGGGGGTTGAAACAACCACGGCATCGAACCCACCAGAAAATTCACTCATCATTTGACGGTAATCAGAGAACAACTTCGCCTCTGGAAAAAGCTTGGCAGCAGCCTGAAGATTATTCTGATCTACATCGCACAAGGCAGACACTACTACTTGCGGATGCGTAGCAATCGCCTTCAAATCTTCAAACCCCATATTTCCAACTCCAATATGTGCCGTTCTAATTTGTTTTTCTGCTCCAACACAAGACCATACTGGCAATACTGCTGCACCAGCAAGCAAGGTTGATGTTTTTAAAAATGTTCGTTTATCCATGGTTATAATTCTTTAATTTTTACGGTTTTGAACCATAGCTCACTGCCGTGATCTTGTAATCCAATAAACCCCTTCGTGTATTTGCCATAATCTTCGGCCATTCCCCATTTACCTTCATTTTTTCTTTGATTCCAATCTTCTGACCAAGGAATAAACTCGAGCATTACCTCTCCGTTCAAATAATAGATTACTTTTTCAGGGGTGAATCGAATGGTGGTGCTATTCCATGAACCGGCTGGATGCAAAGTCTTTCCTTCTTTAGGAGTATACATTCCATAATCTGCACCCGTAGATTGAATGGGCTGTAATTTTTCAGGATGATCGGTGATACCTATACTTCGATTGTAGTCTTCAATGTCATGAAAGTCAGTATAATGCAAATCATCGATCAGTTGATACTCAGGAGCAACTTCAGGAATTCCAGAATATCCCTCTTTGATGTGATAGAAAATACCGCTGTTTCCGCCAGGAGGGATTTTCCACTCTACGTAGAGCTCAAAATTCTCAAACTCTTTGGCACCGTAAATCAAATCTCTACTCCCCTGGTAGTCGTAGTCTGATTCGGATATAAACTCGGTTTTAAAGGTCATCAATGAATCTACGATGGCCCATCCTGGAGGTAAGCCTTCTCCGTTATAGGCCCGCCATCCATCGAGGCTCGTACCATCAAAGAGGTAGGTCCACTCCGAAGTTTTTGAAGGCTCTGAACAAGAGTATAATAACCCAATACATATCAGTGCAATTACCTTTTTCATAGTTCAGTGATTTTAAGGTTTTTCCAAAGTACTTTGATTCCTCCGCCTGAATGAATCTGAAGCGCAATACCTCCTTTACCATCTCCTATTTTCTCATCGGTGATATCGACCATTTCATGTCCATTCAAGAAGGTTTGAACTCGGTCTCCGATACATAGAATTTTCATTGTATTCCATTCTCCCATTTTAAGGTATTTATCCTTTTCAGGGTCAGGTTTAATGAGCCAACCCCTACCATAAGATTCATAAATACCCCCTGTATCACTCCCAGGGGGAGCAACCTCAACTTGCCATCCGTTCACTATAGTACCGTCAACCGTTGACCGAAAAAAGACCCCACTATTACCATCAGCCTCTTGTTTGAATTCTAACTCTAGCAAGAAATCATCGTAGGAGGCATCTGTAGTTAGGTAACCATATTCAGCATCAGGACCACTTTCGCAAATAAGTAGACCGTCAGAGACATACCATTTTTCGGTACCATTAATCGTCCATCCCTCAAGGTCTTTACCATTAAAAATAGAATGCTGTGAATACCCCAGAAAGGTGGTTAAAATCATCAAAAAGCTAAGCAGTTGTTTCATTAAATTAGGGTTAGTTTGTTATAAAATTGACAAAAACTGGGAAAGAAATTAAAAAAAAGTTTGTTCCGAAGCGATTAAAATTTACATTTCTGCAAAATACCTACCCAATAATTGAGACCACATTTATGAGTATTTCTTACCAATCTCCAGGAATTTTTGAAGAAACAAGATTTGAAAAAATTCATAATATCATTTTCGACTCTGCTAAAGAAGCCTCGATTGAAGTTGCCCACGAAATCGCCGAACTCATTCGAAAAAAACAAGAAAAGGGGAAGACTTGTGTACTAGGATTAGCTACCGGTTCTTCGCCAATTTCGGTCTACCAAGAACTTGTTAGACTTCACAAAGAAGAAGGCTTAAGTTTTAAAAACGTAGTCACTTTTAACTTAGATGAATACTTTCCGATGCAAGCAGATAGCATCCACAGCTATCATTACTTCATGTATGAGCATCTGTTTAGTCACGTGGATATTGACTCTGAAAATGTAAACATCCCTGATGGTAGTATCTCAGCGAAGAAAGCTCGAGAGCACTGTCTAGAATACGAGGAAAAAATACGATCCTTAGGCGGGCTCGACTTTCAATTGCTAGGTATCGGACGTACAGGACACATCGGTTTTAACGAGCCGGGATCAAACCTAAATTCAAGAACTCGAGTCATTACCCTTGACCATATCACAAGAGAAGATGCTGCCGAGTCTTTTCAAGGCATAGAAAACGTACCAAGAAAAGCTATCACCATGGGTATTGCCAGTGTGATGAGTGCGAAGCGAGTGGTGCTTCTTGCCTGGGGACAGAAGAAGAGTTTAGTGGTAAAAGAAGCCATCGAAGACGCTATTAGTAGCCAAAACCCTTCTACTTATCTTCAGGGTCATAAAAACGTCACCTTTATTTTAGATGAAGATGCTGCCTCTGAACTTACCCGAATCAAAACTCCTTGGGTCGTTCAGCAATGTGAGTGGACGAAGGAATTAAAATATAAAGCGGTGGTTTGGCTTTGTCGTCAAACTGAAAAATCAGTTCTGAAACTAACCGAGAGTGATTACAACGAGAACTCACTCTCAGATCTGTTAGAAACCCAATCGGTCTATGATTTAAATATCGAAATCTTCAATCGATTACAACATACCATCACAGGATGGCCAGGCGGAAAACCAGACGCCGACGACACCCACCGACCCGAAAGGGAACGACCGAAACAGAAAAGAGTGATTGTATTTAGTCCACACCCTGATGACGATGTGATCTCTATGGGCGGAACACTCGATAGGCTTATTTCTCAAGGTCATGAGGTGCATGTGGCTTATCAAACTTCAGGCAGTATTGCCGTCTCGAACGACGAGGCTAGAAAATTTGTGGAGGTCGCTTATGACTTGTGTGATGGTGCTCCAAACCAAGATCTTATAGCAAGCAAAAACCTACTATCCGAATTTGAAGGCAATCCACACGAGTCGCTAGAGCTTAGGAAAATCAAAAAAATCATACGACAGAAAGAAGCCTTAGGAGCAACCCGATACTTAGGATTATCCGATTCTCAAGTGCACTTTCTAAACCTCCCCTTTTATGAGGCCGGAGGAATCAAAAAAGCACCAATTACCCAATTTGACATCGATATTCATACGAGACTAATTAAGTCGATTCGTCCACATCAAGTATTTGCCGCTGGAGACCTTGCCGATCCGCATGGCACTCACAAACTATGCCTTGAAGCCCTCCTTGAAAGTCTAAAGTCTCTCAAAAAAGAATCCTTTATGAAAGACTGCTGGTTATGGCTATACCGAGGGGCTTGGCATGAATATGAGCCGTATGAAATCGACATGGCAGTACCGATGAGTCCTGCTCAAGTAAGACGTAAGCGCAAAGCGATCTTCTACCATCAAACTCAAAAAGATGGGGTGATGTTTCAAGGAAACGACCCAAGAGAATTTTGGGTACGCGCCGAAGATCGCAATCGTGAAACAGCTTCAATCTATCGCGCATTAGGTTTGTCTGATTATGCTGCCATTGAAGCATTTAAACGTTATTTTTATTGAAAACTAACCTCATGAAATACTCAATAAGTCTCTTTTCACTGCTACTGATTATCTCCTGTGCGACTCCTATCGAAGAGTTGAACACCTCTGTAGTCATCCCTGAAGTTACGAAGGCCAGCACTGGAGAAAATGAAATTTCGCTAACTAAAGAGTGGGTAACGGTAGCCCCAGACATATCGAACCGACTTTTAGAAACTTTGGCTTCGCAAGTCACTGAGCTAGGAATAGAAATTTCGAGAAAGGAAGAAGGGTCAGCGAATCTGATTCTAAATTTGGATGCTACACTCGATGCAGAATCTTATCGACTTCAAGTATCTGAAGAGCGTATTGAAATCACCGGAGGCTCTGAAGCAGGGGTGTTTTATGCGTGGCAAACCTTAAGACAGTTACTTTACAATCATTTGTGGAGCGAAGAGACTTGGAGGGCTATTGATCTTTCTGACACTGCCAAGTATACCTATCGCGGCTATATGCTTGATGTTTCAAGACATTTTTTCAACGTTGAAACTATTAAATCGGTCATTGATCAAATCAGTCTGTACAAGATTAATCACATGCATCTTCACCTATCTGACGATCAAGGATGGCGGATAGAAATCAAGAGCTGGCCAGAACTTACCACTACCGGAGGCGCAACCGAAGTAGGCGGAGGCAAAGGAGGCTATTTGACCCAAGAAGATTATAAAGAGATTCAACGTTATGCGCAGGAACGATTCATCACGATCGTTCCAGAAATAGACATTCCTGGACACACCAATGCGGCTCTAGCGAGCTACGCAGAACTCAACTGCGATGGCAAAGCCACTGAGCTTTACACAGGTACCGAAGTAGGTTTTTCGACGCTGTGCGCCGAGAAGGAGGTCACTTATACTTTCTTGTCTGACGTATTTACTGAGCTCGCAGAACTGACCGAGGGGCCTTATCTGCATATCGGAGGGGATGAGTCTCATGTAACCTCTGATGAAGATTATGTGAAAATCGTTGACTTTACCCTTGAAAAGGTAATAGCACTAGGGAAAACTCCTATAGGGTGGGATGAAATCGCCAACGCCAATCTCGATGAACGAGGGATATCACAGTACTGGGCAAGCAGTGAAAACACCAGTCTGGCAGCAAGTAAAAAGGCTTCTGTAATTATTTCCCCAGCCGCTCATGCCTATCTAGATATGCAATACGATTCGCTTACCCCTCTTGGTCTTCATTGGGCAGGATATCTACCGGTAAAAAAATCTTATGACTGGAATCCAGAAACTCTTGTAGAACAGCTCGATCCCGAACAGATTATTGGTGTTGAGGCTCCGCTATGGTCAGAAACCTTAGAAAATCTACAAGACATCGAATACATGACGTTTCCTCGCCTACCCGGGCTAGCAGAAATTGCATGGAGTACCAAAGACCGAAGATCTTGGGAAGCTTATAAGCAAGTCCTAGAAAGACACATCCAATGGTTCGAAAAAAAGGGAATAAACACGTATAAGTCTCTCGAATAATAGAGACTATTTATCGTAAATCACCAGTTGATCATTGTTCTGAGAAGCAATGTATCGGTGTCCGTTATCCGCCTTTTTGATTCGGATGAGATCACGTGCGTTACCCGTCACATTAAAGTTTGAGTGCTTATTAACTGTCCATTGGTTATCAACCAAATCTAGTTGAAGCCCGTTTAGGGCATCAAGAGGTCCAAAGAAAGGTTCGTTTCCGAAGTCATTTCCAACAACCAAGATAGAAGTTTGGTCTTGGCTTGCTACTTTCTCAAATCCGTAAAGTGGAGCCCACTGCGCCTGATCGGGTAGCTCTTGAGCAACAACATTGGCGTCACCTTTATTTTCGAGGACCACTGAAGAATCATAGTTAATTTCATAAAGTTCGAAGGCATCCAGCTCAGCTGTAATACTTTCCAAAGTAGCTGTGGCAAAATCGTGATACGATTCGAATCGATTTCTAAAGTAGGGGCTTTGCCCATAAAGATTCCCCCAAAAACTAACTGGATAAGAATCCCAATCACCTTCTAGATTCTTATTAGGAGCGAAGAGGATGGGTTCCTCGAAACCATTTCGATCAAAGTCTTTGACTAGAAGATTTAGTGGCTTATCTGATTCAATATGGTAATTGTGATTTTGACCAATGTTTCCAAGAAATAAATCTCGATCTCCATCATTATCGTAATCGATCAGGCTTAATGATCTCCACCATCCGAGCTTATTCTCAAACCCTTGAATCGGCTTCGCTACGAACGACTCGCCATTCTGATTGTGCATCCACTCAATAGGTCTAAAAGGACCTCCAATAATTAAATCATCAAAACCATCTGAGTCGAAGTCATAGGCCTCAGCGAAAGCTAACCCCAATTTTTGATTGCCATAATCTAGAAGGCCATCATCGAGTTTTTGCCAGCCATCCCCTTCCTGAACCAATAACATAGAAGGGTCTGGATGCGGATATTCAAAGATTTTCACTTTACCGCTAAGAAAAAGTTCAACCATCCCGTCACCATTCATATCAATGGGAGTAACATCGCTCACCTGCGTATCTATACGATGACTCTTAGAACGTTCAAAACGAGTCCCTTTATTGATCAAGAAGTGTAAAACAGAATAATAGCTATTGGTTTGATACTCGTTGTGTGTCGAAACAACAATAAGATCGATAAGACGATCGTTATTTAAATCGGCTAAATTCCCTGTTTCAATGAGTAGGTCTTCAGAGATCAGTTCGTTCAAACCATACGTTTCAAAAGAACCATCTAGCTTTTGAATATTCCACTGAACGTCTTCTGTGGTTGAACCAAAAACGATCCAGTCGTCTAAGCCGTCTTGGTTGAAGTCTTCTTTTTTTAGTCTTGGTCCCTCTTCAGATATCTTAGCACCTAACAGTCTCTGAACCTGAAAATCTCCCAGTTCAGGTTGTGTATGGGTGTAGGTAGATGCTACCGCTGTGAATGAAGTTTCATTGCTATTCGGGCTAAGCAGAAATTCAGTAGGCTCTATTTGTTCAAGCGCATTCGAATAGTTAACTGACAGGGTGCTATTAGGGGTAACCTCATCGATTTTCTGATACTTTCCGTCAGGCCAAAGCACCTCAACAGTATAGGTATTCTGTTCTTTTCCTAAACCAAAAAAGAGGCGATCGTCAACGCTAGACATGTATCCTCTTGTATGATAGTTGGTTTGTTGCTGAAACGAACCGTCTTGCGAGCGAAGCACAACCTTAGCCCCAATTCCTGTTGGATTGTTGGATGGTCCTTCGAGATCAACGGTTAACGATTGATTTTTCTTATCGCTCTTATTTTCAAAGACAAACGCCTCGTCGTGAATGTTATTTACCACGTAATCTAGGTCGCCGTCGTTGTCTAAGTCTACAAAGACCGAGCCGTTCGAGAAAGAAGGCAAAGCCAATCCCCAGTCATCACTTTTATTTTCGAACCGCTGTCCTTCAATATTTTGATAAGCATAGTTTTTTTGTTTGATCACCGGCACCTTGGTTAGTAAAACCTCAGAACTTACAAAATTCTCAACCCCTTGTCTAAAGTTGGTAAAGTCTTTGTCGGTGACATCTCTCGGGAACCCATTGGTAATGAAAAGGTCTCGATATCCATCGTTGTCGGCATCAAAAAAGAGTGGCGACCAGCTCCAATCGGTTTGGTAAACATCGTAGAACATTCCAACCTCAGGAGAAGGTAAACCGTCAGGAGTTCCTAGATGCAGCATGTTTCTAGAATGCTGAGATTCGTAATCCCATCGCTGATCGAGCAAGGTCTTTTGGTAATTACTAAGGGTAATCGTTGTCTTTTTGCGATAATTAGTCTCTCCGAGCATATCTAAAAAGATAATATCATCGTAGCCGTCGTTATTTACATCAGCAGCATCCACACCCATTGAAAACATACTCTGGTGCTTGAATACCTCGCGAGCTGCCGTTCTAAACGTTCCGTCTTTTTGATTGATATAGACAAGGTCATTGGAGATGTAGTCATTCGCAATAACAATATCTGGCCAAGTATCATGATTGACATCGCTTATTACAATACCTAAACCAAAACCTTCAACCAAGATTCCAGCCTCCTTGGTAACGTCTGAAAAGCTTCCTTCTCCGTTATTCTTAAAAAGTGCATCATTACTAGGAGCGCTTCCGTCTACTACCTTGTTGCGATAATTCATTGGAATTGACTCAGACTGCTCGTTATTGATCACATAGAGATCTAAATATCCGTCTTTGTTATAATCAAAGAACACGGCTCCCATGCTATTACCATGGTGTTCAAGACCAAAGGCCTCGGTCTGATCTGAAAAAGAAATGTTCCCCTCAGCATCGAGACCTTCGTTGATCCATAGAATGTTGCGACGATTATTCGTATTCATTGCAGTGCAGACATACAGATCTAACCAGCCGTCCCCATTAACATCCGCATAAGTAGCACCCGTAGCCCACTGTTCAGACATTCCAATTCCAGAAACCTCAGTTTGATCTTCGAATTCTAAGTCTCCTTTATTGATGTAAAGAGCATTACCTACCTGATTCCCAGTAAAAAATAAATCTCTATAACCATCATTTGTAAAATCGGCACTAACCACACCGCCCCCATTAAAAATGTACTCTTCAGTCAGAATATTGAATGACCCGTCTTCAGTAATAGTGTTTGAAAAATGTATACCGCTCTGATCAGAGGCAACCCTTTCAAAAAGGTGATCTGAAAAAGAACAAGAAGAGAAAAATATTAGAGTAACAAGGAGGATAATTCGCATTACTTCTATTGGTTTAGTTATCGGTTAGGACAATATAGCACCATTAATTTCAATATCCGAAAATTATCAAATGTGTAAAATTGATAATTTTTTTTTGTTAAAAAATTAACATAAGACATGAAAAATTACTATAATTAAAATCAAATTAACTAACTCTTAACCATGATGAACAAGATCAAATTACTTTTGATAGCTCTTCTTCTGGGTTCAACTAGCGCGCTATTGGCCCAGACGGTTACAGGAACTGTTAGCAGTGCTGACGGTCCTTTACCAGGAGCTACAGTGTTAATTAAGGGGACCGCAATCGGTACATCTACCGACTTTGATGGTAACTTTAGTATTGAGGCTTCAAGCGAGGATGTTCTGGTAATTTCTTTTATCGGATACACCAGCAAAGAAGTATTAGTGGGCAACCAGAGCGAGATCAATGTGATGCTCGAATCTTCAAATGTCCTAGATGAGGTAATCGTAATCGGTTACGGTACGCAAACTAGAGGAGGGGTTACCGGATCGGTTGCCACTGTTGACATGTCTGAGGCTGTCAAAACTCCAGTAGTTAACGCGGCTGAAACCTTACAAGGACGTGTTACCGGGGTAAACGTTGTAACTAACGCCAACCCAGGTCAAGCACCGAAGATTACGATCCGCGGTTTCGGTACAAGTAATAGTACCAACCCTCTTTACATTATTGATGGGGTACAAACCGATGATCCTTTAGTGCTTAACAACATTAACCCTAACGACATCGAACAGATGAACGTTTTAAAGGATGGAGCTGCCGCAATCTATGGTGCTCGAGCTTCTAACGGGGTTGTTATCATTACTACTAAAGGTGGAGGATACAACATGTCAAAGCCTGCTATTTCTGTAGACCTCTACACAGGTACACAACAGCTATCGAATGCTCCTGAAATGCTAAACGCTCAGCAGCACGCCGATATGATTTGGCAGAGTTATATCAATGACGGTATTACACCTTCACACCCACAATATGGTTCAGGATCTTCACCAGTAGTACCTTCAAGTATAATAGGTTATACTCGTGTTATTTCTTACAATCCGATTGTGTTTGCAGCACCTGGTGTATTTACAGCTAACGTTAACCCAGGTGGAACCGATTGGATCGATGCTGTTACCCGAGACGCTCAAGTTACTAATGCAGCTTTCTCAATCGCTAATGGTAACGCCTCGTCTAAATACTACTTCGGTTTAAACTATCTAGACCGAGAAGGTGTTATGGACTTCACCGGTTTTAAAAGAGGAAGTCTAAAGTTTAACAGCGAGGCAAAATCAGGAAAATTCACTGTTGGTCAACACATCAACGTTTCTTACACGAACACTATGCCAGGTGTTGACGAAGCTATAGAAGGTGCTATGCGTATCACGCCACTTCTACCAGTGGTCGACAGTGACGGAAACTATACTGGGGTAGCTGGACCAGGTTTGAGTAATACTCGAAACCCTGTTGCGCAGCTTTATCGCACGAGAAACGATTACTTTAAGCGCTTCAATCTAATCGGAGACATCTATGCTCAGATGGAACTCGCTGACGGATTAACAGCAAAAACTACTTTTGCAGGAGGCTTCAACACTTTCAATTCTCGTCAGTTTACTTCTTTAGATCCTGAGCACGGAGAGCCAATTTCGACTCAAACTTTGAATGAACAAAGTCAAACGGCTTACAATTGGAACTGGACAACTACGCTAAATCTAAACAAGACCTTTGGATCTCACTCTCTTAATGCAATCGCAGGTATCGAGTGGGTAAAAGAATCAGGTAAAGGACATGGTATATCCAGAACAGGTTATCTATTTGAAACTCCAGAGTTTTATCTCCTTAATAATGGATCGGGAACACCTAACGTAACTTATGCTTACGATGGTTTCAGTTCTCTTTATTCTCTCTTTGGAACAGCGAACTATTCTTATGATAGTAAATACTATGCAACCTTAACCGTTCGTCGTGATGAATCGTCACGTTTTATTGGCGATAACAAGAGTGATATTTTCCCTTCTGCTAGTTTAGGTTGGGATTTAAGCAACGAAGATTTCTTTAATGCTGATGGTTTAATTAACAGAATGAAAATTAAGGCTTCATGGGGTCAGTTAGGTAACCAAACCTTGCCAGCAAACAACCCGACCATTAATATTTCTGGGTTGAGCGAAAGTTTAGCTAACTACTCTTTTAACGATTCTAGCATTTCACAAGGTGCTATTCTTCAACAGGTAGGTAACCCTAACTTAAGATGGGAGACTTCAGAGACAACCAACTTCGGAGTTGATCTAGGGCTATTAGATTACAAATTATCTATCTCAGCGGAATACTTTAGTATTAAGACTAAAGACCTTATTACAAGAGATAATAGCTTAATCAGTACAACAGCTATCGATGCTGGTGCACCACTAGTAAACCTTGGTGACATCGAGAATACTGGTTTGGATTTAGCTTTAGGTTATGCTGACGAAACAGCAACAGGTCTTACTTACGATATCAGTGTGAACCTATCAAGCTATAAAAATAATGTAGTCCGTCTAATAGGTGATGCACCGGTAGCTGGTAGAGGAGATCTCAGAAATGGGGCAGTAACTCGTACTGAAGTAGGAGATGAAATGTCATACTACTTTGGTTTAAAACAAACTGGTCTTGACAGCAATGGTCGTATGACTTTTGAAGACCTAAATGGGGATGGACAAATTACCGCTGCTGACCGTCAGAAAATTGGCTCACCTCACCCGGATTTCACTTACGGTATTAATTTAAATCTAGGGTATAAAGGGTTTGATTTATCAGCATTTTTTAATGGATCTCAAGGAAACGATGCCTACAACTACAGTAAAGTATTCACTGACTTTGGTTACTTTTTCTTAGGTAATAGAAGTGCTCGAGTACTGGATGCCTGGACTCCTAGCAACACTGACACTATGGTGCCAGCACTATCTAGCTCATATCCACTGAACGAATCATCGGCTAACAGCTATTTTGTTGAAGATGCTTCATTCCTAAGATTGAAAAACCTTCAGTTAGGTTATACACTGCCAGACAATGCTTTAAATGCGATTGGAGCTGAAAGCGTGAGAATCTATCTTCAAGGAACTAACCTATTTACGATAACAGACTATACTGGATTCGATCCAGAGGTAGTCGCATACGATAACTTAAGCCTTGGAATAGACGCGAGAGTATATCCATTCGCTAGAACTATTTCACTAGGAACGAATATTAAATTCTAAAAATGATGAAAATGAAAACAAGAATAAGTTTTTTATTTGCGATTCTACTTGTCATAGCTTGTAGTAAAGACTTTACTGAGTCACCTGCCGTAGGTGCACTTAGTGATGATGCGCTAAAAAATGCTACTGGAGTAGATTTACTCCTTACCGGAGCCTATTCAACACTTAACGCTCAAGTGAATGTAGGATATGGTAATTACTGGGGAAGAGCTGCAGATGATTGGACTGCAGATGTTCTTTCAGATGATGCTCACAAAGGAAGTACTGATGATGATCAGGCAGATCTCAAAGAAATTGAATTATACAATTGGGACCCAGGAAATGGATATTGGTCTGCCCGATGGGGAGTTCTTTTCGCTGGAGCAAACCGTGCCAATGCTGTTATCGCACTTATCAATTCTATTGAAGGGGGTGATTTCTCTAAGCAGCTTGCAGAAGCACGTTTCCTTCGTGGTCACTTTAATTTTCAAATTCAAAGATATTGGGGGAATGTTCCTTATATCTCGGAGGAGAACTATGCTAATACTGAATTTAACCAACCAAATTCTGGTCCGATTTGGGACAAGATCGAGGCTGATTTTAGTTATGCGAAAGAAAACCTTCCTGCGAGTCAGGCTGAGCCAGGTAGACCAAATAAATGGACGGCAACTGCCTATTTAGGTAAAACTTATATCTACCAATCGAAATTCCCGGCAGCACTAGCCGAATTCGAGGCGGTAATCAATAGTGGTGCGTATGCTCTGTTACCTAATTATGTAGATAACTTCAAAGCAAAAGGTGAAAATGGTACGGAGTCAGTATTTGCAATACAATTTACTACTGATTCTGGTCAATCTTTCAACTCTAATAGTATGGGTACATTAAATTTCCCTAACCCTGGGCCATTTGGTTCTTGTTGTGGTTTTTATCAGCCCACTCAAGATTTAGCCAATGCTTTCCAAGTAGATGCTAATGGATTACCGCTATTGGATACGTATAACGACCAAGATATCGCTAATGATTATGGGGTAAATTCTGATGAACCATTTACTCCACATGCTGGAACACTTGATCCTAGAATCGACTACACCGTTGGTCGTCGTGGAATTGATTACAATGGATATGGAGTGAATGTAGGTAAGGATTGGATTAGGGCCAACTTTAGTGATATTTCAGGCCCTTACCTAGGGAAAAAACATGTCTATTACGAAGACGAGGCCTCTATTACCCAGGCAACTGGTGGATGGGGAGAGCAGTTATCTGGTCTTAACTATCACATCATTCGCTACGCCGATGTTATTCTAATGGCGGCAGAAGCAGCCGTTGAGGTAGGTCAATTAGACAAGGCACTAGACTATGTAAATCAAATTCGTTTGAGAGCTAAGAACTCTGATGTGGTTCTTGACGAAGATGGTAACCCAGCTGCTAACTATTCAGTAGAGCCTTATGCATCATTTGCGTCTGCAGACTACGCTAGAAAGGCCGTTCGATTTGAGCGCAGAATAGAATTAGGAATGGAAGGTCAAAGACTGTTTGACCTTCGACGTTGGGGCACTCAAGTATCAACGATGAATGAGTACTTTAATAATGAAGCTCGTACAATCAGTAACATTGCGCAAAAACGAAGCACAGTTACTGACAAGCACACCCTTCTACCTATTCCACTGCAGGCTATCGATTTAAGTGGTGGAATATTAACACAAAACCCAGGATACTAGTTTGAGTAAAGTTTTAGCATCCTAACCAAGAGGCACTCTTTCATTAGAGTGCCTTTTTTTATTTTTATAATAAAAAGACGATGAGACCGATTTTATTCTGCTGTGCACTAATACTTACCACATTTTCGTTTGCTCAGAAACGAATCAGCGGTCAAGTACTTCACACTTACACTAAAGAACCTATCGCAGGAGCGCTAGTAGAGCTTGAAGGAACGTCTGTGGTAAGAATTGTAACCAATTCAGAAGGAGGCTTCACGATTCCTCTTAGCACTCAAGGAAACAGCTTTCAACTTCGAATCGGAGGAATAGGATTCAATCAGACCAGCTATAACTATAATCAGAATGACACTACAGAAAATCTCGTCTATTATCTAGAACCAAGAGAGATACGCTTAAAAGAGATTAACGTAGAGGGCTATCGCGAACCTCAGCAACTCATTGAAAGAATGCTTAGTAGACGCAAAGAATTCGAGGACAAAAACTCTATTCAAGCACTGGGCTTCTTTCGAGAACGTATTCAAAAACGAGGAAATAACTTGTCCTTGGCCGAAGCAGTTATAAGTATTGTGAAACGTCCGAATACTAGTGACCTTAATGATCTGGTGTTTTTGAATCAGCTTCGAAAAGCAAATAATTATCGATCTATAGATTCAGTCGCCGTAAAATTACAAGGAGGACCATTCAATATTCTATACACCGATTTAGCCAAATACCCAGAAATTGTATTTGACGAGAATAACCTAGAGTTTTACAAATACACTTATTTGGGCACCCTCGATTACAATGAACAAGAGGTGCTTCAAGTGGCCTTCGAACCAAGGAGTAGCTCTAAAAGCCCTAACTTCTCAGGAGTACTATACCTCAATAAAGCTTCATTTGATTTAGTTCGAGCAGATTTAGATTTAGACGTGTCGAACAGGGAGAGAGCCTCTAGGATCTTTGTCAAAAAGAAACCTGAAGGAATGGATATTTGGCCGACCCATATGCATTATCAAATCGATTACGCTCCAAAGGGCGATCATTGGCTCCTCCAATATGGTAAAATTGACTTAGAGTTTCGGGTCAATTGGAAATCTCGTCTGTTTAGAAGAACCTATCAAATAGAAGCTGAAATGGCTATTACCGACTGGCTAGAAGGTCGCAATAAAGACCTCGTTGAGGAGAAGGCTAGACTTAGACCCAACAAAGTACTCATTGAATCACTTGAAGGTTTCTATGATCCACTCTTCTGGGAAAACTATACCATTATTGAGCCCGATTCAGAAATCGAAAAGGTTATTGCCAAAATAGAACGTCAACTAAGACGTTTAAAGTAGCGTTTTTGGGGTTAAAAGAGTCTTTCCTTTTGAGTCGCCGATAGTGTAATTAAATCCCGGATGAATTGCGAATCCTCCTGTTTCTCCATCTTTTCTAAGGGCTACAAATCCGGCTTGAAAATCCTTGACACGATCGCCACCTTTCTTAGCGATTCGACGAACAGCTTCTTCACAAGCCTCTTGAGGATGCATGCCCTGGCGCATAAGTTCGACGATTAAGAAACTTCCGACACTTTTCAAGATCTCCTCTCCCATTCCCGTAGCAGTAGCTCCACCTACTTCATTGTCAATAAACAGTCCTGATCCAATGATTGGTGAATCACCAACACGGCCGCGCATCTTGTAAGCTAGACCGCTGGTGGTACATCCGCCTGAAATATTACCCGCATTATCAATAGCCAACATACCAATGGTGTCGTGATTTTCAATATTAATAATCGGCTTATACTGGGCGGTTTCTAACCACTTTTCCCAGGCCGCCTTAGAAGATTCTGTCAACAAATTGGTTTTTTCAAAACCCTGTTCAATTGCGAATTGTTGTGCGCCTTCACCGGCAAGAATAACATGAGGTGAATTCTCCATTACCTTTCGGGCTACCGAAATCGGGTGTTCAATCTCTTCTAGAAATACTACAGAACCTGCATTACCTTGTGCATCCATGATACAGGCATCAAGGGTAACTCTTCCTTCTCGGTCTGGGAGTCCTCCTTTACCGACAGAGCTGTTTGAAATATCCGATTCTTCAACCCTACATCCCGCCTCAATGGCGTCTAAAGCACTAGCGGATTGGTTTAACTGTTCAAGCGCTGCGTCTACCGCATTGGGCACATTCCATGTAGCAATCACCTTAATGCCACTGCCTTTATACTGTCTTGCCGAATTCAATTTTGATTTAGCAAACAAAAGACTTGCCGAGCCCATGGCAGATAGAGAAAAGAAAGTTCTTCGTTTCATATCTATTGATTTAGATCTAAAAGTTACTACATTGAGGCTAATAATAGCTATCCAATGATCGTTGAAATCTGTGTTGATTCTATCGATTCTGCTCTTATCGCAGAAAAATCAGGAGCCAATCGCATTGAACTTTGCTCGTCTTTAGCTCTCGGGGGTATTACCCCTTCATGGGGCTTAATCGAAAAGATCGTCCAAAAACTATCTATTGGCATTCATGTCTTGATTCGTCCGAGGGGAGGAGATTTTACCTATTCTGAAAGCGAAATCGATCTGATGGTTGCAGATATAAAAATGGCCAAATCTTTGGGGGTAAGAGGAATTGTCTCTGGGGTGTTAAATAGTGATCATACCCTTGACATCAAAAATACCAAGCGATTAATAAACGCTGGAGCAGGTTTACCCTTCACCTTCCACAGAGCCTTTGATTGGATCTCAAATAAAGAGGAGACTCTTGGCCGGCTAGATGATCTCGGGGTACAAAGGGTTCTCACATCAGGCGGATGCACCAGAGCCATCGATGCACTAAAGACTTTAACCACCTGGAATAAAGAATATAAGACCACTATTTTACCAGGAGGAGGGATAAATTCATCCAATTACAAGGCGTTTAAAACCGCAGGATTCGAAGAAATTCACTTGTCTGCAACCAAAATCATCGATAAGGGTGAAATCGAAATTCCTATGAACGCCCCAAAATACCTTGTTGAAAACGGCCACATTTTATGCAACAGCGAAGAAGTTTCGATCATTTGTAAAGGAGGCTAACTCACTTAAATTGACACATTTCAATAATTTGGCTTAATTTTATAACATAACTATACTTAAATCACATGAAAACAATCAAATCATTAATGACTCTTGTAGCGATTCTAGCGCTATCATTTGGGGTACAAGCTCAAGATGCGGATAACCGCTACACCTTCAGCGTAGGTTTCACAGGAGTAGATGCATTTCCAACAAATGCAACAAACGACTACGCGGGAGCCTTATTTCAAGATTTCTTTAAAGTTGGTGACAACTGGAATGTAGCGCCATCGCTAACTTATGTTCAAGGAACTTATTTACTAGAAAATGGATTCTCTGTTGCTCTAAGAGGTAGCACTGGTTCAATTTCTAAGTTAGGAACTCAGTCGGTTAAAGAAAGCTATGTTGGTGCAGATGTGTCTGTTCGTTACAACTTCTTAAGCGACACTAAATTCGATCCATATGTACTAGCTGGTGCTGGTAAATACTGGATGGGAGATTTCTCTTCAGGAACCGTTAACCTGGGAGCTGGATTAAATGTTTGGATCACTGATCACTTAGGTCTTACCTATGATAGTACGTTCAAACACACCCCTGCTTCTTACGGAGTTTCTCACTTCCAGCACGCACTTGGTTTCGTAATCCGATAATCCAACCAGGAATAAAATTAAAAACCCGCCGATGGCGGGTTTTTTTTGTCTCTATTTTTTCTTCGTCATTTGATAGACCTCTTTATAATATTCAGCGATCGGTGGGTAAGGCCCATACTTATGCTGCTCAAGAGAAAAATCATCTGCGTAAGGCCCATACGGAGTAGACATTGGCTTTCTTTTACGATCAGGAAAGTCCAAATCTAATTGATCTCTCAAGGGACGGTGGTGGCTATTCATAAATCCGGCAACATCATAGGCATCTTCATCACTAAGTACCGCAGACTCATGTGTAATACCAAAAGGCATGTTATACTTGATAAATTGCGCAGCAGTAATCACTCGATGCATTCCAGCTCCATTATTATAAGAGTAATCGCCCCAAAGCGGAGGATATGTATACGAAGCCCCAGAATCTTCTGAACTAGCAAGACCTTGGCCATTCGATTGATGACAAACCGTGCATTGCTGATTAAAGATGGCTTCACCCTTAGCTAAATCGACGGCTCTATTAGGCAATTCAATAGGCTTTAAACCTGGCGAAACCAAAGAAGCATCTTCTCCGAAATAATCATCTAACCAAGAGATGTACGCTAGCATCGCTTTCATTTCTTTTCCGTCCTCAGGGAGTGGTATACCGTTCATACTTCGGGTCATACACCCGTTAATACGTTCAGACAAGGTGCCTTCTTTATTCTCTCGGCCCCTAAATTGAGGAAATCGATCAGTGACACCTACTAGAGCGATTCCATAAGACTGGGTACCGCCTTGAAGATGGCAACTCGAGCACCTCAAAACATTACCCGTATATCTCATTGACTCATAATCAACGGCCATACCAATAAGCTGATCGGTGTTGGTGATTAACTCATATCCGTACTGTATATCCTGAGATTGATATTCAACAGCATTTTCTAAGGTCATCTTTTCGCTCAAAATTATATCAGGAGATTCTAAATATAAGCTATGCCAATCTTCTCTAGGACCCGAGGCCAAAACCCCAATAAAAATGACAGCAACCATGAGTAACAATACAGTGGTTGTGACAGCAATTAACCGAGAAATTTGCCCTAGAACTTCTTTAAAATCAGGTTGGTTTATACTCATTCGGTATCTAGTTGTGGTTGTTACAAGAAAAGTACACAATAGTATTTAATTCATCATAGATGATTTGCAACCTAGGTAACTCAACAAAATTTGGGTAAATTAATCGGTAGAAACCGAGCTATGAAAACACGCTTACAATCGTTTCAAAACAAACTAGAGCAGCAACTCCAGAGAGACTTCAAAACCTATTCAGAGTTGCATCAGTACAGCGTGAATAATCTGGCAGAATTCTGGCAATGTCTTGCTGAATTTTTCGAAATAAAATTTTTTGACAAACCACAGAGAATCCTAAAAACAAGAGATCACCTCATTGACACCCGTTGGTTCACTGGAGCAACATTAAGTTACACCTTCGAGGTCTTTAAGTACTTTAAAGCAGATGGGGATGCGATTCATTACTCTGACGAAGAAGGCAATTCCCTTTCGGTGAGTTGGCCCTCACTTCTCGCAAAGGTTCTCCACTATAAAAATATATTCGAGCAATATGGACTTAAGAAAGGAGATCGAGTAGCGGGTTATGTACTTAACCGGCCCGATACCGTTGCCGCCTTTTTAGCCACCAATGCTTTGGGAGCGATTTGGGCCAGCTGTCCACCAGAATTTGGAGATAAGGCTGTTCAAGATCGATTTGAACTCATCGAACCCAAACTACTGGTTGCTCATACGGGCTATACTTTTCGAGGCAACTATTTTGATCGTTCAGAGGTTCTTCAAAAATTAGAAGAAAAGATTCCTAGCATTGAACACACGATCGTACTCGACCTCGATTTTACAGAAGAGTCCTACGAATTAGATCAACTAGTATTTGAAACAGTAGGGTTTGACCACCCGATCTGGATCTTATTTTCTTCAGGCACTACAGGTAAACCAAAAGCCATCACTCATCGCACTGGCGGAATGATTCTTGAGCATTGCAAAGCCCTAGGATTGCATCAAGATGTACACAGTGGTGACCGTTATTTCTGGTACAGCACAACCGGATGGATGATGTACAATTACAGTTTAGGCTCACTACTTCTCGGCGCAACCTTATGTCTATATCACGGAGATTCATTCTACCCCAATCCTGATCGATTATGGGAATTCGCTCGTGAATTTAAGATCAATCATTTTGGTCACGGGTCAGTGTACTACAGCCACTTGCTATCAAAATCCTCGAAGCTAAGTAACGCAGGGTATCAGCCTCAGCTAAAGAGTATCGGTGCTACAGGATCAGTATTACACAAAGAAGTTGCAGCCGCTTTAAAACAGCGATTCCCAAAGACCCATATCATCTCGCTTAGTGGAGGAACAGATGTCTGTTCTGCTTTTCTAGGAGGCCTACCAGGATCAGAATCAAAGCCTGGAGAATTACAATGCAAACTCTTAGGTGCCGCTGTCGAAATCTTTGATGAAAAAGGCGAGAAGATAGTCAACACCCCGGGTGAACTCGTACTAACCGCTCCACTAATTTCTATGCCCCTATATTTTTGGAATGACTCGAAGCATTCTAAATATCTCAGCAGTTATTACGCCGACTACGAGAATGTTTGGAGACATGGAGACTGGGCAGAGGAGACTACTCAAGGTAGTTTCATCATTTATGGCCGATCTGACGCTACCCTCAACAGACACGGAGTACGTATCGGCACCGCAGAAATTGATCAAAGTTTAAAGCAAATAGACGGTGTAGAAGATAGTCTAGTCCTTCACTTAAGCCACAAAGGCCAAGATGAACTATTACTTTTCGTTAAGACGGCTAAGGACTTATCTACTCAAGAAATCAATAAGCATCTCAAAACCAATTTATCGCCAAGACATCAGGCTGATCGAATTTGGCAAGTCGATGACCTGCCTTATACTCTGAGTGGGAAAAAACTAGAAATTCCTATCCGAAAAATTCTCGAAGGGCAATCCCCTGTAGAAGTCGTTTCATTAGATGCTCTTCGAAATCCTGCTGCGATTCAATTTTTTATTGATCTGAATAATACGCTCTATGAAAGTAACCACTGATATTTATTTATTAGCCGCAAAGCGCACGCCTATAGCAAGTTTTGGTTCAGAACTGACTTCACTTACAGCAACTGATCTGGCCTCAGAAGCCATCAAAGCAACTCTTCAATCGGCAGGTGTTTCAGGACGAGAAGTAGAGGAGACCTTCTTGGGAAATGTTTGTGCTGCAGGTGTTGGTCAAGCCCCAGCCCGACAAGCGGCTCTAAAAGCAGGTATTTCTGAAAAATCACCTGCCACCACCATTAATAAGGTTTGTGCTTCTGGTTTAAAATCAATCATACTTGCAACCCAAGCACTACAATTGAATCAAAGAAAACTGGTGATAGCTGGCGGAACTGAGAGCATGTCAAACATTCCCTACTATGATCGGGCGGCTCGTTGGGGCGTTAAATATGGAGATCAAAAACTCATTGACGGCCTTGTCTATGATGGGCTTACCGATGCTACCGAAGGGGTCGCCATGGGAGTTTTAGCCGAAAGGGTTTGCAAAGAAAAAGGGATTAGCCGAGAAGCTCAAGACCAGTACAGTATAGATTCGTATAAACGCGCTCAAAAGGCCTGGGAAGAGAAGTCTTTTAGTGATGAAGTCTGCCCCATATCGATTAGTAGTAAAAACGGAGTGATTCTTATCGATAAAGACGAAGAGTGCTTTAAAGTAAATTTTGATAAAGTATCACAGCTGAAACCGGCTTTTGACCCTGAGGGAACGATTACCGCAGCGAATGCTTCAACGATTAATGATGGTGCCGCAGCGATACTCCTGTCTAGTAGCGAAGGGCTTGAAGCAATTTCATCTAAGCCTATTGCTAAGATTATTGGCTACAGCGAAACCGCCCTTACCCCTGCCGAGTTTACACTTGCTCCGATTGAAGCTACTAAAGCTTTATTGAAGACAACGGGTGTTACTCTAGAAGAAGTTGATCTTTTTGAGATCAACGAGGCCTTCGCAATGGTTCCTCTCGCATTCGCTGAGGCATTAAACGTAGGGTTAGACAAGATTAATATCAATGGTGGTGCAGTATCATTAGGGCATCCGATCGGTTGTTCAGGAACACGTATAGTTGTAACGCTTGTACATGCCTTAAGGGCTCGTAATATGCGATATGGAATCGCAGCGATTTGCAACGGAGGTGGGGGTGCTTCTGCCATGCTTATCGAAGCGTTGTAGCACCTATCTTTGCGGACATGAAATTAGTTTCAATAGAAGAAGCGGTAGATTTTCTGAAGAGAGATAAGGTAGTTGCTATACCCACCGAAACGGTATACGGCTTGGCAGCTAATGCTTTTTCTGAAAGGGCAGTCTCACAGGTTTTTAAAACCAAAGGTAGACCGAGCTATAATCCTCTAATTGTGCATATTGCCGACTATGAGAGATTAACTGATTTGGTTTCATCTTTTCCTGAAAACGCAAAAATATTGGCCGACAAATTCTGGCCTGGTCCACTAACCCTACTGCTTCCCAAAAGAGATAGTGTATCAGACCGAATCACCGCAGGTAAACCAACTGTGGCGATTCGAATGCCTAGTCATCCGATTGCTCAAGATTTATTAAAGAAACTAGACTTTCCTTTGGTTGCGCCAAGTGCGAATCGGTTCAAACATATCAGTCCTACTAAGCCTTCTCATGTTTTTGACAGTTTGGGCGCTGATGTACCCATTATAGATGGTGGTGAATGTAAATTAGGGTTAGAGTCTACCATTATTGGATTCGAGGATCATGGCAGACCAGTGGTTTATAGACAAGGAACCCTCTCATTAGAGTCTTTACAAGAAGTTTTACCCGAAACTTATCTATTGCAGCAGCGATCAAATGCTGAAGAATCGATTGTCGCTCCGGGAATGATCAAAAGGCATTATGCGCCGAATACCCCATTGAGAATTGTCGATTCTATCGAGAAGCACTTAGAAGAATTCGGGAGTAAGAATAAAATTGGTGTCATCTATCCGGCCCATACGAAACCACATCAACTTGCCGCGCAGACCATAGCGCTTTCAAAAGGAGGAGACCTGAATGAAATAGCCGAAAAGCTCTATGCCGCATTTCATCAATTAGATAAACAGAACCTAGACTATTTGGTCATTGAACGTTTCGAGAATATCGGATTGGGTAGAGCCTTAAACGATAAAATCACCAGAGCCTCAAGCGAAGACTAAGATTTCTTAACTTCATTTTGAAATGAGCCACGACCACAGTCATCACACTTCGTCAAAAAAACTAGGATTAACCATTTTATTAAACCTAGGTATTACTGCATCTCAGGTCATCGGCGGTATTCTGTCTGGAAGTATCGCGTTACTTACCGATGCCGCCCATAATTTCAGTGACGTGATTTCATTGGTGGTGAGCTACACCGCCAACCTATTAGCGAAGAAACGAGCAACTTCTGATAAAACATTTGGCTACAAGCGAGCTGAAATTATTGCTGCATTCATCAATTCAATTTCTCTAGTACTACTCTCGCTTTGGCTCATTATCGAATCGATTCAGCGATTATTAGATCCTCAACCCGTTGAAGAAAAAACCGTTATTCTACTATCTCTAATTGCCATAGCAGGAAATGGTCTGAGTGTGTTTTTATTGCACAAGCAAACTGAAAACAACATTAATCTGAAATCCGCATACATTCATCTCTTGTCAGATCTAATGGCCAGTGTGATCGTTTTAATTGGTGGTATTGCTATTTACTACTTTGATGTGTACTGGGTTGATCCTTTACTAGGGATTTTAATTTCTATCTATCTCATTTATATCGGATATGATTTATTGAAAGAATCAATCCAAATTTTAATGCTGTACACTCCGGTTGAAATTAGTCTTGATGAGGTTGTTTCTACTGTCGAGAAACTACACCCCAATACACGACTGCATCATATCCATATTTGGAAGCTAAATGATACCGAAATTCACCTTGAGGCACATCTTAACCTCAACGAAAATTTAAGTCTACTAGAATTTCAAGAACTACAATTACAGATCGAACAACTTCTTTGGCAACAGTTCAAGATCAACCATGTTACCATTCAACCCGAATATAATCGCAGTGACGAAAAGGATCTGATTGTTCAAGACTAGGTTTATCTAGTGCGCTGGTCTAAAGAATATCTCCCTGCTCCCATTAAGGCAACACATAGAAATCCGACTAAATAAAGTAGTGCCATTTCCTTCTTTGCTAGTGGATCGGCACCATGCGCAATAAATGCAGCAACGGCCATAGCAAAAGAGGTGATCAGCGCCATGATACGGGTTTTAAAACCAACAATGATAAAGATCGGAGCTGCTAGCTCTGCAAAAGCTACCAGATAAAGAGATAGTGTACTACCTAACCCTAAAGGATCCCCAAAACTCAAATTCCCTTCAAGAATACGTTCGAACTTTGACCACCCGTGAGTCATCATAAGTAATGAAAAAACAATACGTAAAAGGGCTAAAGCGCTATCGTGAAATCGAGCCATTTATTTGAAAAATTAATTGTTGGTGCTTAAATTTATAGAAAAAGGGAAAATGAGAAGATTTATCGCTGTTTTATTTGTCAGTCTGTTTATGGGTAGTTCACTACTTTCATGTAAAGCAATGAATACGTCAAAGAAGGGTGATGATGCAGAAATCACGACCCCTCCAAATGTAGGGTCAAACAAACTCTCTAAAAAACGTCAATAAACTGACGTTTAAACATCACAAGAATCTTAACAAATTCATTATCTTTTCATAACTAAAATCACATTTAGTTATGAAAAAACCTGAGTCGTTAATGATGTCTCTGGGCTATGTTCCTGAATGGAGCGAAGGCTCAGTTAAACCCCCAATATTTCAAACCTCAACCTTCGGATTTAAAACTGCCGAAGAGGGTAAACGATTTTTCGAGATAGCCTACGGCAAATCATCTCTAGAGCCAGGAGAACAAATGGGGCTTATCTATTCTCGACTGAACAACCCAAACATGCAGATTCTCGAGGAGCGCCTGGCTGTTCTTGAGCACAGTGAAGAAGCAGCAGCATTTGTAAGCGGGATGAGTGCAATCTCTACGGTTATGCTTGCGTATCTTAAGCCAGGAGATACCCTCATTTTCAGCAATGAAGTCTATGGAGGAACACACCACTTCGTTCATCATTATCTCAAATCTATAGGCGTAAACGTTCTCTCTATCCTAGATTGGAGCGATACCAAACAAATCGAACAGACGCTTGAATCTAAAGGACTCATTGAAAAGGTTGCTATGATTTATTGCGAAACCCCTGCCAATCCTACCAACACTCTGGTTGATTTAGAAGCCGTTGTTCGATTAAAGAAACAACTCGAGTCACGACTGGAGAAAACGGTAATCATGGCTGTGGATAATACTTATCTCGGGCCTATATGGCAAAAACCTTTGGAGTTCGGAGCCGACCTAGTCTGTTACTCTGCCACTAAATTCTTAAACGGGCACAGTGACGTGATTGCAGGAGCGGTAATGGGAAGCAGAGAAGCTATTGGTCCAGTTAAAGGGCTAAGAACCTTTCTAGGTGGGATGATTGCGCCCTACACCGCATGGTTATTAACCAGAAGTCTAGAAACGCTCCATGTGCGAATGAACTATCAAACTGAGAATGCACAAAAGCTCGCTCAGTTTTTAGAAGGCCATTCTAAGGTCAAAAAAGTTTTATTTCCCGGCTTAGAGAGCATGTCTACTAGTCAGAAAGAAATTTATCATAAGCAATGCAAATCGCCCGGTGCAATGATCAGTATTGTGCTGCATGGGGGTGAGGCTGAAGCTTTTCGCTTTCTAAATGCACTTAAACTAATCAAACTTGCGGTGAGTTTAGGTAGTAATGAAAGTCTAGCCCAACACCCACATTCAATGACTCACTCAGACGTGCCTGATGAGGAAAAGGCACAGATGGGTATCGAGCTCTCTTTAGTGCGAATCAGTGTAGGAATCGAGCACGCTGATGACCTCATTGAAGATTTAAAACAAGCCTTAGAGAACGTGTGATCTATAGAATCGTACTTATCGTCTTGTTAGCTAGCCTTGGCGGATGTTCGACCCAAAAATCTAAAGGGAAATCATTAGTCGAAGAATCTATTCTTGCCCATGGAGGATTGAAAAACTATACTCATCTCCAAGATTTCAGATATGAAAAAACGAGTTATACCCTAGACGCCGAAGAATTAATCAAGGATACACTCGTTCAGCAATTTGAGATACCCAGATTTGGCACAACTATTTTAATCACAGAGGATTCACTCCGTATAACACTCCAAAACGAGAACATTCAGACCTCAAAACCATTGGATAGTAACCCACCGAACTACAAGAGTATTATCGAGGGAGCGAACTTTGTCTTTTTTCAGCCTTTTAAATTAAAGGACAAGGAAGCTCAAATTGAATACTTGGGAATGAAAAGTTCAGGCTTCTCAAAAAAGCCCTTAGAGCAAATAAGGGTGACCTACCCCAATTCGAATGATATTTGGTACTTCTTTTTTGACCAAGAAACAAAATATATACTGGCCAACGCAGTAGATCACAACGGAAAAATAAGCCTCATTCTAAACGACTCGCTACAATGGCATAAAAATCTTTTCGTTCATAGCCGACGCAGAAGCTTTTTAAGCAATTCAAATTTTGAGCTAATTCGGCTTCAAGCGAGCTATAAATACAAAATGCTTAGCGTAGAATAACCACAGGTTCGGCAATTATAATACCTTTGATGTCAATAAATTGATTGAATCTTGAGACTTTACTCAAGAAAATAGCATGCTATTTAACCCTAAATACTTCTACAGACTTTCGTTTTGGACGAGTTTGTTCTGTTTTCTTCTTCTGATTTACGATTTCGGATTTCACTCGTCGATAACAGAAAGTTTCGACCTAGACCTTTTCTATTACTACGCTTTACTAGTAGGATTAGTAAGTTCTGTACTTACCTATATCAACGATCGCAAAAGAATCTATCAGCGAATTGCAATTCTTGATGGTGTTTCTGGCCTTTTCTCAGGAGTTCTTTTAGCACTCCATTTTTTTACTCCAGAGAATTACGAATTCAGACAGGTTTCTGAGCAATTCAGCCTTGAAAAATTTGCCGCTGCCCTTCTTTTTTTCAAAGGGTTTCTAGACTTAAGAGTAAGCTATAGAAGAACTGCTCTGAACCCGGCCCAACTCTTCTTGATAAGTTTTGTAGTGATTATTCTAGGGGGTACATTATTATTGTCATTGCCCGGAGCTACTCATGAGGGTATTGGTCTACTTGACGCGCTTTTCACGGCAACGAGTGCGGTTTGTGTTACGGGTCTAATTGTGGTAGACACAGCTACACATTTCACCTTTTTTGGACAGTCAATTCTCCTTTTTCTGATTCAAATTGGAGGTCTCGGAATACTAACTTTCGTTAGCTACTTTAGTTATTTCTTTAAAGGTGAAATCAGTTACGAAAAACAAATTGCCATCAATCAGATTAATAGCTCGGGGGCTATTGGCAAAGAATTGGGTCTATTAAAGAGTATCTTAATCATTACGCTAAGTATTGAAGCCTTTTCGGCTTTACTTATCTTTTACAACACAGATCCGGCTGCTTTTACAAGTGTTTCTGAACGCGTGTTTTTCTCTGTTTTTCACGCAGTCTCTGCCTTCTGTAATGCAGGATTTTCTACCCTCAGCGACTCACTGATGCAAGGTGGTTTTCAGTTTAATTATGGACTACAACTTGCCATTATTTTGACCTTTGTTATTGGGGGGCTTGGTTTTCCGATCGTATCCAATATCATCTCTTACTTAAGTTATAAGACAAAAGGGGTGTTTTCGTTCTTTGACAAGCCGAATTATCGTCCGTGGGTATTAACACTAAACAGTCGAATTGCGCTTATTACCACCATTGTCTTAACCGTCGGAGGAACACTCGTTTTTTTCGGGCTTGAAAAAGACGGCGTACTCTCTTCACACTCAGGTTTTGGCAAACTGGTTACGGCACTATTTGGTGCCACCACACCACGTACAGCAGGCTTCAATACGGTCGATGCCAGTCATTTCAGATTTCCAACGTTACTACTCACTATGTTTTTAATGTGGGTAGGAGCCTCGCCAAAGTCAACAGGAGGAGGTATTAAAACCAGCACACTAGCTATCGCCATCTTAAACATCCTAAGCTTAGCAAGGGGTCGTGAACGAATCGAATTATATCGCCGAGAAATCGTTGAAGTAACCGTAAAAAGAGCATTTGCAATGATCTCCCTATCTATTATCGTTATTGCCATCGGGGTATTAGGTATATCCGCCTTTGAACCTGATCTTACGATGATTGAAATTGCCTTTGAAAGTGTTTCGGCTTATAGCACCACTGGGCTTAGTATGGGAATCACCTCAAGCCTTAGTCCTATCAGTAAATTCATTATCATTATATTAATGTTCGTTGGCCGCGTAAGTGCACTGACGGTGCTCATTGCGATATTCCGCAATGTGATTAACCAAAACTATCGCTACCCGAAAGAAGAAATTACAATCCACTAGTTATGAAATACATCATCATCGGACTTGGAAATTTTGGAGCTTCACTCGCTGAGAAACTAACCGCTCAAGGGAATGAAGTCTTCGCTGTAGACACAAGTAAAACAAAAGTCGACGCTTATAAAGAGAAGATCACCTATACCGTTCAACTTGATGCTACAGATGAGCTCGCTGTTGCAGGGCTTCCACTCAAAGAAACAGATATTGTGATCATCGCCATTGGAGAAGATCAGGGAGCCAATGTGATGGCAACTGCGCTATTCAAGAATATGCAGGTAAAACGATTGGTGAGTCGTGCGATCAATCCGCTCCACGAAAAAGTATTGCAAGCTATTGGGGTAGACGAGATCGTTCACCCTGAAGAGGAAACCGCAGAAAGATGGGCCAAAAAACTATGCCTAGTAAACGTAGTAGACTCTTTTGAATTAAGTGACGACTTCAGTATTATTGAGGCTACCGTGCCCAATGAATACATAGGCAAAACACTTAAAGAGGTTGGATTCAGATCGAAATACAACCTACTTGTACTGACTATCATTAAGCAAGTTACGGTTAACCCGCTACTCGGTAGTCCTAAGACCGAAAACCAAGTTCAAGGGGTTGCCTCTGCAGAACACGTGCTCGAACAGGGGGATATCCTAGTACTTTACGGTTCAAATAAAGACCTTCAGCACTTCCTGAAACAAAAAGTGCGCTAAGATTCTCTATTGATTACATACGCACTTGCCTGACGGGTCGGAAGAATCACAAGATCAGCAATGGTTACCGATTTAGGAGCTTCAACCATATAAACAATCGCGTCAGCAACATCTTCAGCCCGAAGTGCATCTGCTCCTTGATAAACCGTTTTTGATCGGTCAGCGTCTCCCTTAAAACGAACCATGGAGAATTCGGTTTCAACTAGACCTGGGTGAATCGCACTAACTCTTATTAATTCAGGATTGAGATCAAGGCGCAAACCATCTGTGAAATACTGAACAGCAGCCTTAGAAGCACAATACACGCTGCCCTTTGGGTAAGCCTCCTTTCCTGCAATAGAGCCGACATTAACGATATGACCCCAACTACTTTCACAAAGCAATGGAAGTATAGCTTTGGTAACGTACATGAGTCCCTTAACGTTTGAGTCAATCATGGCATCCCAGTCATCGAGGTTAGCTTCTTGAACAGTATCTAATCCGTGAGCATTTCCCGCATTATTAACTAGGACATTGATCGACTTCCACTGCTCTGGAAGACCTTCGATGGCCTGAAATACAGCCTGTTTATCGCGTACATCAAAAATAAGTCGATGGGTTTCAACCTTTACTGTATCTGAGAGTTGCTGAAGTCGCTCACTTCTTCGGCCGCAAAGAATTAAATCATAACCCTTTTCTGCAAGGGCTAAGGCCGTAGACCAGCCTATACCACTACTTGCACCGGTTATCAGTGCAATTTTTCTTTCGTTCATAGCTTATTTGAATGTATTATAAAGTGCGGATAGTTCTTTGGCTAGTGCAAAATCTAATTCGGTAAGACCACCAACCTCATGCGTCCAGAGTGTGATCGTAATTTCATTGTATCGGTTACACCAATCGGGATGATGATTCAAACGTTCAATAAATGGGACCGCTTGGTGCATAAAATCAATGGCTCTTTCAAAGTTCTCGAGTTCAAATCGGGCGACAATTCGATCAGATCGCAGCCCCCAATGGCTTTCTAAACTTTTATGTTGCGTTTGTGCCTCGCTAACCGTCAATCTTTTCATAACTTCAAGGTACTAAAATCAATCGAATGAAAAGAAGACTCTTCAGTCTAGCGGCAATGGTACTGTTTTATTCAGGGATCGCACAAATCGACCCAGCAAATATCGAAATCATTAGAGATTCCTACGGCGTACCACATATTTATGCCCCTACTGACGCCGAGGTAGCTTATGGCCTTGCCTGGGCACATGCCGAAGATGACTTTGAAACTATTCAATTAGGTTACCTCGCCGGCGACTCAAAGCTTTCTAGATATATGGGTTTAAAGGGAGCAGGCGCTGATTTCCTCGCTCAACTTATTGAAGCAGAACGTACGGCAGCCGAGCAATTTAACACTCTAAGTGATGAATTTGTAGCGGTCATTGAAGGGTATGCGGCTGGCTTGAATGCTTACGCCGAAAAACATCCTGAAGAAGTATTAGAGAAGAGTCTATTCCCTGTTACCCCAATAAAAATGGTGGCATACTCCCAATTACAACTCTTCGTGTCTAACGCTGCAGATCAGCTAGTGAAGCAAATTGTATCCAATAAAACTCCAGAAATCGCGACCCCTAAAGACGACTCTAATGGTTCAAACCTCATCGCATTATCGAGCATAAAAACAGGGCAAGAGGCAAGTTTCTTAACGATCAACACCCACCAACCTTTAGAAGGACCAACCTCGTGGTATGAAGCCCATCTGGTTAGTGAAGAGGGAACGAATATTATCGGAACGTTGTTCCCCGGAGCCCCTTGTATTTTAACCGGTGCTAACGAAAACCTAGGGTGGACACATACCGTAAATTTTCAAGACAAAGCAGACGTGTTTCAACTCGAAATGGTCGATCCGAAACTACTCACCTACCAGTTCGACGACGAGGTATTAATGCTCGAAGAAAAACGAGCTAAGGTTTATCTCAAACTTCTCGGATTTAAAATTGGGATTAACAAAAAATATTACACCAGTATTTACGGGCCTACCCTAAAAAACAGAAGCGGATTTTATTCAGTCAGAACACCTAGTACCACTTCAATTAAAGCCCTTGAGCAGTGGTGGAGAATGAATAAAGCCAACAGCTTCAATGAATTCTACTCAGCGCTTCAAATGAATGCCCTGCCAGGTTATAACATTGGATATGCTGACAAGTTTGATACCATATTCTATATCTCAAATGGTAAAATGCCCAAGCGAAATCCGGCCTATGATTGGACCAAAACAGTGCCTGGAAATTCTAGTGAAACACTTTGGGACACCTACTACAAAACAGAAGAGCTTCCTCAAGTGATTAGTCCAGCTTCTGGATTTGTTTACAACGCTAATCACAGTCCATTCAAGTCTTCGGGTGTCAAAGACAACCCCGACCCTAAAAAATTTGCCAGTGCTATGGGTTATGAGCTCTATGACAATAACAGAAGTACCCGACTTTATGAACTGCTCAGTGAGGATGACAAGATCACCTTTGAAGAGTTCAAGACCATCAAGTACGACCATACACTACCTACTCCGCTCAATTACAACTATGTCGATTTTAACGCGGTATTTGAGATGAACCCCTCCGATTATCCAGGGGCTGGAGCTCTGTTAAGAAAAATCCAAAGTTGGGACCGAGTAGCAGACATGAACTCTGAAGGAGCGGGTGTTTTTGCGATTCTTTACTACCAACTTCAAAAACTTTATGGTGAGCGCAATTCTGATAATAGCTTCAGCAAGGAAGTGATCTACAAGGCATTGAAAAAAACCTCTCGCTATTTAAAAAAGCATTTCAAAACACAGTCGATTACATTAGGTGAGTTTCAGCAGCTGGTTAGAGGCGAGAAGGCAATTCCGATCTGGGGTATGCCTGATGTGGTGACTGCAATGCGTGGGGTTCAGCATAAAAGCGGCCGCTATAGAATTACCAATGGAGAATCTTATATCGGCCTGATTCAATTCACTCCTGAAGAAACGATTTATCGCTCTGTGATGTCTTACGGTAATAGTGAACTCCCAGAATCTCTGCATTACGACGATCAGATGAAACTCTATCAGAATTTTCAAACAAAACCCATGCATTTCGATAAGCCTAGCGTGATCAAGGATTCGGTGCGACGTTATTCTCCTAAATAATTCGATAAGTCATCAAGCTCCAATTGAATCGTAGCCCCTTGACGTATTTGAGCGATTTGATTTAAGCCTTTTTCGTCTGTGAGTAAAACTCTCGGGTATCCTCCCGTAACTTGACAATCTCGATGGAGAACAATCAATTCTCCTGAGGGAGTCAACTGCACAATACCGGGAAAAACGACCGAAGACTTGATCGTAGAATGCCTTCTGTGAAAATAAGTCGAAGGGAGTACTCGAATGCCCATTCGATTATGACCCGCCACTTTTAGAGACACTTCACCCAGTTGCTTAGGGGTTTTTAAACAAGTGAATTCTGGTCCGGGGTAAACAACCATCTTTGAACTGAGACTGACATCACTAGAATTACCAACGATCTTATCAGGGGCAGTATCTATTGAAGTACATTCAATCACATCTCCTTCTTTTAGTCGTGATACACCAAACAAGCTCGGATGCATCGAACGACTTCCCATTCGAATCGAAGATTTAAAACCGCCCTTCACCGCGAGATAGGTGTAAACCCCTTCAGATGCCTGGCTAAACTCAATTTCATCGTCGGGTTGAACAGGAATCATACAGTTAGATTCCCCATGAATACCATTTAAGGTAAATTTCATTGGAGCACCCGAGACACAAACAAAAGTGGGTGAATCAAACCGGTAGATTCCTCCTTGAATACTCATTTCTAAAACCGCATCATTAGGATCATTTCCTAAAATGATATTTGCTCTTTTTGCCGACTGGGCATCCATAAAACCCGACCTCGGAACTGCATATTTGAAGAATCCCGTACGACCTGAATCTTGAATTGTATCTAAAAGACCGGCTCGTTTAACAAACATGACTCAATATTTTTTCCCGATCAGAACTAGTCTCCCAAATAAGCTGTAACGCTTTAAAATGAGATTCGTCTATTTCATAAAAACGCAGTCGATCTCCAGCCTTGACGATCACAGGAGGGTTCTTATTGAGATCAAAGAACTGGTAGGGCGTGGTACCTAGAATATTCCATCCTCCACTCGTTTCGAAAGGATATATAGCCATCTGTCCGGCCGCAAAAGCGACACTTTGAGCTGGAACCCTAGCCCTAGGTGAAGATCTACGAGGTAAATCGAGAGACTCAGGCACCCCTGAAGAATAAAAAAAGCCGGGTAGAAATCCATAGCCGATGGCGGTATATTCTCCTTTTTGATGAATCTCCTTTATTCGGTCAATACTCATTCCCTTTTTCTCGGCAATAAACTGCAAGTCGAGTCCATTGTACCAAATAGGGATGTACCATGTTCTGAAACTCGACTCATAGTTCTCGTCCATCGAATCAAAAAAAGACGCTAACTCGTCTAAAATCAGGTTTAATTCAGTAGAAAAAACGGTGATCGATCCGTTCAAAAAGACAACGTCTTGAATCGATGAAAATTGAGACTCAAGCTGCTCAGCAACATAGGAAAGCTCAGCAGCAGAGGTCTCTTCTAACGCTATGGAGAGTACCTCAGGACTAATTCTATGAAAACGAACCTTAAGACCCATAAACCTTTGTGATTTCAGCAATGATTTGAGGAGTCGCCTGATGATCTGAGTGTATACAAAAAGTGTGAGGCTCAATAGGAACTTCAGCACCATCTAGTAGCTTTAGAGATTTTTTATCTGCCATAGAGTGCAAATGATCTAACGCTTGTTTCGGATCAGAAATCACAGCATTCTCTTCGCTTCTAGGAACTAGTCGATCGATTGCAAGGTAATTGCGATCAATAAAATACTCATGAGCCACTTTAAAACCACGTTCTTTGGCTTTAAGAGCAATGATAGAAGACTCCTGCAAATAAAGTGTCTTCTCCTTGTATGACGCTATAGCGCGTAGAAAAACCTCGGCAAGAGACGCGTTTTTGGCTAGGTCATTATAGAGCGCTCCATGGGGTTTAATGTGAGTCCAAATAGCACCCAAATCCTCAGCCACTCTTGCAAAACATTCGATTTGGTCTAGGATTGAAGCAGTGAGTTCTTCAGAGCTTAATTCTAACGAGACTCTGCCAAAGTTTTCCTTGTCTGGATACGAGGGGTGTGCCCCAAGTTCAATTTCGTAGGGAATCGCATGATTTAAAGTTTCAAAAATGGTACGCTCATCTCCATAATGACCGCCACAGGCAACATTGAGGGCATTGACAAAAGGGTAAAGCTCATATTCGCCTGTTATCCCTTCGCCTGCATCCATATTGATGTGTGGTTTCTTCAAACTCATAAATTAAGCGCTTTACTAAGCCCCATAAGGCCAAGAATTAGAGTAAAGAGCACTAAAATGATACCCAGAATGTTTTGACCCTTTGTGTTTACTAATTCTCCTAACAAACTCTTATTTCTAGATAAAATGAATAGTGTGATTGCCACAATCGGTAGTAGAATCCCGTTCGCAATCTGAGCAAATTTGATGATTTCAATCGGGGCGCTTCCGACCATCGTAACGACCCATCCAATGGCAAATACAAGTATAGCGGCAAACTTCGAAAACCGTTCAGAGACCGTACCCTCTTTTGATCTAAAAACAGAGGCTGTTACTAAGCCTGCAGCTAATGGAGCCGTAATTGAAGAGGTAAACCCCGCTGCGAATAAGCCAAAACCGACAATGTATTTACTCCATTGTCCGAGTGAAGGTTTGAGAATAGCGGCTAGATCGATGACCGAACTTATTCCCTCGCTACCTGCAGAAGCCGCAGTTACAAGAATAGCCATAGAGATCAGCCCTCCAATAAGGATGCTAAACAAGGCATCCTTTTTTAGAAGTCGATGACTAGAAATTTCTGATCGACTTTGCTTTACTAGTGCAGTATGAAGAAATAGATTATAAGGCACAACGGTGGTGCCAACTAATGCAACAATCATAAGGGTGCTTGATTCTTTGAAAGTAGGGATGAAAGCAGCCTTTAAAAGGGTTAGAATCCCTGGCCCTAGATAGATAGCTGTAATTAAAAAGCTTATACCCATCAAAACCACTAAGAGCATGAGCAATCTTTTAATTAGTTCAAATCGACCATTCCAAAGCATGGTAAGAACCCCTAGGCCGATAAGAATCATCAGTATGGTCTTTGAAATCGATTGGTCTGATAGCAGTTGCAACCCTATTAAAGTACCACTCAAGTTACCTCCCTGATAAGCTGCGTTTCCGATAAAAATAGAAGAGACTATCAAGCCAAGAACTGCAAATCGAAGCAGTGGTTGTTTGATTCCTCTCATGATAATTTGATCAAGATCTTCATTTAAAACCCAGCCCAAACGAGCAGCTATTTCTTGAAAATAATAGGTAATTACAATCGAAATGGTCAGCGCCCAAAGGAGTTCAATCCCAAAGTCTACTCCGGCAAGTGTACAGGTGGTAACCGTGCCAGGGCCAATAAAAGCTGCCGCAATGAAGACCCCGAGATGTTTTTGTTTAGACATACCTATCAGAATACTTACTAACTTAGAGAAATTTTAGCTTATGGAAACAAAACAAGAAATTGTCAGTGATTGGTTACACCGTTACACAGGGAAGCCTTCACATGAATTTGCCAAGTATATTCTTCTAACTAATTTTTACAAATACGTCTCAAAATTTGCAGAGATAACAGGCACCACAGTAGAGGGAAAAGATCGAGTAATGGCATCTGCTACTCACAACGGTATTAGTATTATCAACTTTGGTATTGGTAGCCCTAATGCAGCCTTAATAATGGATCTCTTGATGGCAGCTGAACCTGAAGCAGTTCTATTTCTAGGTAAGTGTGGCGGACTTAAAAAAAGAAATCAAATCGGGGATTTTGTGCTGCCCATCGGGGCGATACGAGGAGATGGTACTTCAGACGATTATCTACCTAAAGAAGTACCCGCTTTACCTTCTTTTGCCCTCCAAAGAGCGATCTCTTCAACGATCAAGGACAGAGCTCAAAATTATTGGACAGGCACTGTATTCACCACTAACCGAAGAGTGTGGGAGCATGATAAGAAATTCAAAAATCATCTAAAGAAGGTAAGAGCTTATGCCATCGATATGGAAACGGCTACCCTTTTTACGGTTGGTTTTCACAATAGAATCCCAACAGGAGCTCTTCTACTAGTCACCGATCAGCCCATGGTTCCTGAAGGAGTGAAATCGATGGCTCAAGATGAAGAAAACAAGAGAATCTTTGATACGAATCACGTTCAAATCGGAATCGATTCATTGAAACAGCTGAAAGATAAAGGTGAAACGATTAGACACTTAAAATTCTAATATTTAGTATCTTCGGAAGGCTGTGAATTAGATATTATGGACTCATTTCTATTATTTTTTGAAGAGATGCCCGTCTGGATGAAGGCGGCTTGGATCTTCTTTGTGTTAGGTGTTTTCTGGATTGCCGAAGGCTATTACGCGCAAACCAATTTCAATTACAAGAAATGGAAACACGCTCGGGTTAATGGTTCACTACTCGCCATGGTGATGATCATCAATGTCGGTTTTGGTGCACTTACTGCCCTTCTTTATCAGTGGCTTTCTGATACCAACTTCGGACTTCTTAATCTTATCGAATTACCTGTATGGGCTGAACTCATTATTGCATTAGTTGTACTCGATTTAATCGCTCAATATTTTGTTCATTATCTCTTGCATAAAGTACCTGCCTTATGGAGACTTCATTTAGTGCATCATAGCGATAAACATGTCGATGCAACTACAGGTACACGGCACCATCCCCTAGATTTTCTGCTCCGAGAAACCTTTGCATTAATCGCAATCGCGATTACTGGTATGCCGATCGCCTTTTATCTATTTTACCGAATCTTAAGTGTCGTATTTACTTACTTCACCCATGCAAACATTGCCCTGCCTGCCAAGGTTGATCGTGCCATAAGTTATCTTTTTGTAACTCCAAACATGCATAAGTTTCATCACCACAACGAACTTCCGTGGACCGATTCTAACTACGGAAACATGCTATCTATTTGGGATAGACTATTCGGAACATTTGTCTACGACGACGTGAAAAAGGTAGTTTACGGTGTGGACATTGCAGATCATAAGAACGACGAAAGCTTACTTACCCAATTGGGGCTTCCGTTTGATCAATCCGTAAAGTCGAAAAGCTAATAATCCAGACCTCTCTCGATAGTTACCATAACAAACAAAACTAAACGATAGCTACTTATGAAAAGGCCTGGATAGGTTGTATCTACTACAATCGCTAACTATACTTTGTTAACGATTGAAATGCTATTTTGTTACAACGCTTGTTTAAAGGGCCCAAAAATAAGGCAACAAATAGAATACCCAAAACGTTACCAAAAGAATAGAGATCAAATTGAGGCCTAATCCAGCTCTTATCATTGAAGACATACTAACATAGCCTGATCCAAAGACCACTGCATTGGGTGGAGTCGCCACAGGCAACATAAATGCACAGGAGGCAGCAATCGTAGCTGACACCATAAAAATATAAGGGTGAACTCCCATGGCCGCCGCCAAAGGGGCCAAAACGGGTAAAATCATTGCCGTGGTAGCTAAATTCGAAGTAACCTCTGTCAAAAAATTAATCACTGCCACCAAAACTAAGGTCATCACAAGTAGAGGAAGAAAGTCGAGCTGCGTAAGTTGCTCAGCTAACCATTTGGCAAGACCAGTATCTTTAAAACCTTGTGCTATAGCGAGCCCACCACCAAAGAGTAGCAAAATCCCCCAAGGAATTTTTTTGGCGTCATCCCAATGCAGTACGCCATCTTTCGCCCCGCTACTAGGGATCACAAAAAGGGCTATTCCCGCAATTAGTGCAATTAAGGTGTCGTCGATTGCCGGAAGAATCGGGCTTAGAAGAAAAGACCGGGTTATCCACGCAAAAGCAGTGAGCACAAATACCACAAGCACTCGCTTTTCATTCGAAGAAATATCTCCTAGTAATTTTCGTTGTCTTTTGATTTCTTCGACTCCTCCGGTAAAATTATCTGCCTTGAGCTTCACAGCAAATCGGGTGAGGTAAACCCAGCAAATAATTAAGAGCAGTACAGAGAGCGGTAATGCAAAAAGCATCCAATCTAAAAAGTTAATTTCTACTTCATAGAGTTCTTTTACAATACCGGCTAATACCAAATTCGGCGGTGTTCCTATAAGCGTTGCCATTCCTCCTAAGGAAGCGCTGTAGGCGATGGCGAGCATCAACATCTTTCCGAATTCTTTATGCTCGTTTTCAGGGGTGTCTGGATGATCGCGAAACTGCGCCACAATGGCAAGCCCTATGGGTAGCATCATCACTGACGTAGCCGTATTCGAAATCCACATCGAAAGAAAGGCGGTTGCCACCATGAAGCCTAGAACAATCATTCGCATCCGAGTACCGATTAGTGAAATAACGGCAAGAGCAATTCGTCGATGAAGGTTTACTTTTTCGATGGCAATGGCTAGAAAAAACCCTCCGAGATATAGAAACACATATTTGTGACCGTATGATACTGTAGTAGCCGCTAGATCTAAAGCTCCTGATAACGGAAAGAGTATGATAGGCAATAATGCCGAGACCGCAATTGGAACCGCTTCAGTAACCCACCAAGCACCCACCCATAGGGCTACGGCAAGAGCCGAAACTCCTTGTTCAGAAAGCCCGTCGGGTCTCCAGAAGAATTGAACTAAAAAGAAGAGTAATGGCCCCAAAGCTCTCCCAATTACTGCAGGTTGGAGCCACTTATTCATTAGATAAAGAAACTTTAGTCGCAATTGCCGACAAAGAACTCATGCCAATTAATAGAGGAAAAGGTAGGGCTAGATCACTAAAAAATGTCGGAACTAGAGTGTATAACACCAATAGATAAAGCAACCTAATCCCTTCAAAAAACAGGGCCCATTTTGAGCCGTCCATGAGCGAACTGTACCCCATCACCATAAGAAAAATAAGACCTCCCGTGAGTAGCTGAATCTCTGTTTCCAAGCTCGAAAATTGTGAAAAGAAATAGAGCAACAATCCTATGGCCAATAAAAACTGGATAAAGACAATAATCTTTCTACTACTGGTTTCTTTCGGATGATACTTCTGATACCCATAAACATCTTCAATGATCGAACGCTCGAAGCGGGCTGCGACATCAGCAGGTCTCCACCCAGTAGGCATGAACCAAATTCTCATCTTATCTATCCATGATTTCGCATGCCAAGCATCGAAGGCCAAATTATAGAAATGCTGAAAATTGATCCAAAGTGGATTGTAAGTAAGTGCAGGTTTGAGTACTCCATATCTCGGAGGAACTTCATCTAATTCTTCTTGAAAAGTTCCAAATAGTCGGTCCCAAACTGAAAATATTTGTCCGAGATTTTTGTCGATGTACTCCTTATTAATGGCATGATGTACCCGATGTTGTGAAGGGGTGATCAAAATGTACTCTAACCAACCTAACTTTCCGATATGCTGGGTATGATACCAAAACTGACCAAATAAATGTAACGGAGCCAGTACAGCGATCACCTGATAAGGTACTCCTAACAGCGCTGCAGGGAGCAAAAGGATAGCCGTATAGCCTATCAGATTCGAGATCGATTGTCTTAAGGCACAAGCCAAATTGAATTCTTCACTCGAGTGGTGAATCACATGCGAATTCCAAAAAAGATTGACATGATGGCTGAGGCGATGGTTCCAGTAGCCAGCAAAATCAATGGCAATGAAAGCAATCACCCAAGTAGGCCACCCAGATGGAGTTTGTGTCAGCGCGAGCTGGCTGACTAAAAAAGGATAGCTTATAAGTACCAAGGCTAGCCCAAGGCTGTCTTTGAGCACATTGGTTACCCCACTACTGAGGCTACTGAGTGTGTCAAAAAAACGATACTTCTGATCCTTGACAAAAGACCCATATGCGATCTCGATTAATACTAAGACCACAAAGGCAGGTATCGCATACAATAAGGCGTTAGCATATGCATTCATCGCATTAAAAATACTAAAATTTGTAGCGAAGCCATCTTATTTTAGAGCCTTACCTTTGCCTTGCAAATTATAGGGTTTATGAAATCATTTTGTGTCAAAGATGAGACCGCCCCTTTGAAGGCGGTAATTGTTGGTAGAGCGACAAGCAACGGCCCTACTCCGTCTATTGATGAAGCTTATGATCCTAAATCGATTGAGCATCTAAAGGCTGGTACTTATCCCGCTGAGTCGGATATGATTCGCGAGATTGAAGGGCTTGCAGAGAAGTTAAAGTCATTAGGCGTTGAAGTATATCGTCCTGAGCTTATTGAGAATTACAATCAGATTTTTTCACGGGATATCGGTTTTGTGGTTGATGACACCTTTGTGTATTCGAACATTCTTCCTGACCGTGAAGACGAACTTGGGGCAGTGAAACCGATTCTCGATTTATTCGATCCTTCAAAAATTATAAGCCCACCAGAAGAGGTTCATGTTGAAGGGGGTGATGTGATGCCTCACAAGGAATTTCTATTTGTAGGCACCTACCTTCAAGAAGATTACCGAAGTTACATTACCGCTAGAACGAATAAGGCAGCCGTAGAATGGCTTAGTGCCACTTTTACTAATCGAGTCATAAAAGCCTTTGAGTTAAAAAAATCAAACGCAGACCCTTACGCCAACGCCTTGCATTTAGATTGTTGCTTTCAGCCTGTTGGGGAAAAATATGCCATCATTCATAAAGAAGGCTTTCTTCATGAGCAAGATGCCGAATGGCTTATCAATTATTTTGAAAAGGAGAACGTTTTTGAAATCAGTGCAGAGGAGATGTATGCCATGAATAGTAATATTTTTTCAGTGGCTCCTGATCTAGTAATTTCGGATGTTAGATTTAATCGATTAAACCATTGGCTCAATGATAAAGGCATTCGGGTTGAAGCCATTCCCTACGGAGAAATCGCTAAACAAGAAGGGCTTCTTCGTTGCAGTACCTTACCACTGATACGTCACTACTAATTTTATGCAATACACTTCTAATATCTTAATGATTCGTCCGGCAAGTTTCAGAATGAACGAAGAAACGGCGGTGAATAATTATTTTCAGAGCGAAACACAGCTAGACCCACGCATGGTGGTTGGAGCTGCTCAAAGAGAATTTGATGAGTTCGTTGCTCTTTTAAGAGCGAATGGCGTGAATGTGATTGTCGTAGAAGACATCAAAGAAAATGATACTCCAGACGCCCTATTTCCGAACAATTGGATATCGATGCATGAAAATGGAAAAGTAGGCCTCTATCCGATGTTTGCTGAGAATAGACGAAGAGAACGTCGTGAAGATATTCTAGACGTGCTTGAAGAAAATGGTTTCGAAATTAGTGAAGTCATCGACTATAGTTCTGCCGAAGAAGAGGAGGTTTTTCTAGAAGGTACCGGTAGTTTAATTCTTGACCGTGAAAATGGCATTGCCTATTGCGCGCTTTCAGATCGAGCAAATGAAGAATTACTCATTGAGTTTTGCGAAGACTTTGAATATACACCTATCATTTTTGGTGCTTATCAAAGCGCTGAAAATAAGCGCTTGCCTATTTATCATACCAATGTCATGATGTGCGTGGCAGATCGATTTGCGGTTATTTGTCTAGACAGTATTGACGACAAAAAAGAGCGTAAAGCAGTCAAGGAACAATTAAAATCAAATGGTAAAACGATCGTAGCTATTACCGAAAAGCAAATGCACGAGTTTGCAGGTAACATGCTACAGGTAAAAGCAAAGAATGGCCCAGCGCTGGTGATGAGTGATCGTGCCTATGGTTCCTTGCAGCCTGATCAGATCAAAACCCTTGAAAGTTTCGGCCCTATTATTCACCCAAAGTTAGATATCATCGAAACTTGCGGAGGTGGCAGTGCTCGATGTATGATGGCTGAGGTTTTTCTACCTCAAGGCTGATTTACTAGAATTAGGCAAGTTTGGCGACCATCAATATACCTTACTGATTCCCCGTCAAAAAAAGCTTCTTCTTCGAGCATAATTCGCACATCTTTACCCCACTCCTCTATGGTCACCGAAGCATTCAATTCAATCGAATAGGCGGTATTGGCATGCAATGGGTAATCTCCGGTATAAGGTACTCCTCCTTGAGAATCCCACATACCTAGAGTGGTCCCGGCAGCATGTCCGTGATAACCTATAGGATGTGTGTAAATAGAAGGAGTAATACCCTCACTGATGGCTGAGGCTCGACTCATCGAAAGAACCTCATTACCCGTACGTTTCAGTTTGAAATTCCCTGTGAAAATATCTTGTAAACGATTGCCTGTAGCTAATGCCGAGGTTAAAAACTCGGGGGCCTCTGATTCACCCGGACGAAGCACATAGGCGTGTTGCTGTTGATCGGTATTTAATCGCAAATAGGTGATTCCGAAGTCGCAATGAAGTAAATCTCCTGGCTGAATTACTTGAGTATCTGGTCGTTTCGAAAACGTTCTCAGGTGATCAAACCTTTCTGGGTCAGCTCTTTGGATATCAACCGTCGGATGAAACCAGGTTTGCAAGCCAAGTTCTCTCACCTTATCTCGCATCCACCAAACTACATCTTCAGTAGTTGTAACCCCTGGGGTAATCACCTTTTCTGAAAATGCCTCCTTAATAATATTGTGGCTAATTCTTACAATGTGCGGGTAAATCGCCATCTCTTTGTCTGTTCGAGTCTCTAGCCAAGATAGAGCGAGTGGTTCTGCTGAAACGATTCGACTTGCAAAGCGCTTTCCTAAAGCCTTTTCTAATGCCGCCTTGTCTGTAGCCACAATACCGTCGGTTAATCCAAAATGTTCAGACTGATTAATTCCTATTCTTCTAGGGTTTCGCTCGGTTACAATTTCACTAAGTCGCTCCCATTGATCCGGTTGTTCTTCTTTATCCCATGCACTCTTAAAAGAAGATCCCACATTGTAACGGGCCACTGCAAGGGTTTCTATCTCTTTTCCATTGTCGTAAAAAACCAAGATGGTACGTCGTCGAGCAGCTAACCACTCTGCTGGGAGCATGGTTTTTATAATGGGGTCTTCATTGTATTCCCTTGAAACCACAATCCATAGGTCGATATCTGCGGAACGCATCATCTCTGGGAGATAATTTTGGATCTTATCTTCGAGTAATTTATTGATTACTCGTGCACGTTCTTTCATGGGTAAAATAGAGCCATATTCTTGGGCTGAGACTAGACTCACCACTAAAGTCAAAAGAAAAGATGCAATGAATTTCATACCTTACTGTTCTATAATTTCACCTTAAGATATGGCAATTTTTGTTCAAGTAATTCGCTACCTCTTCGCGATACTGTTTTCTATTATAGGATTGATCAATTCATTCTGGGGTAATGACCCCTTTTATGGCGTTTTCGTGATTCTATTATCCTTACCCTTTTATCCGGTATTTTCTGAAAGGTTCGTAAAACAAATCAGAACATGGCACCTATTCATTCTCGCAGGGTTTATTCTTTGGACAGCACTAGGTGTAGCCGAATTGTTTGACAAAATTGCTTTAATGATTCAAAGCTTTTCGTGAAAACAGGTAAACTCTATAGTATCGGATATGGTTTAAGAAGTCCTGACGAATTCTTAGGACTTCTGAGTTCCTACCAAATTGACCACATAGCAGATGTACGATCAAACCCTTACTCAAAATGGAATCCCGACTTCTGTCGTGAGCCTATCGAGGCCTTCTTGAAACAAAAAGGAATCGGTTATGTTTATATCGGAGACATGATCGGAGGAATACCTAAAGATTCTAACTGCTATGATGATTCAGGAAAACTAAACTATCAAAAAGCAAAGTCTCATCCTGAATTTATTAAAGGCATCAATCGCCTCTTAAACGCACAACAAAAAGGCTTTAATGTAGCTTTAATGTGCGGAGAGGTTGAGCCTCATACTTGCCATCGATCAAAATTAATTGGAGAGGTACTTCAAAGTAAAGAGATCGATCTAGATCACATCCTCGATGATCAAAACTTAAAAACACAAACTGAAGTGATGCTCGAGATCACTAAAGGAAGAAACACTACCGATTTATTCGGCAATACACTGTTCTAATTATGAAACGATTACTCGCAATCTTTACCCTGTTACTAACCACCTCATTGCTCGCTCAAAAACCAGCTGGTAACAAAACCAGAGCACAAGTACAACGCATTTTCGACAAGCAAATTGCGGCATGGAATGCAGGGGATTTAAACAACTTCATGAATGGTTATTGGGAAGATGAGCGATTGGTATTTGTCGGTAGTAGAGGACCAACCTATGGCTATCAAAACACTTTGAAAGGGTATCAAAAGGGATATCCGACCAAAGAGGCCATGGGAACCTTGAAATTTGACATCATCGAGATGAGACAGTGGGACCGCAAAACCTTACAAGTCATTGGTAAGTTTACTTTGATTCGCAAAAGCGATACCCCGACGGGACACTTTACTCTACTGCTCAGAAAAATTAAAGGCAAATGGGTTATTGTGAGTGATCATTCTTCTTAAACGAATAGCTGCCAAAGAATAAGGATCAAAGCAAAACTTACTAATGAGAGGGTAAGTGTCATCAGCGACCAAGACCTTACGGTTTCTTTTTCTGTCAAATTCAAGTAGCGGCTCACCAACCAAAATCCACTATCGTTAAAATGAGAGAAAATAAGTGATCCAGAGGCAACCGCAAGAACAATCATTGCTCCTTCTACAGGGCTACTCATAGTTACCATTGGGGCAATCAAACCCGCTGAAGTGATCATCGCTACGGTAGTTGACCCCTGTAATAAACGAACAATGGCTGCTAAAACAAAAGCAAGAACTATTACAGAAAACCCATAGGAACTTACCTTTTCTGCTAAACTGGCTCCAATACCGGTATCAATTAGTAGTTGTTTGAAAGCTCCACCAATTCCTGTTACTAACAAAATAATACCGACCGGTTTTAAAGAAGCTGAAGAGAATTCGTTGACTTCTGTTTTTGAAAACCCTCCAGGTTTAGCCAGCAATGGATAGGCAAGAATATTTGCTAGAGTAAGCGCAATAAAAGGATGCCCTAAACCTTCAACGATTCGAGCTATTGTCCCCGAACCAAATAACCCTTCTGAAAAAGCTCCAAGAATCATAAGGAATAGTGGTAGAAAAATGACCACAAACACCGCCCAAGCATTAGGGGATAGCTTCTGACTAGCTTCATGATTAGGTTCAAAAGAAACTTGGCTTAGTTCGAAAGTGCTCTGGAAAACCAAGAACCGATTGGCGATAGAAAACGTAATAAGGGCTGTTGGAACCGCCACCAGGATCCCCCAGAAAATAACCGCTCCTACAGAAACCTGTAAGAGATCAGCAACAGCAACTGGACCCGGTGTAGGCGGAATAAAGGCATGCGCTATTGATATTCCAATTAAAAAGGGCAAGGCAAAACCAAGAAGCATTCCCTTGTTTTGATTCGACAGGTATTTAATTAGTGGAATAAGTAAGATGAATGCGACGTCAAAAAAGACTGGAATAGATATTATTAGTCCAGCAATCAGAAGTGCTATTGGTGAACGCTTAATCCCAAAAGTCTGAATTAAACGATTAGCAATGAGTTCGATGCCTCCTGTATGCTGTAGAACAGCTCCTAAAAAAGATCCCAAGCCGACGATTACCCCAACAAAGCCCAAAGTACCTCCAAGCCCTTTTTGAATAGAATTAAAGGTTGACATTGGATCTTCTAAACCTAATATTCCTAAAATAAGGCAGGCTATTAGGATCGATAGAAAAGCATGAACCTTATACCTAAGCATTAGCACTAACAAGGTGGTAAACGAAAGAATAACGGCTAATTCAATATTCATAATAGCTTCTCCAATTGTTTTAATTGCTCTGACAAGGGCCGATCTGCTAAAACGATCCCGTCATTAGGTACAGACTCCAACGATTCAAATTGACTCCTTAGCAAGGAATGAGGCATAAAGTGTTCATCTCTTTGTTCTAATCTACTAGAAATTAATTCAAAACTTCCTTCGATGAGATAAAAACGGATTGGCCCATAGGTGGCAAGTAGTTCACGATATTCGCTTTTTAATGCCGAACAAGCTAGTATAGCTCTACCGTTCTCGTGTCTCCTCACCACTTGATCACCGATAGCATGAAGCCATGGATACCGATCGGTATCATTAAGAGGAATTCCCGATTTCATTTTTTCGATATTCGAAGCCGGATGAAAATCATCTGCGTCATAAAAGGATTCCTTCAAATAGTCAGCGAGCGACTTTCCTAGGGTAGTTTTTCCAGAGCCTGATACTCCAAATAGCACATAAACCATCAGAGTGCAGCGTAAAAGATGTAACTCATCCAGAGTACAAGGGCTAGTTTCAGTACTGAACCGGCTAATACCCCTACCAAGGATCCAAAAGCTGCTCGAAGCGCCAATTTAATCTCTGATTTCTGAACATAGAGTTCAGCCGCAAAGGCTCCGAGAAAGGGGCCAAAAATAAAACCGAATGGCGGAAAGAATAATAGCCCGATTACTAGACCAACGAACGTTCCAATAACTCCCGCACGTGAACCTCCGTACTTCTTAGTTGCATAAACAGGGATGATGTTATCGATTAAAGAAACCGCTATGGCTAGGGCACCAAAAATCCAGAACCAGCGATTTGAAAGTTCATATCCGTCCGTAAATTTTAAAACAAGCAGGGCAAAGTATCCAATGATCGGTCCGGGTAAAACAGGAACGAAGCACCCAATGATACCTACAATAAGAAGAATGCTTCCTAGAATAACCAATAGTAAATCCATAGCTCTAATGTACACAAACGAATGTCAAGAATTGAATACATTTTAAAATAAATAGTACTTGGTATTGCATAGTACTATATTATTTATACATTTGTGCCAGAATATGATCTAAATGAAGGTAGAAAACACCAAACAACAAATGAGAAAAGGGATTCTCGAATTCTGTATTCTCTCGGTTCTAAAAGACAGAGACTTATACGCCTCTGAGATCCTAGAACGTCTTAAAGAAGCGCGACTATTGGTCGTAGAGGGAACGCTCTACCCCCTTCTTACACGACTTAAAAACGCCGACCTACTCCAGTATCGTTGGGAAGAATCTAGCAGTGGGCCTCCCAGAAAATACTACACACTCACTGAAGAAGGTACCCAATTCTTAGAAGAACTAAAATCAACTTGGGAAGAATTACAACACGCCATTAATAAGGTAACACAATCATAAAATGAAAAAAACAATCAATATCAATCTTGCCGGCTTTGTCTTTTACATCGATGAAGATGCCTACGAGAAACTACAGAAATACCTAAACAATATTCGAACCTACCTAGGTAATACTGAGGGGAGAGAAGAAATTATCGACGATATCGAGAGTCGTATCGCTGAGCTGTTTTCAGAAAAGCAAAAGCAAGTGATTACGCTTATTGAGGTGAATGAGGTCATTGAAGTAATGGGACAGCCCGAAGATTACATGTCTGAAGAGGAGCCCGAAGAAAAGATGGGTGGTCAGCAATCGAATAAACGTCTCTATCGAGACCCTGAGAGTACAGTCCTAGGAGGCGTATGTTCAGGAGTCGGACACTACTTAAATATTGATGCTATTTGGATTCGATTAATCTTCTTGGCGATGGTTTGGAGTGGGGTGTCTATTCTGTTCTACTTCATTCTTTGGGCAATCATTCCTAAAGCAGAAACAACGGCTCAAAAGCTAGAGATGAAGGGGAAGGCAGCGACCTTCAGCAATATTGAAGACTACGTTCGTAAGGGTTATGAAAATGTAAAAGATGACTTCAAAAATGTAGACTTTAAGGGTGCCGGGGAAAAAGCAAAACAAGGAGCTAGCGGATTTTTCGCTTTTCTAGGCGAGCTTATCTCAAAATTATTCTCTGCGCTAGGGAAATTACTGAGCCTTATTGCCAATATCCTGGGAAAGCTTTTGGGCGTCATCATTCTAGTAACAACGGTGGCGCTAATTATAGCACTAACAGTTAGTTTTATCATTGGTTCATTCATCGATATCAATATCGGCAATGACCTACTGGTATTACCCGGGTTTGAATTCATAGGTCCTGATTGGGGAGGGCCTTTTCATCCGATCTGGTATCATATCAGCATGATACTTACCTTTGGAATACCTGCCTTTAGCCTACTATTATTCGCGCTACAATTGCTCTTTAAAAACATGGGGCGACTCAGTGGAAGCATTAAAATTGGGCTTTTAGCAGTATGGATGATCAGCCTGGTAAGCTTCATCATACTCAGTTTGACCCAGTTTTAAAAGGAACTAGAGTCGTGATGCCTTTACGGCGACAGCATTTTTCTCTGCAACAACCCTTTCGAGTGGCTTTCCACTAATATGACTTTCTAACCACGAAAGAATATCGAGATACAAGAAAGATCTACGCTCATAATAATCTTCTTCAAGGGGCTTTAATTCGTCATAAAGCTCCTTGAATTTTTGTTTTAAATCTTGCGGATAGACATTTCCCAAACTACGTATGAACTGAATGAGTAAACGTTGCACCTCATGTAAATCATTCATGCGAATTAGGAAACGATACGTAGTCAAAAGTAAGTCGTCGAGATTAGCGTCGTTACCTGACTCAAAATGAGCGATAACATTTAGTATCCTAGAAAAACACAACAGATCTTCACGCATACTTAATGAACGATTTTCAATGACAGGCTTTAAATAATCAATGCATCTATTATATTCTCCAGCTCCGAAACACATTGAAGCAATCTTGTAGTACAACATCATAATGTGATGATCATCGATTTGGTGCTTATACTTTTCAATGCCATGAAATAGCTCATCGATAATCTTTAACCCATTTCGAAAATCCCCTTGCAAGAAGTGAAGATTGAGTCGGTTATTACCCAAATACAAGAAGGCAAGTGCTTTGGTATTGGTGTTTTGTGGAAAATAATCAGAGTTAATCTGGTCTTTTAAAGTCTCAATCGTTTGACGAAAACGCTCCGGGTGTCTGAGCAGTAGTAAAGACTCAAGCAGGTAATTATTCGCTTTGAGATAAAAAATTGGGTGAGATGCAATCATTTCAGGATTCTGGTCAAACAAAGACACCCACCTAGATGCATGCTTGTATAAGCCCAAGAAATCCTGAGTAATCATACTGTACCAAACATGTGCCTTACTGTACCATAGTCGTTCTCTAAAACCTAACTGCTCGTAATCAACTTTGGGTAATTCTTCGAAGAAATACTGGGTGATGTCACGATATTCTTCATCACTTTTAACGTAACCTCCTTTCAGTAACTTCTCATATAATCGTAGGGAGAGATTCGATAGTTGACTGCAGAGCATATTCGCTTCACCAAGCCGTCTCGTATCGTAAACCAATTGATCAGTTCGGTTACTAAGACTTCGAGTAATATATTGTGATTCGATAATTTTTTCGAATTCGATAATCTCATATTCAGCGTATTTCTCATCCCATTTCTGAGCGAGCTGTTTCGTCTTTTCAAGGATTTTCAAACTCTGCTTATACAAACCCTTCTGATATAACACCGTGGCAAAATCGAGTTGCTCCCGTATTTGCATCCTCGGGTTTTGAATGCTCGGACTCATTCGAAGACTCGTGAGTAACTGCTTGTATAAATGCGATTTAAGGTTGGCGAGCTGGGGTTTACTCACAAACGATTGCTTGCTTAATTCCTTCTCGTCATACGCCTCTGCTTTATCTAAAAAATCAAAAAGTTGAATAAATTTGGCGCCTTTATGTCCATCGATACGACTGGCAAACAGTTTAAACTGCCGTTTTTGAGCCTTTGTAAGCGATTTCACCAATAAAAAGACAGGTTCTTGGGCTTTTTTAGTCGTCAGACCTTTATTTGATTTAAATCGATTCATATCAATTACTTAAGTATATTTAGTAGCTGTTAGACGTCGTAATATATATTTAAGGTCTGAATAAAGGCCTTTTTAAGCCATTATTTTTGATAAAATTTTAAGCGCTAGCGCTCTATGAGTAAAGAAAAAGTTGAAATTTTTGACACCACCCTTCGCGACGGCGAACAGGTGCCTGGTTGTAAACTTGACACAAAAAGCAAATTAGAAATTGCTGAACAATTAGACCTATTAGGTGTCGATATTATCGAAGCGGGATTCCCGATCTCGAGCCCTGGCGATTTTCATTCGGTTGAGGAAGTTGCCAAGTTGGTTAAAAATGCAAGAGTTTGTGGGTTAACCAGAGCAGTTCAAAAAGATATCGAGGTTGCCGCCGATGCGCTTAAACATGCAAAGAGACCTAGAATTCATACCGGGATAGGAACTTCAGACTCTCATATTACTCACAAATTCAAAGCGACTCGAGAAGAAATTATTGAGCGAGCAGTTAAGGCGGTTTCTTATGCCAAGACTTTCGTAGAAGATGTTGAATTCTACGCTGAGGATGCAGGGAGAACAGATAATGAATTTTTAGCAAGAGTTTGTGAAGCTGTTGTCGCAGCGGGGGCAACCGTACTGAATATTCCTGACACAACAGGCTACTGTCTTCCTGATGAATACGGTGCTAAAATGGCTTATCTGAAGGCTAACGTTAAAGGAATTCACAAGGCGACGCTTTCTTGTCATTGTCACAACGATCTTGGTTTAGCTACAGCAAATGCAATTGCAGGTGCTGCTCACGGTGCTCGTCAAATCGAATGTACCATAAACGGTATCGGCGAACGCGCGGGGAATACTGCTTTAGAGGAGGTGGTGATGATTATGAAACAACACCCAACCCTGAATCTTTATACTGACGTAAATAGTCGAATGCTCAATCACCTTAGTCAGCTCGTTTCTGAACGAATGGGTATGGCAGTTCAGGCCAACAAAGCAATTGTAGGAGCGAATGCATTCGCTCATAGTTCAGGAATTCATCAAGATGGTGTGATTAAGAATCGTGAAACCTATGAAATCATCGATCCACTTGAGGTTGGCGTTGATCAATCAGCGATCATACTAACAGCAAGAAGCGGAAGAGCGGCTCTTGCCTACCGTGCAAAGAACATCGGATTCGAATTTGATAAATTACAACTCGATGCAATGTATGAGAAGTTTCTCATCATGGCCGATACCAAAAAAGAAATTGGAGACGACGATATCGTCGAACTCATGAAACAGATTTAATACTCCCCTAACTACCAATGAAAAAAACACTATTCGACAAGGTGTGGGATTCCCACGTTGTGAAGTCAGTTCCTGGAGGTCCCGATGTACTTTTCATCGACCGTCACATGGTACACGAAGTAACCAGTCCGGTAGCCTTTTTAGGCCTTAAAAATCGTGGAATCAAAGTACTTCACCCTGAGCGTACTTTTGCTACTGCCGACCACAATACTCCAACACTTAACCAACACTTACCGGTTGAAGATCCGCTTTCTGCGAACCAACTAGCAGCTTTAGAGCGCAATGCGAAGGAGCACGGTATTTCTTACTGGGGTCTTGGTCATGAGAAAAATGGAATTGTTCACGTTGTGGGACCAGAATATGGCATAACAGTACCAGGAGCAACGATTGTTTGTGGAGATTCACATACCTCAACACATGGTGCATTTGGTGCGATTGCCTTTGGTATCGGTACTTCTGAGGTAGAAATGGTACTTGCCTCACAATGTATTATGCAGCCTAAACCAAAAAGCATGCGTATTCA
>CAXPJI010000037.1:0-3910 GCA_964217345.1 Euzebya sp.
GGATGTGTGATGATACTTCGGGTGTCTCCCAGGTTGGCAGAGATCGAACATAATTTGATGTTGTCTATGAAACGTTTTCCGGCAGCGATTCCGCCTTTTACTTCGAAGGCGATGATTGATCCGCCCAGTTTCATTTGCTTCTTCGCGATTTCGTATTGCGGATGCGATTTTAAAAACGGATAACGTACCCAATTAATCTTCGGATGCTGCTCCATTTTTTCGGCAAGGGTAAGTGCATTTTTACTGTGAGCCTCCACGCGAACGGCGAGGGTTTCTAAACTCTTAGAAAGTATCCAGGCATTGAAAGGAGAAAGAGCTGTTCCTGTAATTCGGGCAAATCGATAAATACGATCGATAAGATCGTGAGATCCGACCGTAATTCCGCCAAGAACGCGTCCCTGACCATCCATAAGCTTGGTGCTTGAGTGAATAACGAGATCAGCTCCGAGTTTAGCGGGCTGTTGAATATAAGGGGTAGCAAAACAGTTGTCTACGATAAATAGTAGGTTGTTTTTTTTTGCAAAATCTCCAAGTCTCTCAAGATCGAGAACCGTAACCCCAGGATTCGTTGGTGACTCTACATACAGAATTTTCGTATTGGGCTTCAATGACTTTTCTAAAGTCTCAAAATCTTCTGGATCAAAGTAACTATGTTCAATATTCCATTTAGGAAAGAATTGTGTGTACAGGGTATGGGTAGACCCGAAAACCGCTCTGCAGGAGAGGATGTGATCACCAGAAGCTAACAGTGCAGCAAAAGTGGTATAAATCGCGCTCATACCCGATGCGAATGCCACTCCATCTTCAACAGCTTCCATCGTAACAACCTTTTGAATAAGCTCAGAGGTATTGGGATTCGAGTATCGACTATAAATATTGCGATGTTTTTCTTCGGCGAACGAGGCTCTCATGTCTTCAGAATCTTCAAATACGAAGCTCGAAGTCATATAGATAGGAGCCGAGTGCTCTAGGTATTGAGAGCGTTCCATTTGTCCGCGAATCGCCTCAGTTTCAAACTGTTTCTTCATGGCCGAAAATTAGGAAAAATAAAGGAGTAGATTATTATTTAAAATTATTCTAAATAAGCTTGTAAAATGTGTTTTTGGTTTTTAATTTTGCAATCTGAAAGCATACTATTTTTAATTATTCTAAATAAATGAAACAATCTTTTTGTTTTTTCTGGTTTGCATTTTTGATGATGGGGTCAATGACTGCTCAGTCAGATAACTCATTTACTTCCCTAGACTCGATTCAAGAGTTAGACGAGGTTATTATCCGAGCGAACACCATTTTGGGGAATAAGTATGTAGCGCAAAATCGTACTGGGGCTTCTTATTATTTAGGAACCGAAGAATTAGGCAAAATGGGTTACATGGATATTAATCGTGCCCTCAGAACGGTTCCTGGAGTGAATTTTTATGAAGAAGATGGTTTTGGTCTTCGTCCGAATATTTCGCTAAGAGGTACTTCACCGCAACGAAGCTCAAAGATTACTTTAATGGAAGATGGGGTGCTCATTGCTCCCGCTCCTTATAGTGCTCCTGCGGCCTATTATTTTCCTTCGGTTGCACGGATGCAAGCGGTTGAGATTTTGAAAGGAAGTAGCCAGGTTCAGTACGGCCCCTTTACCACGGGTGGCGCGATCAACTTAGTGTCTACAGGTATTCCTAATGACTTTTCAGCACAGCTAAAGACGAGTTTCGGAAGCTTTAATACCGGCCAAGTATATACCTCGGTAGGTCAATCTTCAGAGCGTATCGGATATGTTCTCGAGTACCTCAATATGAATTCAGATGGGTTCAAACGTCTCAGGTCGAACGACAATACCGGTTTCGATATCTATGATTTGATGGGTAAACTAAGAATTAACTCTAAAGCTGATGCTAAAACTCCGCAATCGTTAGAATTGAAATATCATTTCTATGAGGAGCAGTCGAATGAGACTTACTTAGGGCTTTCAGAGACTGATTTCGCAGCCAATCCCTATACACGTTATGCTGCCTCTCAATTTGATCAAATGAACGCCGACCAGCGTCAATTCATGTTAACTCATGAACTCGACTTTTCAAGTAACCTGAAAGTGGTGACTAACGCCTATACAAATAAGGTCACTCGTAATTGGTACAAGCTAGATGATGTGGTATTTGATGGAGGTAAAAAGAGTTTAGTTTCAGTTTTGAACAATCCTGATTCGTTTGCGAATCACATGAATATCATCAATGGTAGTGTTGATTCTGATGTCGATGCCTTACTTCTTAAAGCCAATAATCGCATCTACTATTCTCGTGGGATACAAACCAAAATAGATTATCATTGGTATGGTGCTAACGGGGCTTTTCATGATATCGAAGTAGGTGCGAGGGTTCATTATGATGCTGAAGATCGCTTTCAGTGGGAAGATGGATATCGCATTCAAGGGGGTGATATAGTAATGACCTCGGAGGGAGTTCGTGGTGCTGAAGGCAATCGTATTTCTAGCGCCAATGCTGTCGCTGCATACGCACTATACAAATACAAATACAACAACCTTACGATTACTCCCGGTATTAGATATGAGAATATCAACCTGCAACGAGAAGATTGGGGAAAGACCGATGCTAATCGTCTTACAGATGCTAACGTAAGAGAAAATCAAATCGATGTATTTATCCCCGGAATCGGATTCAACTATAGTATTGCCCAAAACCTTTCGGTCTTTGGTGGGGTACATAAAGGATTCTCTCCTCCAGGGAATGCTCCCGGGGAGAAAGCGGAGAAAAGCATTAACTATGAAATCGGATCTCGTTTTGCTAACGGTAAATTGAGCGGAGAACTCATCGGATTTTTCAACGATTACTCTAACTTACTAGGATCTGACCTAGCCGCCAGCGGAGGCACAGGCTCACTTGATCAATTCAATGCTGGTGAGGTAAACGTCAGCGGATTAGAATTGTTACTGAATTACAACCTTTCAGACGAGCGCTCGAAGATTCAAATCCCAATCTCACTGGCCTATACCTTGACCAATGCCATTTTTCAAAACGACTTTGGAAGTACCCAAGATATTTGGGGAGCCGTGTCAGAGGGTGATCGAGTACCCTATATTCCACAACATCAATTGAATCTTTCTGTAGGTTTCGCTCATAAGAATTATGAACTGAATTTTAGTGGCCGTTATAACGGAGCGTTTAATACGAGAGGCACCAGTGGAGGAACGCTAGATCCTTTAGCTCTTGAAAACAATATCGTCATTGACTTTTCAGCAAAATACCACCTCAATTCTCAGATCAGTCTAACCGCAAATGTGATTAATCTTTTAGATGAGGTATATGCTGCCTCGAGAGTACCTGCTGGGTTTCGACCCGGACACCCTTTTGGTGCTTATGCAGGAGTACAGTTTAGACTCTAGTAGTTTGGTTTAGTTAGTAAATGGGCCTCGCGATTTGCAAGGCTTATTTGATTAGAAGGGTTAGATCATTAAGCTCTTCTCCGATAGAGTGAATTCCTGCGACAATTTTCTTTAGTTGCTTCTGTGAAGGCGTTTTTACCCCAGAGGTATATTGAGCGAGAAGACTCTGATTCATACCAATTCTCTCGGCTAGAAATCGGGCGTTAATCGCTTTGTAATTCTGAAAGAAGGTTCTAAAATCAAAATGTAGATCGAGGTTTTCTTTGGTGATGGTAATTCGCTCTTCTTCGTAAAAGAAGTTTAAGGCTTCGATAAGCGAGTTGTATAGTTTATTGACAGACGCTGCCTCGGTAAATACTGAAAGATTCTCACAATAGGCTGAAAACCCAGTATTGGTTTTCTCAACGATTACTTTGATTCGCTTGGGGTTTTTCATGGGTTGATTTTGGCTTCTTTTAGTAGTTTAATCATAAGGCCTTTCCCGAGTTCCTTACTGCCGAGATTTGGGAATATTATTGTATT
>CAXPJI010000038.1:0-8934 GCA_964217345.1 Euzebya sp.
ATTCCAGTATTCTGCGACTCAGCCTTTGTGATTTTATCCTCTTTAAACAAGCGTTTATCTCAGAAGTCAGGTATTCCACTCTTAGCGCTTACCATTGCGCTTTCAACCGGTCTATTTGCTACTCATGTGCTGATACCACCCACTCCTGGGCCTCTTGCAGCGGCAGCAAACCTAGAACTAAATGATTTAGGGCTGCTGATTATCATGGGAGGTTCTGTAGCGTTTCTATTAATGCTCGTTGGAGCTGCCTTTGCACAGCGGGTTTCAAAACGAGTTTCGCTTGAGATACAACTACCCGAAACCGAAGAAGAGAACGTAGCGGAATTACCCTCGTTAAAGTTGGCGATTGCGCCGATTTTCATTCCGCTATTACTCATAGGGCTTAGTAGTTTTTCAAATCACTTCAAGATCGATCCTACCCTGGCCCTTGGAGTAGGCATGGTACTTTCGTTTCGGCTAGGTCGATTTACAAAGACCAAATTTTTCTTAAGTGAAGTAGTTAATAAAGGAATACAAACGGCTGCTCCCATTTTATTGATCACCGCCATGGGCGGCACTTTGGGACTAGTGATTAGTAAACTTCCTGTGGCTGAATTTGTAGCCGAGCATCTATTGTATCCTGAGTTGGGACTCCTTATTCCCTTCTTGATCGCAGCATTGCTGAAAAGCGCTCAAGGCTCATCGACTGTTGCCATTATTACTGCTTCGGCCATGGTGTTCCCTATGCTTGCGACCTTGGGGCTAGATTCTGATTTAGGCAAGACTTGGGTGGTGATCGCCGTTGGAATTGGCTCAATGACCGTGTCACACGCGAATGATTCTTATTTCTGGATTGTATCTCAGTTCGGAAACCTAAACATAAAAGAAGCCTACCGTTACCATACCTTTGCCACACTACTACAAGGAATTGCAGGCCTCGTTATAGTGATTGCCGGATATTTTATCTCTTCAACCCTTAATCTATTATAGCCAGCGGCTGAGTGGTTTTCCAATCTCCTCTGGTGAAGTCTGCGAAATCTTGAGGCATCCCATCGCTAGCGACGGATCGTTGACTCAGTTCGGTAACACTACTCCAAAGAGCTCCTTCATAAACGTTTTGATCTAGCGGTAATCCTTTCTGAAGACATTCGACGATTCGATACATCATGATGCCATCCATTCCTCCATGTCCGCTACCCGCTGCTGCTGAATTTAAACGTTTGTATAAGGGATGGTCATACTTCTCATATAATTTCTGCAACTGCTCTCCTTGAATCCAGCGGTGGTGGTCTTCACTTAAACCTTCAAAGCCCCCATCAAAGGCTGCTCTTGTCGGGAATCCCGCCAAAATACCCTTAGTACCTTGAATCAAATTGTGTCGCGTATACGGTCTTGGTGAGGTCTCATCCCATTGAATCATAATCGTGCGTCCGAGGTGGGTCTTAATCAGCGAAGTGTTTAGATCACCCCCTTTAAAATCAAGAGCATTCCATTTGTGGTCTGCGGGATAATTTTTCTCGGCATACAGCTCACGACCTCTAGCCGGTGTTGAAAAAGAAGTCAATCGCTTGAATTGATCCTCTCCTCTACCCAAATTCATGTATTGCGCCACTGGCCCTAAGCCGTGTGTCGGATACAAATTCCCATTTCGATGCGCGTAGTGATAGGTTCGCCAAGAACCCGTTCCACGTTCAACCTCGTCCATCTGCCAACGGAGCTCATGAATGTAGGCAGCTTCTGCATGAAGCAATTCCCCAATCGCACCTTGGCGACACATATTTAAAAACATTAATTCGTCGCGAGAGTAATTTACATTCTCCATCATCATGCAGTGTTTACCCGTCTTTTCGGAGGTATTCACCACATCCCACAACTCTTCGATCGTCAGTGCCATAGGCACCTCAACAAAGGCATGCGCTCCCATTTTCATACTTTCAATACACATGGGAGCATGATTCGTCCAATTCGTTGAAATAAAGACCACATCAGGTCGCACCTCTTCGAGCATTTGCAACCAAACCTCCTCACTACCCGAATAGCTCTTTACTGAAGTCGTATCTCGATTGCTTTTACTTAAGATCTCTAAACTCTTCTCAATATTATCTTCGTATAAATCAGATAATGCCACCACCTCGGTTCCTTCAAGAGTAGCAAAGAAATCAAGATGACCTTTTCCGCGATAACCTAGGCCTATAAATGCCGCTCGAACCTTTTCAATGGGCTCGGCTGCAAAATCACCCATATATTTTTGATCGCTAGGCCTTTCGGTTAAACTACCTAAGGCTCCGGTACAAGAAACAGAAAGCGCACCTACAGAGGCGGCGCTCAAACTACTAGTTTGCAGAAAAGATCTTCGATTCATTATGGATTGGTTTTAGAGAGGATAAAAGATAGAAAAGTTCAGGCAGATTCTGCTATTTTTAGGATATGATTCGCGTTAAAGCTCCCGCCAGAATTTGTTTGTTTGGCGACCATCAAGACTATCTCAACCTCCCAGTAATTGCAGCGAGCATCGATCGATATATTTATATCGAAGCCCAACCAAACAGACAAGAAGTTTTAAACTTTAACCTCAGCGATCTCAAAATAACCAGACAAATTGATCTAATACCTACTCAGGTCGAAAAAGGAGATTATCTCTGTTCAACTCTCTCTGTCTTACACGTGAACCATATCACTTTAGGCTCAGGTTACGACATTAAAATTCACTCTGAAATCCCAGTGAATGCAGGCGTATCGAGCTCTTCAGCGTTGATTGTCGCCTTCATACGATTTATCCTTAAAGCAACAGAAACTAAGGCAAGTGATTTACAGATTGCGAATTGGGCGCATCAGGCCGAAGTTGAATTTTTTAACGAACCGGGCGGAATCATGGATCACTACAGTAGCGCTCTCGGTGGTTTGCGACTCATCGAACCTGAAACCAGATACACTGAAGCTTTTGTAAATCCTCATAACGACTTATTACTGGCTCATTCAGGACTGCCTAAATCAACGCTCGGAGTATTGGGAAAAGCCAAAGAGTATGCCCTCGAAGCTGTCGCAACGGTAAAGCAATACGAGCCTCAATTTTCATTAAAACTAGCCGAGGCAGAAGACATACAACGGCTAGGCAGTAAACTGTCTGCACAACTATTTCCCTATTTCGAGGCAGCGATAGAAAATCATCTCCTTACCAAAGAAGCGATCCGCATTTATCAACAAGCGACAAGCAACGAATTAACCCTAACCCATCTCGAACAGTTAATAGAAAGACATCAATACTACTTAGACACCGCGATTAAAAACACCCCAGAACTAATGCGCATTCAAATGAATGAAGCGAAAAATGCAGGGGCAAAGGCGGTAAAAGTAATGGGGTCTGGCGGAGGCGGATGCTTTATCATCCTTGCCCCGAAAGAAAGTCATCCTCAGATCACAAGGGCAGTACTACAACAGAAGGCAAAATTCGTAGAACCTATTAAAATCACGAGTCATTGAGACCACTAGTTATCCTTGCCGGTGGGCGTTCTTCGAGAATGAAGAAGAGCCTAGACAAAGTCAATCTCTCAGAGGCTAGTAAAAAACAGGCACTAGAAAGACACAAATCTCTGATCGAACTAGGGAGTTCAAAAACTCCCCTTCTAAGCCTCCTTTGCACCGAGGCGATCGCTGCAGGTGTTCAGCAGATTATCGTGGTCACAAGCGCTGATCATCAAAATTTTCTACTCTGGAGAGAAAGCTTTGAAAATGCATATCCGACAGTAACCATCGATTTTGCCATCCAACCAGAGCCTTTAGGAACGGCAGATGCGGTTCATCAAGCCGTAGAGCAGTTTCCTATGCTTCAAAAGAGTTCCTTTATCATCGCTAATGGGGATAACCTTTACAGTCAAAATGCCTTTAAAAAAGCAATAACGCACCAAGAAACCCCTCATGCAATCATATCCTATGAGGCGAAGCACCTCGGGTTTGATGAGTCACGGATAGCCGCCTTCGCTCTTATTCAAGTAGACGATAATAATTTTGTTGAAGGCATTATCGAAAAACCTCCGATTGATACACACAAAGATTTCTATGACAAGGAGGGGCACATACGAGTAAGTATGAATCTTAACTTGGTTGAAGGAGACTCCTTCTATAAGGCACTACAGGCTTGCCCTGTGCATCCGACCCGGGGAGAAAAAGAATTACCAGAGGCGATTAGAATCGCTATAAAAGAGCATCCAAAAAGCGTCTATTGTCACCTAGTCTTTGAGCCACTTCCAGATTTAACCTCCGCACAAGACCTTCAACAATTCTCTTAAATATGGGTTAAAACGAAGTTAGATTTCTAAATTAATAGTATTACTATTATTTTTGCACAGTAAATTATTAATTATGGATCGTTTACTTGCAAATCTTCGAATCAATATTCCGTCTTCTGTTTATATCAAAGACCCTGAATCTTCTGATTTAGGTAAGCGAATCATTGAGCACAGCATTTGCCTCATTGATGAAATTGGTATCGAGGCCTTCACTTTTAAAAAATTAGGAGATGCTATTGGCTCTAACGAAAGTTCGATTTATCGATACTTCGAGAACAAACACAAACTACTCATGTATCTGTGTTCTTGGTACTGGGGATGGCTAGAATACCAAGTGGTGATCGGGAGTTTTAGTCTAAAAGACCCATTAGCAAAATTAGAGTGTGCTATTGAAATAATCAGTCGTGAGGTCGTAGAGGATTCCAATTTCACATTCGTTGATGAGCCTGCTCTTAACCGGATCATGATTAATGAAAACTCCAAATCATTTCTAACTAAGCAAGTAGACCTTGAAAATAAAGAAGGTAGTTTCGAAAGTTACAAACGACTGGTTTCAAGAATTTGGGAGATGATTGAAGCGGTAGCGCCAGGTTATAAACACCCAAAAACATTAGCGAGTACCATTGTTGAGACTGCGCTTTATCAGCATTTCTTGAGAGAACACTTTAAAAACGTTACCGATACGGGAGCAGAAGGTCCAAAAGACTTTTTGATTGACCTGGTTAAAAAGACATTACTATGAATATAGATACTAAAGCTACATGGCAGCGCTTTTTTAGACTCTTTCAACTCGAGCAAAAAGATATTTATCAGGTCTTTTATTACGCCATTTTCGCAGGGCTGGTTTCGCTTTCACTTCCCCTTGGGGTGCAGGCGATTATCAATCTCATTCAAGGAGCTCAAATATCGAGCTCTTGGATCATTTTGGTGATTCTAGTAACTATTGGGGTATCCTTTGCGGGAGCCTTACAAATCATGCAGATGCGAATTATTGAAACCTTACAGCAGCGTATTTTCACTCGATCGAGCTTTGAACTTAGCTATCGTTTTCCAAGGATTCGAATGAGTCAACTTCGTAATTTATATCCGCCTGAATTAGCGAATCGATTCTTCGACACCCTAACCCTTCAAAAAGGATTATCTAAGATTCTCATCGACGTACCTACCGCACTGATTCAGATTCTTTTTGCACTCGTCCTATTATCGTTCTATCACCCGTTTTTCATCTTTTTCGGGATTTTCTTACTAAGTCTCATGTTCTTCGTGTTTCGTTATACCGTTAAGCGAGGCCTTGAAACTTCGATTACCGAATCGAAATACAAGTATCGCGTCGCCCACTGGATTCAAGAAATCGCCCGATCGATTATCAGCTTCAAGTTGGCGGGTAACACCGACTTAGCCTTAACAAAAAACGATGAATTGGTCGAAGGTTACCTCGGAGCGCGTGAAGCCCATTTCAAAGTGATTAAGTTTCAATACATCAAGATGATTGCTTTCAAGGTCGCTGTAACTGCTGGCTTATTAGTGATCGGGGGGCTTCTGGTACTCAATCAGCAAATGAACATTGGGCAATTCGTCGCAGCAGAAATCGTCATTCTGCTCGTGATCGCCTCGGTTGAAAAACTCATAGTCAGCCTAGAAACGCTCTACGACATGCTGACTTCTATTGAGAAACTAGGTGAGGTTCTCGACTTTGATTTAGAATCTCAAGAAGGGAAACGCCCGAATTATCCGACCGCATTCAAATTAGAACTCAAAGGAGTCGGGTACCATGTAAAAGATCGAGAGCGCCCTATACTAGATCAGATTGATTTGACCTTCGAGCCAGGAAAAACCTATTTACTTAGAGGGGCTTCAGGCTCTGGTAAATCAAGTTTGTTACGGGTAATCGCGGGAGTAAGCACCCCAACCTCAGGAGCTGTTTTTGTAGATGATCAAAATTTAAAATCGATACAACCCAACCACTACCGAACTCAATTAGGCCTGTCGCTTTCTGAGCAAACTCCATTTGAAGGGAGCCTTCGAGAAAATCTCATTTTCGATCGAACCGACGTTACCGATAAGGACCTAATTACAGTTGCAAAAACAGTTGGTCTTGACGAATTTATTAAAGAGCTGCCTCAAGGTCTAGATTCTCAGATTCAAGCAGAGGGTAGACATATTTCTTACACCATCTCTAAAAAGATTTTACTGGCAAGGGCCATTCTAAAGCGCCCCAAGGTTTTAGTCTTAGAAGATCCATTAGATCAATTCACCAAGGATGAAACTGCTTCAATTATTGACTACCTGACTGATCCTAACCAACCTTGGACGCTAGTAGTGGTCAGTGCCAACGAATACTGGGCGAACCGATGTCACGAGCTTATTGAACTAGAAGATGGAAAAGTTAAACATACTAAATCGAACCTGTCATGCTAAATATTTCAAATAAGCCAAGCCCAAAATTCGATTTTGATAAGTACCGGTCTGGGAATCGCATTTTTAGTATGGACTATTACAAGCAATTCAATCGATTCTTGCTGGTATTCTTCGCCATTTTATTCGTCTTCATGTTCTTACCCTGGACACAGAATATTACCGGTCAAGGTTATTTAACTACACTTGAACCAGACAAACGTCCACAAACCGTGCAATCCCCTATTCCTGGAAGAATTGAGGAGTGGTTTGTACGCGAAGGAGATTTTGTAACCAAAGGGGACACCATCCTGCGTATTTCAGAAGTTAAAAGTGAGTATTTCGATCCCCAATTATTGCAGCGTACAAGCGAGCAACTCGAAGCAAAGAAAGGTGCGGTTCTTGCTTATTTAGACAAGATTGAGGCCCTAGAAGCACAATTAGCCGCATTAGAGTCTGAGCTAAATCTCAAATTAAATCAAGCCCAAAACAAACTGTCACAAACCGTATTATATGTACAGAATGACAGCATTAAATTCGAAGCTGCCAAAACCGATCAATCAATTGCTCAAACTCGCTTAGAAAGGGAGTTGAGTCTTTATGAAAAAGGACTAAAATCAACACGGGAGGTTGAGGAAAAGCGACTGAAACTAAGAGAAACTGAAGCCAAGTATATCGGAGCAGAGAATAATTTTCAAAATGCCAAAAACGAAGTAGCTATTGCACGCCTAGAAATCGACCGAATTCAAGCAGAGTTTATGGATAAACTATCGAAGACTCGATCTGATCTAGCGACGGCCAAATCGAATCGCTTTGAAGCCGAGGGTGAAGTAGCCAAACTATCGAATACCCTTGCCAATTACACTTCAAGAGCTAACCTTGGATATGTGGTCGCCCCGCAATCAGGCTTTATCAATAAGGCAATTAAGGGGGGTATTGGCGAAACCTTTAAGGAAGGTGATCGTTTGGTTTCTATTATGCCAGATAATTACCAAATGGCTGTTGAGACCTACGTGAGGCCGATTGATATGCCGCTGATCAAAGTAGGTGAAAAGGCGAGGATTGAATTTGACGGATGGCCTGCTATCGTCTTTAGTGGATGGCCAAACGTATCCTACGGAACCTATGGTGCACGCGTTGTGGCTATTGAAAGTTTCATCAGCGAAAATAACCTCTATCGAGTACTATTAGCACCAGATCCTGAAGATCATCCATGGCCCAAAGAAGTTCGAATTGGTTCAGGCGCACGCACAATTGCATTACTAAACAATGTACCGGTGGGTTACGAAATTTGGCGTCAACTCAACGGTTTCCCACCAGAATATTATAGGCCAGAAGCAACTAAAACTCCTAAACTTCCTATCAAGATTAAGTAATGAGTAGATTTCTTTTATCATTATTACTGACGGTCTTTCTGTGCAGTACTTCAACGGTAAGGGGGCAAGAGTCTCTAAGCTTAGAAGAATTCTTGGGTTATGTAAAGGCTTTTCATCCGCTGGTGAAACAAGCAGACATCAAGCTGAGTGAAAGCGAAGCTAAACTACTTAAAGCCAGAGGTGCTTTCGATCCCAAACTAGCAGCAGACTTCAACGATAAAACCTTCAAAGGAAGTAATTATTACGAGCGTCTAAGCGCAACCTTTTCAGTACCTACTTATTACGGCCTCACACTCAAAGGACAATTTAGCGAAGCCGAAGGAGCCTTGATCAACCCTGAGAATACCGTAAGTGGAGATCAACTTTACGGTGTCGGCGCCTCAATCGATTTAGGAAAAGGACTACTCGCTAACGAGCGTATGACCGCTCTTAAGCAAGCCAAGCGGTTTGTAGACCAAGCAAAAGAGGAGAATGCACTTCGCGTCAACGAAATTCTACTTGAAGCTACAGATGCCTATCTTGACTGGTATCGAGCCTTTAAGTCCTATGAGATTTTTGACGAGTTTATCGCTAACGCCAAATTTAGATATGTTGGGGTAAGAGATCGTTTTACTTCGGGTGATCTGGCCGCAATCGACACTACAGAAGCGCGAATTGCCTATCAGAATAGACTTCTTAGCCAGGAGAAAGCGAGCCTGAAATTGAGAGAAAAAGCACTTAAAGCTTCGAATTATCTATGGATTGAAGACACACCCGTTGAGATTAAACGGGAAGTAATCCCTGCACTGTCTGAGGAGAATTTTAAAACCCTTTTCTCCATCGAACTTATCGATTTAGAGTCGCATCCAAAACTTAGAGCGCTCGGATACAAAACGGACATCCAGCGTTTTGAAAGAAGA
>CAXPJI010000039.1:0-25937 GCA_964217345.1 Euzebya sp.
CTGCGGGTAGAACCATGGGGCATGCCGGTGCTATTGTTGGAGGTAGCGATGATACAGCGCAAGCTAAGAAGCGAATTATGGCTTCTTGTGGTATTCATGTGGTAGACTCTCCTGCAATGATAGGTGCTAAAGTAAAAGAGGTTTTAGCTTAATTAGAAAGACATGTTATTAAACGGAAAGACGGTTTTAATCACCGGTGCAAGTAGAGGTATAGGTAGTGGAATTGCTCGAGTATTCGCTCAAAACGGTGCAAACGTAGCATTCACTTATAGTTCAAGTGAAGCACCAGCACTGGCATTACAAGAGGAACTATCAAAGCTCGGAGTTAAAGTTAAAGCTTACAAAAGTGATGCTTCTAGCTTTGAGGCATGCGAAAAATTAGCTTCAGAGGTAATGTCTGATTTTGACTCATTAGACGCCCTTATTAACAATGCTGGAATCACTAAAGACAATCTTCTAATGCGAATGTCTGAAGAAGACTTCGATAAGGTAATTGAGGTAAATCTTAAGTCAGTTTTTAATATGACCAAGGCTTTCCAGAGAGTCTTTTTGAAACAACGAAACGGATCTATTATTAATATTAGTTCTATTGTTGGAGTTAAGGGTAATGCGGGTCAAGCGAATTATGCAGCCTCCAAGGCTGGTATGATTGGATTCACAAAAAGTATTGCTTTAGAATTGGGTTCAAGAAACATTAGAGCAAACGTTATTGCTCCAGGCTTTATTGAAACAGAAATGACTGACAAACTTGATGGAGCGGTAGTAGAACAATGGCGCGCAGGTATTCCACTGAAGCGTGGTGGAACTCCAGAGGACGTAGCGAACGCTTGTTTATTCTTCGCATCTGATCTTTCTTCTTATATTACAGGTCAAGTCCTTCTTGTAGATGGAGGGATGTTAACTTAATCTAAAATGAATATGGAACGTTTACCCAAATTTTTACTTCCGGGTGTTGTAGGATTTTTCCTACTAATTATTTTAATTTCTAAATCAGCTATAACCATCGGCCCAGGAAGAGCAGGTGTATTATATCGTACATTTGCAGGTGGTGTTGTTACTGACAAAGCACCAATGGGTGAAGGATTTCATTTGGTGGCACCATGGAACCGAGTATTTGTTTACGAAGTGAGACAACAAGAACTTTTCGAAAAAATGAAAGTGCTCTCTTCTAATGGACTTGAGATTCAAATCGATGCATCTGCTTGGTACCAGCCTGATTTCGCTTCCCTTGGTAAACTTCACCAAGAAAAAAGTGAGCAGTATGTGAATCGCATTCTTCTACCGGCTATTCGTTCAGCAGCGAGATCAGTTGTTGGTAGATATACTCCTGAGCAATTATATTCCTCAAAAAGAGATGCCATCCAAAAGGAAATTTTCGAGGAAACCAAAATGTTTGTGGAAGACCAATATATTCAGCTTAATGAAATTCTTGTAAGAGATGTGACACTGCCTCCAACAATTCGGGAAGCTATTGAGCGTAAATTGAAGCAAGAACAATCAGCTCTAGAGTATGAGTTTAGATTAGTTACTGCTGATAAAGAAGCTCAAAGGCAAATTATTGAGGCACAAGGAAAAGCAGATGCAAACCGAATTTTAAGTGCTTCATTAACCGATAAAATTCTTCAAGATAAGGGTATCGAAGCTACTCTTAAACTTGCAGAATCGTCTAATGCGAAAGTAGTAGTGATTGGTTCAGGCGAAAGTGGCTTACCAATTATTCTTGGTAATAATTAGTACTAAATAAAAAACAAGCTTATTTTTGCAATCATAATGAATAAGACAACACATCACCATCATCTATTTTACTGCGCTCAGGCGAGATAGGTTTGGTATGTGAATACTCTATACGATCCGTTTGAGCCCTGTGTTTAAGCGGATTTTTTATTTAAATCAATCATGAAACGACTAAAAATTGCAATTCAAAAGAGCGGAAGACTTCACGACGATTCGATCAAATTATTGAAAGAAGCTGGAATTTCTATCAATAATGGCAAGGATCAATTAAAGGCTCCGGCAACTAACTTTCCCTTAGAAGTATACTATTTACGCAATGGAGATATTCCTAAGTATCTGCAAGACGGCGTGGTAGACCTGGCGATAATTGGTGAGAATTTACTTATTGAAAAAGGTAATAATATCGAGAATATTGAAAGATTGAAATTTTCCAAATGTCGTGTTTGTATCGCTGTACCAAAGGGTACGGAATATAAAGGACTTCAAGATCTCGAAAATAAGAGGATTGCCACTTCATATCCTAATACACTTCGTTCTTTTTTAGATAGTAACAATATCAATGCTCATATACACGTCATTAATGGTAGTGTTGAGATTGCACCAAATATCGGCTTATCTGAAGCTATATGCGATATCGTAAGTAGTGGTAGTACTCTTTTCAAAAACAATCTTAAGGAGGTTGAGACTTTATTGAAAAGTGAAGCTGTGCTTGCAATTTCTCCTAAGCTAGACGAATCCAATGAAACTTTTCAAGAACTCTTATTTAGATTAAGAGGGGTGTTGAGAGCTAGAGAGCATAAGTATGTACTAATGAATGTTCAAGAGGCGAATTTACAGGAGGTCTTATCCTTGCTACCAGGAATGAAAAGTCCTACTGTTTTACCGCTCGCAGAGTCTGGATGGGTTTCGGTACATACTGTAGTCGAAGAAAAACGGTTCTGGTCAATGATCGAAAAACTCAAACGTGCAGGAGCAGAAGGTATCTTGGTGAGTTCTATTGAAAAGATGTTTTTATAAAAATGCAGACCTACAACAACCCTAAAAATGATCTGTGGGCAGAAATAGTCAAACGTCCCACGGCCTCTTATGAGGATTTATATCCACTAATAAGCGAGATATTTAGTAAAGTCAAACATAATGGTGATAATGCTTTATTCAACTACACCGAAAACTTTGACAAGGTCAAATTAGATACGCTAATTATCGGAAAGGATGAAATTGATGAAGCTGAAAATTTAGTAGATCCGCCTTTAAAACTTGCCATACAAAAAGCAAAACAGAATATTGAATCTTTTCACCAGGCGCAAAAGACCAAACCTATACGTGTTGAAACCATGCCTGGAGTAGTTTGTGAGCAACGAAAGGTAGCTATTGAAAAGGTTGGAATTTATATTCCTGGCGGCTCTGCTCCTCTATTTTCTACCGTTCTTATGTTGGCTATTCCAGCTAAGATTGCAGGCTGTGAATCAATCACGTTGTGCACACCGCCAAACCAATTCGGTAAGGTAGACCCTGCTATTCTCTACGCTGCATCTCTTTGTGGGGTAGATAATTTATATAAAGTCGGTGGAGCCCAAGCCATCGCTGCCTTAACTAATGGTACCCAAACTATACCAGCGGTTGATAAGATTTTTGGTCCTGGGAACCAGTTTGTAACGGTAGCAAAACAATTCGCTACTCAGCAGGGAGTGGCAATAGATATGCCTGCTGGTCCTAGTGAATTGCTCGTGTTTGCCGATGAAACTTGTATTCCAGAATTTGTAGCTGCAGATCTTTTAAGTCAAGCAGAGCACGGACCTGATAGTCAAGTAGTATTAGTAGTATCAGATTTATCTAAGCTAAATAGGATAGAAGAAGAAATTAAGATTCAGTTAGCTAGCCTACCGAGAAAAGAAATTGCGTCTAAGGCATTAAAAAATAGTAGTGTTATTCTATTTGATGATCGAGTAAAAGCAGCTGAATTTATAAACATATATGCTCCAGAACATTACATAATTGCCAGTGAAAAACCAGAAGATATGGTTGCGCTCGTTAAAAACGCTGGTTCTGTATTTATAGGGAATTACACTCCCGAAAGTGCTGGTGATTATGCATCAGGAACAAACCATACGCTACCCACCAATGGTTTCGCCAGACAGTATAGTGGAGTTAATCTAGACAGTTATACAAAAGCAATAACCTTTCAGAAGGTTAGTCCTCAAGGGATACGTGACCTCGGGCCAATCGTTGAAAAAATGGCGAGTGCAGAACAATTAAAAGCCCACGAAAATGCTGTGTCGCTTCGACTTAAGCACCTTCTTAGTCGGGTTAATGAAGGTGCTGATCGGTACGATATAGATGCGAATATTAGAAGACATTTAAGGGATTCTGAGGTATACTCATCAGCCAGAAATGAGTTCTCAGATAGTGCTATTTCTAAAATTTGGTTAGATGCGAATGAAAATCCTTTTGCGGGTAAAGCAACAAGATACCCTGATCCCTATCAATTAGCTCTAAAAGCTCGTATAGCAGAGCTGTGGGGAGTTAAAGAGAATACAATCTTTATTGGTAATGGAAGCGATGAGGTATTGGATTTGATCATGCAATTAGTGGTTGAACCAAAACAGCACAACGCATTGACTTTTAGGCCATCTTATGGAATGTATAGTGTATTAGCTGACAAGAACGATGTGGAGCTGATCACTGTACCGCTTAATGCACAATTTGAATTAGATTGGAATTTATTTGAAAGTAAAATAAATGGTAGAACCCAGCTGGTATTCTTGTGTAATCCTAATAATCCTACAGGAGGATTGCTCGATTCTAAAAAACTTCAAAGATTTATTAGGGAAACGAATGCCTTAGTGGTCGTTGATGAAGCTTATATCGATTTCTCTAGCGAGGAGAGCCTAGTGAATATAGTAACCGAACATCCGAACCTCATTGTGGTGCGTACCCTCTCAAAAGCCTATGGCTTAGCAGGAGCAAGACTAGGAGTGGCTGTTGCTAATCCAAAAATTATTGGTTGGCTCAATCGTATTAAACCTCCCTATAATATCAGTAGTCCTAACATAGAGATAGCTCTAGACCGTCTTTCAGATTATTCTACGATTCAAAGTGAGATAGAAATTCTAAAGGATCAAAGAGCCATTCTAATGTCGGCATTGAACCTCTGTAGTTGGATAGCTAAGGTATACGATTCTGAGGCTAATTTTATATTATTTAAAGTAGATGATGCATCGAAAAGATATCGAGATTTCATGGATGCTGGTATTGTTGTGAGAAACCGAAGTTCGCAATATGGATGTCAAAATATGCTTCGTATCACAGTCGGTACCCCCGATGAAAATAAGCGTGTTATTAAATTATTGAATTCATGAAGAAGTACCTGTTTGTAGATCGTGATGGTACGATCATAAAAGAGCCAGCTGATTATCAAATCGATCACATCGATAAGCTAGTGTTTTTTCCGAATGTTATTAGCTCCTTAAAATTGGCCCACAAGGTTTTAGACTATCAATTAGTATTAATAACCAATCAAGATGGACTAGGTACCGAATCTTTTCCTTCGGAAGATTTTTGGCCCGCTCAAAACTTAATGATTCGCACCCTTGAATCTGAAGGAATTAGCTTCGAAAAAATAGCTATCGATTCTAGTTTTCCTTCTGAAAATTCTCCGAACAGAAAACCTAGAACAGGAATGCTTACGGATCTCATATCTCAAGGTTTTGATCTCGCAAATAGCTTTGTCATTGGTGATCGATACACCGATGTAGAATTAGGGAAAAATCTAGGGATCAAATCATTCCTGTTTAATGCTAGTCAATCAGGTAAGGATGAATTGAATGAATCTCTACAAGAACTGAACAATTATATTGCCTTAGAATGTAAGGATTGGAATTCAATTACCAATTTCTTGAAGAAACTCGACCGCAAGATTACTCATCAGCGAAAAACTAAAGAGACTGATATTGAAATCTCACTTAATCTGGAGGGAACTGGCGAATCTGAAATCTATACGGGTCTAGGATTTTTCGATCATATGTTGGAGCAGATTGCTCGTCATGGACAGCTTGATTTATTCATAAAGTGTAAAGGGGATTTGCACATCGATGAACACCACACCATAGAAGACACCGGGATTGCTCTAGGAGAGGCTTTTGCTAAAGCACTCGGTAATAAATTAGGAGTAGAACGATACGGTTATTGTCTCCCTATGGATGACGCGCTTGCCCAAGCGGCCATTGATTTTGGAGGTAGAGCCTGGTTGATGTGGGATGCTAAATTTAAAAGAGAGAAAATAGGGGATATGCCTACGGAAATGTTCTTTCACTTCTTCAAATCATTTGCCGATGGCGCCAAAGCCAATTTAAACCTCAAGGCGAGTGGTTTTAATGAACACCATAAGATCGAAGGTCTTTTTAAAGCTTTTGCTAAAGCGATTAAAATGGCCAAGAAAAGAGATACAGAGCATTTGATTCTTCCAAGCACAAAAGGTAGTTTATGAAGCAGATAGCAATCATCGATTACGGCGCAGGAAACGTTCAGAGTGTACAATTTGCTTTTGAACGCCTTGGAATCAAAACCGTTGTAACTTCAGATTCATCAGAAATTCAGAGTGCCTCACATGTTATTTTTCCTGGAGTGGGACATGCAGAGACTGCTAAATTACATCTTACTGAAACCGGTTTAATGGATTTTATAAAAACTCTAAATCAACCCGTCTTAGGTATCTGTCTAGGAATGCAACTTCTTTGTAACCAAACAGAGGAAGGACCAACAAAAGGTCTTCAAGTTTTTAATACTAAGGTTGTAAAGTTTGATGTAGATCTTAAAGTTCCTGCAGTGGGTTGGGCACCGGTAAAATCAAAAAATCATCCCTTGTTTGAGCGTCTCGATAATGAACAATTTTATTTTGTCCATTCGTATTACGCACAGGTTAGTGAACAAACTATCGGACTTGCAGATTATCAGATTTCTTACAGCGCTGCACTGGCGAATAAGAACTTCTTAGGCGTACAATTTCATCCTGAAAGAAGCGGCAAAGCAGGAGAGCAATTACTTACCAACTTTCTAAAACTATCATGAGTTTTTCAGTTATACCAGCCATTGATTTAATCGAAGGTAAATGTGTGAGGCTTACCCAAGGTGATTACGCCACTAAGAAGGTCTATCACGAAGATCCTCTAGAGATAGCAAAATCCTTTGAAGCACACGGAGTAGTGAAGCTTCATTTAGTCGATTTAGATGGTGCTAAAGCCGGCAGAATCGTTAATTATAAGGTGATCGAAAGAATTGCTTCAAAAACGAATTTGTCGATTGACTTTGGAGGAGGTTTAAAATCCGATGAAGATCTTAAGATTGCCTTTGATTCGGGGGCGAAACAAATTACGGGAGGTAGTATAGCGGTTAAAAATCGGTCACAATTCCTTTCCTGGTTAGAAGTATATAGCAACGAGAAGATCATTCTTGGTGCTGATGCGAAAGATCGTAAAATTGCGATTTCGGGATGGTTAGAAGAGTCCGATCTTATGATCAATACCTTTATCGGAGACTACCTTAATAAGGGCATTAAACACGTAATTAGTACAGATATAGCTGTAGATGGGATGTTAACCGGACCTTCTATAAAATTGTATAGTGAATTAATCAGTGAATTCGGAAACAATCTACACCTAATTGCAAGTGGCGGTATCAAGGATTTATCTGATTTAGAACAATTGAAACAAATAGGATGTTCGGGTGCCATATTAGGTAAGGCTATTTATGAAAACCGAATTACGCTTAAGGAACTCGAAAACTTCATTCTCAATGATTAGTAAACGAATCATACCTTGTTTAGACATCAAAGATGGTAGAACGGTCAAAGGAGTAAACTTTGTAGATCTGAAAGATGCCGGAGACCCGGTTGCCCTTGCTTCGTCTTACAGCAAGCGTGGAGCTGACGAGTTGGTTTTTTTAGATATTTCAGCAACGGAGGAAGGTAGAGGAGCCTTTGAGCCCCTGATTTACGAGGTTGCTAAAACACTCTCTATTCCTTTTACTGTTGGTGGGGGAATACGTTCAACGGATAAGGTGAGTAGCTTGCTTCAAAAGGGAGTGGACAAGGTTGCTATTAATAGCTCTGCTGTTCAACGTCCAGAACTCGTATCAGAAATAGCGAATAAGTTTGGTTCTCAATGTCTTGTTGTTGCTATTGATGCAAAATGTATTGATGGTACTTGGAGAGTTCATACCGTAGGAGGTAAACAATCTGAGGCTCTTGAATTATTCTCATGGGCTGAAGAGGTTACTAATAGAGGTGCCGGCGAGCTCTTGTTCACTTCAATGGATCATGATGGTACTAAGGCTGGCTTCGCCATTGAAGCCCTAGCCGAATTGTCCTCTCGAGTAAATATTCCGATCATAGCATCGGGTGGAGCAGGGACTAAAGAGCACTTTTCAGAGGTCTTTATGAAATCAAATGTAGATGCCGCATTAGCGGCGAGTGTTTTTCATTTTTCTGAAATTGAAATAGCCGATTTAAAAGATTATTTACGATCAAAAAACATACTTGTACGATGACTAACGAACCTGATTTTACGAAAGCTGTAGACGGATTACTACCCGCCATTATTCAAGACGATCACACTGGAAAAGTTTTGATGCAGGGTTACATGAATAAAGAAGCGTTTCAAAAAACCCTTGACGAAAAGGTGGTTTGGTTCTATTCGAGATCGAAGCAAAGACTATGGAAAAAAGGGGAAACCAGTGGAAATGAATTACAGGTGTGTTCAGTCAGATTAGATTGTGATTTAGATAGTATTTTGATCAAGGTTATCCCACTAGGCCCAGTATGTCATACAGGCGCCGATACTTGTTTCAATGAGATAAATACGGTCAGTTATGATTGGATTAAGCATTTAGAGGCGATTATTGAACAGCGTCAAAAAAGTGGAGATTCGAAAAGCTACGTAGCTTCTCTCTTTGAAAAAGGTATTAACAAGATCGCTCAAAAGGTTGGTGAAGAAGCTGTTGAAGTTGTGATAGAGGCTAAAGATGACAATGAAGAATTGTTTTTAAACGAATCTGCAGATCTTTTATTTCACTATTTAATCCTCTTAAAGGCTAAAGGTTACGGGCTGAATGACGTGCTTGAAATCTTGAAATCAAGAGAAAAATAGGACTGCTAAATTTGTACCTTTATAGGGCTATGAATTTAGATTTAGGTTATCGAATTACCCTAAACTCCCCAGAAGAAAAGTCTCCTTTTCAGAGACTTTATGATATATTTCAGGAGTTAGTCACCCATACCTCTGGTGATGTAGAGGAAGCAATTGATTGGTTAAGAGAACTGGATAAAGAGTATGAACTCACTACTGAGGAGTACACTATTGATGACTTTATAGAAGACTTACTCGAAAAAGGAGTGGTGCGTCAAGAGTTTGAAGATGATCCCTCAGATGGAAATACTCCTTCAGAAGCTGCTAAAAAGCTAAAAGCAACAGCCAAACTTGAACGTGAACTTCGAAAAAGAGCACTAAATCAGATTTTTGGGAAATTAAAGAAGGGGCAAAAAGGAAATCATAACACCAAATCTGCAGGTGCCTCTGAAGAACGAACGGGGTCAACAAGACCTTACCGATACGGAGATTCGGTGGACCAGATCGATATGAATCAATCGCTTAAAAATGCGATGCTTCGTTCAGGTATTGATAATTATACGTTAGATCACGATGATCTAGAAGTCTACGAATCAGAACATAAGTCTCAAATGAGTACAGTTCTTATGATTGACATCAGTCATAGTATGATTCTATACGGGGAAGATCGAATTACACCGGCGAAGAAAGTAGCCATGGCTTTATCTGAGATGATTACCACACGTTTTCCAAAAGATAGTCTCGAAATTATCGTATTTGGAAACGACGCTTGGCCTATTTCAATTGCCGAATTACCGTATCTCAAAGTAGGTCCCTATCACACCAACACGGTAGCTGGATTAGATTTAGCGCTACAGCTATTAAAACGTAAGAAAAATACCAATCAACAGATTTTTATGGTTACTGACGGAAAGCCTAGTTGTATTAGGATGAAAGATGGGTCGTATTATAAAAATAGTGTTGGTTTAGATGAAATGATTGTAGAAGAATGCTATCAAAGAGCGCGTTTTCTGGCAAAAAGTAAAATACCGGTAACTACTTTTATGATTGCTCAGGACACCTACTTGATGCATTTTATACAAGAGTTTACAAGATTAAATGGAGGTAAAGCGTTTTATACGGGCCTAGATGACTTAGGCTCAATGATTTTTGAGGATTATACTGCAAATAGAAAAAGAAGATTATGAATATTACCGAACTAAAAACATTAGGTGATTTAAAGAAGATCAACTATCAATCAAAAAGCATAAAAAGAGAAATGAGAGAAAATCTCATTCGTCTTACACGAAGTGGGAAAGAACTTTTTGAAGGCATTAAAGGATATGAGCACAGTGTAATTCCTCAGCTAAAGCAAGCTATTCTCGCAGAACATAACATTAATTTTCTCGGATTACGTGGTCAAGCAAAAACAAGAATGGCCCGGCAAATGATTGAATTACTTGATGACTACATACCTATTGTATCAGGCTCAGAAATTAATGACGATCCTTTTCAGCCTATATCCGACTTTGCCAAAACTAGAATTAATGAATTAGGTGACCAGACACCAATAGAGTGGCTACATCGATCAGAGCGGTTTTTTGAGAAATTAGCTACCCCTGATGTGAGCGTAGCAGACTTAATCGGCGATGTAGACCCTATTAAAGCAGCTAACTTAAAATTAGCCTTGTCTGATCCAGAGGTTATTCATTACGGCATGGTTCCAAGAGCTAATCGATGTTTATTTGTTATTAATGAATTACCAGATCTTCAGGCGAGAATCCAGGTTTCGTTATTTTCTATCCTACAAGAAGGGGAGGTACAGATTCGCGGATTCAAACTTAAACTTCCATTAGATGTCGCCTTTGTATTTACTGCAAATCCTGAAGACTATACAAATAGAGGAAGTATCGTTACACCACTTAAGGATCGAATCGGGTCTCAAATCGTTACTCACTACCCTAAAGATATGGAAACCGCTAAGGCGATAACCGCTCAGGAGGCAAAATGGAACTCATCAATCAATATTACTATACCTGAGCCTGCGAGAGATATTATTGAATCGATCGGATTTCAAGCCAGAAAAAGTGAATATGTAGATGCTAAAAGTGGAGTTTCAGCTCGATTAAGTATTTCTGCATTTGAACATATGATGAGTCATGCTGAGTTACGTTTAATCGAAAATGGAGAGCAGACAGGAACAATCCGTGTCTCTGATATACTAGCGGTAGTGCCAGCAATAACAGGAAAGGTTGAATTAGTATATGAAGGAGAAAACGAAGGTCCTGTATTTGTTGCAGAACATCTTATAGAACATGCAATCAAGCAGGTCTTTGAAGATTATTTTCCAAAAATCGAAAAGCTAGAGAAGAAAGGTGTAGAAACGCCTTACGATCATCTTTACACTTGGTTTTATGAAAATGATGCTTTAGAACTTCACGATAATGCAGATGACGCCTACTACAGTCAAAGTCTTGATCAAATCAAACCTTTAGAACAACTTTTAAATAAATATGCACCTGAGGTCGAAGGCAATTTGAAATACTTTTTTAAAGAATTAGTGATTTTTGGACTGGTAGCCAGTCAAAAACTATCTAAAGGAAGGTTCGAGAACACAACGACCATTAATGACTTGTACAGTAGCTATTTCTCTTGATTATGAATCAAATTCCTAAGAGTCTTTATGCGTTTTTAGACGAGTTAAAAAACAATAATAATAGAGAGTGGTTCGCTGAAAACAAAGATCGTTACAACCAGTTAAAAAATAGTTCTTCCCTTGTTTTTGACGATATACAAAGAGGGTTAGGGGTTACTGATCAACTTGAAAATCACAAAATTTTCAGAGTTTATAGAGACGTTCGATTCTCTAAAAATAAATTACCCTTTAAGACTCATTTATCGAGCTCTATTCATCGGGAGGGTAAACAGTTACGTGGCGGATACTATATTCACCTAGAGCCAAACAATAATTTCATCGCATGTGGTTTTTGGAACCCCAACAAGGAAGATCTTTTTAGAATTCGAAAAGAATTAGAATTAGAATACGAAGAGTTCTCTAATCTTCTTATTAAAAAGGATTTAAAGAATCAATGGGGAGAACTCTTTGGAGAGCAGCTAAAATCATGTCCAAAAGGTTTTGACAAAGAACATGAGGCTATTCAATGGTTGCGATTCAAGCAATTCATTTTAAAAAAGAATTTTACCAACGAGGAATGTATGAGTGAAGATTTTTCGAAAAAGGTCATTGACAGCTTCGTTTCTGCTCGACCTTTTCTAGATTTTATGACCCTTGCCTTAACTACCGACCTCAATGGAGAGCCTATCGTTTAGGCGGCATCAATTCGATCAAAAAGTAATAGTTGATCTTTCAGACGAACGATAAGTAAATTCATCATCCGTTTGTTCAAAGCACAAGAATTCAGCGTATAGGTTTCGTACTCCTCAACAGTAAACATACCAATAATCATTCCTTTTAGGGAGTTTCGAAATTTAATATCCTTTTGGATCGCATGCTCAATATAGCGTTGTTTCTTCTCTATACTCAGCTCATAAAAAACGTTCTTGTGTTTTTTAATATAGTTTTTAAAGACGCTTATAAACAGATCGTTTTGAAGTTTCAAAATGGGTCGTAGAACTGCATTTTGAAAATATTCTTCTGACCCCATCTGATCATTTATTTTTGAGGTAGGTATGTCTGGGCGTTGCTGTAGCAACTTTTCACTTCTCGTAGACATGATTTTAAATATTAGTCGATGAAAGACTGAATAAGGTCGCTTTTCGCTGATTTTCTGAGTTTTCGGATGGCTTTCTCCCTGATCTGTCGTACACGCTCTCGAGTTAAATCAAAGGTATTTCCAATTTCATCTAGAGTCATTGTAGAACTCTGTCCAATACCGTAATAAAGTTTAACAACATCGGCTTCTCGTTCACTTAAGGTATCTAAAACGCGACCTATTTCTTCTCTTATAGATTCTTTGACCAATTCGGTGTCAGGCATTGGAGTCTCTGAAGCTGAAATAACATCGTATAAATTCGAATCTTCTCCTTCGGCAAATGGAGCATCCATAGAGATATGCTTTCCAGCATTTTTCAAAGATTGTTTCACTTCTGAAACCGAAAGACCTAGTTCTTCCGCTATTTCTTCAGCCGATGGAGGACGTTCATGAGCCTGTTCTAAATAGGAAAAAGTTTTATTGATTTTGTTAATGGAGCCAATCTTATTGAGGGGTAAGCGAACTACTCTTGATTGTTCAGCCAGCGCCTGCAGAATACTTTGACGAATCCACCAAACTGCGTAAGAGATGAATTTAAATCCGCGGGTTTCGTCAAAACGCTGAGCTGCTTTAACTAAACCGAAATTTCCTTCGTTAATTAGATCGGGAAGTGTTAGTCCTTGATTTTGATATTGTTTAGCCACCGAAACAACAAATCGAAGATTGGCATTTACCAATTTCTCCAGAGCTCTTTGATCGCCTTTATTAATTTTCTGTGCTAATTCAACCTCTTCCTCTGCTGTGATCAAATCAATTTTACTGATATCTTGAAGGTACTTGTCAAGAGATTTAGATTCCCTATTAGTTACCTGCTTAGCGATTTTTAATTGTCTCATGGGTTTGATTTTACACTATCTATGATACAAATCATTTATAGTCACCACAATAGCATGAAATAGGGGTTATCAAGAAGTTATCACCAAAGATTCTCCAACTTAAGATTTGGCAGAAGGTAGAGATTTGGGCTATTTTTGCACTTTAGTCAAAATCACATCTACATTGCCACGTTCCAAAGACCTTTATAACTACCAACAGAATGATCTAAAACGCATCTTTGATTCCATTGAGTCTTTAGATGAGGGTGCAAACATTCTTTATCAATTACCAACGGGTGGAGGTAAAACGGTCATTTTCAGTGAGATTGCACGTAGGTATATCGAAACCTATCGCAAGAAAGTAGTTGTGCTTACACACCGAATAGAACTTAGTGCACAAACTTCTAAAATGTTAGCTGATTTTGGCGTTAAAAACAAGGTAATTAACTCCTCTGTTAAAGAAATTCCCGCGGACGATGACCATACCTGTTATGTAGCTATGGTGGAAACCTTGAATAACCGATTGAACGATGAGAAAATCGTTTTAGAAAACGTTGGTTTAGTCATCATCGATGAGGCTCATTACAATTCATTTAGAAAGCTTTTTAAATACTTTGAGAAGGCATATGTTCTTGGGGTAACTGCTACTCCTCTGAGTTCGAACATCAAGCTTCCTATGAAGGATTATTATAAAAAATTAATCATAGGAGAATCGATTAAATCATTAATAGACAAAGGGTTTTTAGCCAAAGCAGAAATTCATCGTTTTGATTTAAGTCTACAAAGTTTAAAGCTCGGAGCTAATGGTGACTACACTGTTAAAAGTAGTGATGCTTTCTATACCAATCAAAGCATGATTGGTAAGCTCTTGAATGCCTATATGGAGCTTTCTAAAGGTAAAAAAACACTTATTTTCAATAATGGAATTTTCGCCTCTTATTCTGTTTATGAGGCTTTTAGTAAACTTGATTTACCCATCCGACATTTAGATAATAAAAGTTCAGCAACAGAGCGTGCGGAAATCTTAGATTGGTTTAAACATACTCCAGACGCAATATTAACTTCTGTAAGTATCCTTACAACTGGGTTTGATGAACCAAGTGTTGAGACTGTTATTCTTAACAGGGCGACAAGATCGTTAACGCTTTATTTTCAAATGATTGGTCGAGGTTCTAGAGTTTTGCCAGACAAATCTTCGTTTAAAGTAATCGACTTAGGAAATAACACCTTGCGTTTCGGACAATGGGATGAACCTATTGATTGGCAAGAGATTTTTCATTTCCCTGATTTCTATTTGGAGAGTATTAAAAGTGATGAAGAGATCGAAAGAGACTTTGAATACATCATGCCTGATGCAATTCGCGAAAGGTTTAAGAAAACTTCAGATCCTACTTTTAATGTTAAAGAGCGCTACAAAGAGGTTTTTGCTCAAGGAGGTAGAAGTAAGCAAGTATTAGAAGAAAGTATCGAGCAGCACACTCAAATGTGCGTTGAAAATAGTGAAACAGTAATAGAAGCACGCCAATTAGCGAAATTACTTGAGGAGGATATACAGTATCGTGTTCAGCAGTACACTTACTGCATCATGAACAATACAAAGAATTATAAAGAATGGCTTGAAGAGGACTATATTAGAAAACTTAGAGCCAATATCGCTCGACAATTTGCTACGCTCTCCTTGTGAAACGAAAACTGTTAATAATTGCGCACTTATGGCCAGAGTCTAATACCACTGCTGCTGGTCAGCATTTATTAACCCTTATTCAATCTTTTAAAAATTCAAAATACCAGGTACATTTTGGATGTACCCTATATAAGACTCCATTAGGAGATTCGTTAAGTGAGTACGATATTCAGGTTCACCGAATCGCCTTGAACTGCAATTCATTTGATGAACTACTTGTAGATCTTCGGCCTGAGGTGGTTCTTTTCGATCGATTTATTTCAGAAGAACAATTCGGATGGAGAGTTTATAAGAATCTACCCCAATGCCTCACGCTTTTAAATACAGAAGATCTGCATAGTCTTCGGCTTTCAAGATCGAAAGGTAAAGAGGAGGAATGGGAAACTACTGATACTTTTAAGCGAGAAATTGCCAGTTTTTATCGCGTTGATAAAGTCTTAATTATTTCGCGTGAGGAGATCAATAAGTTAACTGCTTTACTGCCATCCATAGGCTCAAAACTCATCTACGCCCCATTAATTATTCATCGAAGAGAAATAACTAATCACATCAATCGAAAACCTTGGAGTTTTGTTTTTTTCGGTTCAGGCAAACATCCGGGTAATACAGCAACCTTGCAACGTATCATTGAGATGTGGCCGAAAATTTTAAAAATACAGCCTAAAAGTTCATTGTCCATCTTTGGTGCATATTACCCAGAATTATTGAGAAATAAGGCCAACAAATTAAAACAGGTTTCCATTCTAGGGTGGGTAGAAGACTTAGATGCAACCCTTCTTAATTATCAATTTTTACTTTCACCAACCCCGTTTGGGGCTGGGTTAAAAGGTAAAATACTCCAGTCTATATCGAATGGTGTTACTTGCCTTTGCTCTTCTTTAGCAAGTGAAGGAATCGATATGGAAAGCCGTTCACTATTGATGCATTTAAATAGTGAGAGCCAGTATTTGAATATCATAGAAAGTATCCTTAAGAATAGTAAAATCTTAGAGAGAGAACGGTCGATACAATCTAAGCTACTTCGTCATTTCTCTAGTTTTTCAAATGATTCTTGGATTGCCAATTTAAACCTCGAGAGCAATTCAAAAGCTTCCGAAATCATAAAACAAATGATGCGTCATTCGACGATTAATTCAACTGAAAATCTAGGTAAATACCTTACCTTGAAGACGAATAAAAATTAAAAAATACAGGCCTTATGTCACAATTCGAAACGGTAAAAGAATACGAAGACATTACCTTTAAAAGAATGGGTAATATCGCTAGAATTGCCTTTAATCGTCCAGAAGTTAGAAATGCATTCAGACCAAAAACAACTTCTGAACTGTACGATGCCTTTTATATGGTTTCTGAAGACCCAACAATTGGTGTTGTTCTACTAACGGGTGAAGGGCCTTCTACTAAGGATGGAATTTATTCCTTTTGTAGCGGAGGGGATCAGAAGGCTAGGGGAGATCGCGGTTATGTAGGTGACAACGGTGTTCATCGACTAAACATTTTAGAAGTTCAGCGTTTAATTCGGTTTATGCCTAAGGTAGTTATTGCAGTGGTTCCCGGATGGGCAGTTGGAGGGGGGCATAGTCTTCATGTAGTGTGTGATCTAACTATTGCTAGTAAGGAACATGCCATATTTAAACAAACTGATGCGGATGTGAGTTCCTTCGACGCGGGTTATGGTTCAGCTTATTTGGCAAAAATGGTCGGACAAAAGAAGGCTCGGGAGATCTTTTTCCTTGGTCGAAATTACTCTGCTGATGAAGCTTTAGAAATGGGAATGGTAAATTGTGTCGTAGAGCATTCAAAACTAGAGGAGACAGCCGTAGAATGGGCAAATGAAATACTTGCAAAGTCTCCTACGGCTATTAAAATGCTAAAATTCGCTATGAATCTTACCGATGACGGCATGGTCGGCCAGCAGGTTTTTGCAGGCGAGGCTACAAGACTGGCCTATATGACAGATGAGGCCAAAGAAGGTCGAAATGCTTTTCTAGAAAAACGCAATCCTAATTATAAGAAAGATCAATGGATTTCATAAAATCAGTAACGCTCAGCCTTGTTTTTACGGCATATTCGTTCGGGCAACAGCTAAGCTCCTTTACAGAAGAATTATTCAACGAATATTCGAAATACGAAGTGGAGGGCTTCTCAAACATGAAAGTGGAGCCCGATTTTTTGCAGAAACAAATCGATCTAATTACCGATAAGGCCCCTGGTCTTTTCGAAATTCGACTATTAGGTCATTCTGTTGAGGATAGGCCTATAAGAATGGTGAGTATTGGGAGTGGAGACATTGATGTTTTATTGTGGTCACAGATGCACGGAAATGAGTCTACAGCGACTCGGTCTATCGTTGATTTACTTTCGTTTCTCGCAGAAAACAGAGAACAGAAATCGGTAAATAGCCTATTACAAGATCTTCGAATCCATTTTATCCCGATGTTAAATCCCGATGGAGCAAGCCGTTGGACTCGTGAAAACGCGATTGGTATTGATCTTAATCGTGATGCACTGCGTTTAATCGCTCCCGAATCACAGATATTAAAAGGGGTAAGAGACAGTCTGAATGCAGATTATGGTTTTAATCTTCACGATCAGAGTAAATACTATAATGTAGAACGTTTAAGTAATGAAGCGAGCATTTCATTTTTAGCCACTGCTTTTGATTATGAGAAAAGTAGAAGTGCAGGGAGAGATGAGGCCATGCAATTAATCTCCTATTTATATCAGATTAATCAAAAGTACATTCCAAATCATACTGGTCGGTATAATGATGACTTTGAACCGCGCGCCTTTGGCGATAATATTCAAAAATGGGGAACAAAACTTATTTTAATCGAAACAGGAGGCTTTAAAAATGATCCAGAAAAGCAATTGGGGCGAAAACTCAATTTTGTTTTGATTGGATCTGCTTTAGAAGCCATCCAAAAAGGACTTCACAAAGCCATTGCAGTAGAGCAATACAGTCAGATACCAAGTAATGACCGAAACTTATTTGATTTAAAAATTGAGAAAGTTCAGAAAAAGGTCAATGGTTCCTATTACACCGTCGACTTTGGTTACTATATAGAAAAATCATACGACGATTCTAACAAGGATCAAGTAGTATATCAAGTCACCCTAGAGGATCAGGGAGATTTAAGCACCTATGCAGGATATAAGAGCTTTAATGCAGAAGGATTAAAGATGTTATTCCCTAAGGTTTATAATGGGCGAATCAAAAACAGTACTCACGAGAAATTACTATTAGGAGATGGTTTTCTATATTTTACAAAAGCTCCTTCAAAGAGATATACCCCTAGCATAATGTTTCAATATAATGATGGGGTAGAGCAGGAGTGGTCTCTTGAAAACACCTATTTTTTAATCAACGAATTTAATCAACCTAAATATTTATTTTTAAAAGGTCAAATACTTGATTTATAGTATTTTATATTAAATAAGTTAAACTTGAACTTTATTTTAAATTGTAAATTTATACAATATAACCTAATATGAACATTACCAAGGTTTTAGCTTTTTTATCTATCTATTTAATATGGGGTTCTACCTATTTATTAAATAAGATTGCAGTGGGTCAGTTAGAGCCATTTATGTTGGCGGGTGTTCGATTTCTTTCAGCGTCCTTTTTAATGTTTCTAATAGTAAAGGTCTCCCGTAAAAGTTTAAAGGTGACTATGGTTCAATTAAAGAATGCAGCCATTGCTGGTTTTCTATTCTTAGCTATTGGCAATGGAGTGGTTGTTTGGGCTTTATCCTATGTAGATAGTGGTTTAGCCGCACTTACCATTGCTTCACAGCCCTTAATTGTATTGCTATTACTTTGGATTTTAGAAAATAAGCGCATCAAATTGTTTTCTTGGGTTGGTGTTTTTGTAGGACTATTAGGGATGTATTTGCTGATCAGTCAGAATCAAATTACTTCTTCTCCAGAGTCGCTGAAAGGTATATTGATGATCATAGGCTGCGTGATTACTTGGGGTTATGCTAGCATTTTTGTTGGTAAAGCAGAATTACCAAAAAATTATCTGGTCAATTCTGCGTATCAGATGTTCTTTGGAAGTCTCTGGCTAATTTTAATGAGTATGATTAAGCAAGAACATTGGATAAGTCCTTATGAATGGGAAATCAACGTAAAATGGTCGATGTTGGGATTAATAATCTTCGGAAGTATTGTCGCGTTTACGTCTTTTAATTATCTCTTAAGAACGGTGAGTCCCGAAAAGGTGGCCACTTCAACGTATATCAATCCGATTGTTGCTATGATTTTAGGATATTTGGTGTTGAAAGAAACAATTAGTACTCAAAGTGTGGTAGCAGCAGTGGTATTATTAACCGGTGTCTACTTCATAAATATGAAGAGAGACCCTCGGGTATATTTACGAGCACGTGCTATGAAACGATTAAAATAATTGTCCCATAATTTATATTATGTAAAATAGAATATGAAATCAGCTATCCCATCCGTTCATTTAAGCCATTATATCAACGGTTCTAGAAACGAACAACTCACTTTCATTGATGCTGTAGGATCCGCATTTTCTGAGATTGGCTTTGTCGCTTTAAAGGGCCACTTTTTAGATGACAACCTTACCAAGCATCTTTACACATCGGTCAAAGATTTCTTCGCGCTTCCAGAAGCTACTAAGCTTCAATACGAAATTGAAGGAATGGCCGGTCAACGTGGATACACCTCTTTCGGAAGAGAAACCGCTAAAGGAAGTAAGATAGCTGATTTAAAGGAATTTTGGCACTTTGGTCAATATCATGACCCGAACGGTATTTACCCTCCCAATTGTACTGTTTCAGAGTTAGATTCATTCAATATTTACGGTGAAAAGGCTTTTAAAGCTCTTGAGAATACAGGTCTACATTTACTGCGTGCTATAGCTGAGCACCTTGATTTACCGGCTAATTATTTCGATCAATGGGTAATTGGAGGTAATTCAATACTACGCCCTATCCACTATCCGCCAGTAAAACCTGAGGATAGAAAAGGCATTAGAGCAGCTGCACATGGGGATATTAATTTGATCACTTTACTTATGGGAGCACATGGTAAAGGATTACAAGTACAACGTCTTGATGGCGTATACGTTGATGCAATCGCTGAACCGGATGAATTGATGATTAATGTTGGTGATATGCTTTCTCGTTTAACCAACAACCGTTTAAAATCAACCATTCATCGCGTGGTTAATCCCGATGAGGATATCGTTAATGAGTCAAGATACTCTATTCCATTTTTCATGCATCCAAAGAGAGAAATGCCACTTAATTGTTTGGAATCTTGCGTAAATGACCATTCACCTAAGCAGTTCGAAGACTGTACTGCTGGTGAGTATCTCGATGAGCGCTTAAGAGAATTGGGCTTACTAAAATAAATATCCAATGGATTTAGCGGATGCATTAAGAAATGCTTTTCCAGATCACGAACCTGAAGAAACAGTAGGGTCGAGCGAAGAAAAATCGTTTGACTTTTATGTGCATACTACCCCTACTCTACAATGTTGCTATGAGAAGCGTAAAGGGAAGGCCACTACAGTGATTAAATCGTACCAAGGAACTCCAGCAGACTTCAAGAAGTTAGCGAGTGCCATTAAAAAGAAGTTCAATATCGGAGGTGGTACTAAGTCTGATGATATCGTTATTCAAGGCGATTATAGAGAGGTAATCATGGATTTTTTAAAAGAGTGTGGGTTCACGGTTAAACGTGTTGGAGGGTAAACTCCAATTGATCACTTTCTTATTTTTCTCCTTTAAGTAATTGTTTGCTCTTTCGAAGTGCCTGTTACCAAACCACAATCCCCTATTAGCACTAAGTGGTGACGGATGCCCACTTTTAAGTACGAGGTGTTTTTCGTGATCTATCCGCTTTTCTAGAGCTATCGCTGCAGATCCCCACAACATAAAAACTACATTTTCTTTTCTCTCGTTAATGTAATCGATACAATTAAGAGTAAAGCTTTGCCAACCTAATTTTGAATGGCTATTAGGCGCTCCCTTTTGAACGGTTAAGGTTCGATTTAAAAGCAAAACTCCTTGTTCAGCCCATGGCACTAAACTAGGATTAACTTGGCTCGGATGATTTTCACTTTCAATCAATATGTTTTTAAGTGAAGCCGGTGGTTGGGTACCATTTTTTACCGAAAACGAAAGACCTTCTGCGTGCCCAGGTTGCGGATAAGGGTCTTGCCCAACAATTACCACAGACAGGTCATTTAAGGAACAGAGTTCGAAAGCTCTTAAAACCTGTTCTTTTGGAGGAAAAACAGAACCTTTTTGATAGGCTAAAATCAAGTCTTTTTCAAGGGATTGAAAGTAATCCTTTTCGAGTTCAGCGGTGACGAAATTATTCCAGTCGTTATTCGGTAAGTCAAACATCATTTAAAGATAAGTATTCATCCTATCTTTGTATGAGCTATGAATTCATTATTTAAAAAAGCATTACAAGACCTCGAATTTGATAAGATTTGTTATCAAGTTTCTGTAAGATGTAATACCGATAAAGGAAAAGAAGTTGCCTATACTATTGAGGTATCCAGTGATTTTCAAACCATCGAAGAGTCTCTGAATAAAACTTCTGAGTATCTCAGTTCCTTTGAAAACGATAATGTTATACCCAATCATGGCTTTGACGCAATTGATGGTGAACTCCGTTTACTAGGCATCGAAAATACCGCTATCGAACCTACTGGATTCAAAAAGATAGCGAGTATTGTTGATCAGGTTAAAGGACATCAAAAATTCTTCAAAAAATTTAAAGAGTACTACCCCACCCTAAACACTCAAACCGAACCTTTAGAGGATCTTTCTTTTTTGAAAAAAGAAATTGATCTTATCGTTGATCGTTTCGGCGAAATCAAAAATACCGCCTCCCCTGCCCTCACTGATCTGCGAAGACAAATGGCAGAGGTTCGATCAAAAATCAATCAAAGTTTTGGGGCTGCACTATCCTCTGCCTTATCTAATGACTACCTAGATGACATTAAAGAATCTTTTATAGACAACCGACGTGTACTGGCTGTTAAAGCCACGTATCGTAAGAAAGTAAAAGGTACACTCATGGGATCTTCGAAAACAGGATCGATCGTATACATCGTACCTGAATCTACCCAACGTTATGTTAGAGAACTCGCCGATATAGAATATGAGGAAGCCGAAGAAGTTAGACGAATTCTTATCGTTCTAACCGATACAATTAGACCTTTTAAGCCAGATCTAATAAAGTTTCAAGACTATCTAGTAGGGATCGATTTGATTGCTGCAAAAGCCAAGTTTGCACGAGATATCAATGGAATAAAGCCGCAATTAAACACCAATCGTGGTTTAAATTTAAAGGATGCCTTTCATCCCCTTTTATACCTACAAAACAAACTTGAAAAGAAGGAGACCTTTCCTCAAAGTATCCAACTACATCCAGAAAATAGGATCATTGTAATCTCTGGGCCAAATGCTGGAGGAAAAAGTATTACTTTAAAAACTGTCGGTTTATTGCAATTAATGGTACAGGCTGGAATTCTCATTCCTGTTCACCGCAATAGTACCGTTTGCATCTTCGATCGTTTTTTAACGGATATTGGTGATAATCAATCCATTGAAAACCATTTAAGTACCTATAGTTATCGTCTGAAGAACATGAATCAATTTTTGAAAAAATGTAATGATTCAACTTTGTTTCTTATCGATGAATTCGGTACCGGTTCTGATCCAGAGTTAGGCGGAGCACTTGCTGAAACGTTTTTAGAGACCTTTTATGAGAAAGAATCTTATGGGGTAATTACTACGCATTATTCAAACTTAAAACTGTTAGCAAATGAGCTTGAATGTGCCTCTAATGCGAATATGCTATTTGATAATCGAACCCTTGAGCCAACCTATCAATTGGTGCTTGGTGAAGCGGGTAGTTCATTCACCTTTGAAGTAGCACAGAAAAACGGAATACCCTACAGTTTAATTAACCGAGCAAAAAAGAAAATTGAAAAAGGTAAGGTTCGTTTTGATGCCACTATTGCTAAGCTTCAAAAAGAACGATCGAAAATCACCAAAACCGAGGATCGTTTGAGTAAGGAGGCTCAAAAAGCTTCCCAAGAAAGTGAGAAACTAGAGCGTTTGAATAGTAAACTCGAAGAAAAACTTAAATCGTATCAAAAGCTTTACGAGTACCACAGTAAAATGATTCAACTAGGTGAAAAGGTTGATGAGTTATCAGAAAAATACTTTCAGGATCAGAAAAAAAGAAATTTGGTATCCGGTTTTCTTCGATTGGTAGAAACTGAGAATAGTAAACGTAAAAAGAAGGCTGCTCCTGTTATTAAAAAAGAACGTGTCGAAAAAAAGACGCTGACATCAGAAATCAAAGAAGCGGTCGAGACCGTTAAGATCAAAGAAGCTACTAGCAAGAAACAGCCACCTAAAAAAATCTTGCCTAAACCCGTCGATTTAAAAGTTGGTGATCGTGTAAGACTTGAAGATAGTCGCTCAACAGGTACTATCGACCAAATTGAAAAAGGAATAGCTACGGTAAATTACGGCATGTTTACTACCAAAGCAGCTCTTGAGAAATTAAATAAGGTTTAAGAATTGATGAGATTTCAAGAGAATCGTCATTACGTCTTTTTTGATAGTCATTGCCCCATGTGTTCCAAATGGGCAAGGAAAATTCTTCAATGGGATACTGAAGGCGTTTTTATTTTGATTTCAGCACATTCAACTATAGCGGCTTCATGGGCGATAGAACGGAGTTTAGGAATTGAACTTTTTCAGCAGTCCGTTCTCTATTTTAAGCCTGGCGCTCTATGGTACCAAGAAGCAAAAGCCCTAAAATTAATAGGCAAAAACCTAAAAGGTTTACCACTTATCTTGGGTATTCTTTTATGGGTAGCTCCAGAATGGCTAATTAATCTATTTTATCGACTCATTGCATCCAATCGAAGAAAGGAAATAAAAGAATGCAATGTCACCCTTAAAGATTCTTTTGAGGGTCGACTTATACTCTAGTTTTCTAAATGCAAGCCTTTAGAATATGATCCACCTCGGTACCCAATCCCAAATTTTGATCGAAGCTTAACGATTGATACTTAAGAGGTTTTATTATTGGGATATCATCGCCGATTTCTTGAATAAGATCAACATATGCGAGAGAGGTCTTACCCGCTAACAGCCAATCTAATGGTAAATCGTTTCCGTAGGTTAATAATTGATATAAACCACTAAGGTAGAGTCGATCCTTGGTAAAACCTCCACCCCTATAAAGCCTAGTAACCATTTTAAAGGCTGTGTTTCTATCTAATCCATAGGTTGTCAAGAGTAAATCAAAACTCGATGAAAATGAGTAATCTTTAACAACTCGATCGGCAAGAATCACTCTAAGTGCCAACTCTCTAAGTCTCGTAAGGGTCAAACTACCACTATAATACTCTGAAAGTACAGCTAGACCCTCCTGAGATTCTACGTTAAATGGAGTTCCAAACTCATAAATCTTAAGCGGTTGATTCTTAGCATTAAAGGTTGTGACTAAATGTACTCCTATCTCGTGATTAGCCAACGCAACCAACTCGTTCTCTGAAAACTTTTGATTCTTCCTCAAGAAAACTGCAGGTAATCGATTGCTTACCATCGCCTTAGAGGTGATGTGAGTCACCCCTTCAACAGCTACATCAAAACCATAATTTTTATTGTACTCCTTCATGTACTTCACGGCATCATTAGTACTAAAGATGAGCTGATCTGACACTTGATCAGATAAAGTTTTCTCTAGAATACGATGGGCGAATTGTAATTCGGAGTGACTCGGAGCTCCGAAGGTTTTCAAACTTGAATTTAAAAATAGTCTTCCCTGCCCTACTGTAGAAATACAATCTAAAATTCCATTAAAATACCAAATGGTTTGTTCGTATAAATGCTGCGCAATAGGATGTTCAATCTTGTGAACCTTTATACTATTTAGTTGCTTTCGAATCTTTGAAAGATTGTGCTGGCATTTCGGATACCTAAAATTGGGCTCGTAATAATAGCGACTCCTGTAGAATTTTAACCGCTCTTTCTCACTGTTTATTGGGTTGATATATTGCAACAGCTCTAGCTTTGACAAGAGTTGATGCAATTTTTGATCACTCTGATAAAGCCGAGGAGCAATTTGTTCTATAGCTTTAGAAGCTTGTGTCATGTTTTATAAAACAAGAATTTAATCTTCTTCTAGTGTCTTCAAGCTGCTCCCAATAAAACCTCCCTGTAAGCTCATCACAGTAATATTTGCTGAATTCTGTAGCTAAAACAAGTACGTTATTAAAGTTTTTGTGGATATGACCTAGAAAGCCACCTTTACCATAAAAGGTGTTATTCTCAGCAACCCAAAAATTAGGAAAACTACGCTCTAACGCGAATAGATAGTTATCAATTTGTTTTTTCCACTTCGTACGATCTAGCATGGATGTGCCAACGTTTAATTCGGGCACTTTTCTATCCCATCTCTTGTAATTATAGCTATGAATATCGTAGACCATAATTGGTGTTTCATGTATACTTGATAGTTTCTCTATCAAGGCATCAACCATTCTATAAAAACGTTGATACTTTGCTCTACTGAGATCGATTTGTTCTGTAGTTAGTGGAATTTTCCAAACCTGTTTACCCCAAGCTGTTTCATAGATAGCATCTTCAAATACTCTGTTCAAATCATATTCGAAGCGACTATCTAGACCTTTAATCACTATTGGTTGATCCTTTATGAATAAGGCAGTAAACGGATCTTCTTCATAAAGCCTCTCTTCATCGGTAAGCAAGCAGTTATCCTTTAGATCTGATCTTAGTTGATGACCGTCATGTATTGCGG
>CAXPJI010000040.1:0-3347 GCA_964217345.1 Euzebya sp.
GAATCAGCACCGCTGCTCAAAGCAAATGCTTGGGATCAAGAATCAAATGTGATGAGTCTTGAGCATATCGAAAAACCGATTTGGGGTATTCAATACCATCCTGAATCTATACTAACCGATCACGGAATCGAACTTTTACAAAATTGGCTAAAAGCATGAAACAGTATTTAAATAGACTCATTCAGCACCAGCATTTAACCAAAGACGAGGCGAGAAACGTACTTGTTGAAATGGCTGAAGGAAAATTTGATCCTCATCAAGTCGCTTCTTTCCTTACGATCTATATGATGAGGCCCATTACTATAGAGGAGCTAAGCGGGTTTCAAGAGGCTCTACTCGATCTTTGTCTTCCTGTCAATCTCAACAATTACGACCCGATTGATCTATGTGGTACTGGTGGTGATGGTAAAGACACCTTCAACGTTTCAACACTTGCCTCCTTTGTGACGGCAGGTGCAGGCGTAGCTGTTAGTAAACACGGTAATTATGGTGTTAGTTCAGTGTGCGGAAGTAGTAACGTGATGGAACATTTAGGTATAATATTCAGTAAAGAGGAAGATGTCCTTAAAAGGTGTCTAGACAATGCTAATATCACCGTTCTTCATGCCCCGCTTTTTCATCCGGCGATGAAAGCAGTGGCTCCCATTCGTAGAGCCCTAGGCGTAAAAACCTTTTTTAACATGCTAGGGCCCCTAGTCAACCCGGCATTTCCAAAAAAACAATTAGTAGGAGTCTTTAGCCTTGAATTGGCTCGAATCTATGGCTATCTCTACCAAAAAACCGACAAAAAATATAGCGTAATCTATGCCTTAGATGGCTATGATGAAGCATCACTTACGGGTCATTTAAAACAGATTAACAAAACTGGAGAGCACCTTTTAACTCCTGCAGATTTTGGAACGAAAGCCATTGACCCAAAATTAATCGAAGGTGGTAAGGATGTGGCTTCTTCGGCAGAGCTCTTCATGAAAGTGTTGAATGGTCAAGGGACAGAACCACAAAACAAGGTAGTTATTGCCAATGCAGCACTCGCCATATCAACAGCAGAAGACATCAGCATCGAACAGGCTATTGAAAAGGCTGAAGATTCATTATTTAATCGAAAAGCCCTTGGTTGTTTTGAGAGGCTGAAAAAAACATTAGCAGAGGCATGACCCCAATTTTAGAAAAAATCGTAGCACACAAGCGCCTTGAAGTTCTTTCTAGTGAACAAGCCATCAGTAGTCGACAACTGAAAGACTCTTTATATTATCATCGAGAAACCTATTCAGCAAAGAGCGCTTTGCGGTCAGGTGGGATCATTGCAGAACACAAACGTAAATCGCCCTCAAAGAAAAGTATTAATCTTAACCGACCTTTGGTAGATACCATCGATCGTTACGTACGTGGGGGTGCCAGTGCCATTTCGGTACTCACTGATACGCAATTTTTTGGCGGAAGTCTTACAGATCTTGCTCTTGCACGAGCAAGCTGTAGCCTACCTATTATTCGAAAAGATTTTATCATCTCTACCTATCAAATCGATGAAGCAAAAGCATACGGAGCAGACTTTATTTTGCTGATCGCTGCGATTTTATCACCCAACCAAATTCAAGAATTTACAGCATATGCCCACGCTATAGGATTAGAAGTGCTGCTCGAGGTACATGACAAGGAAGAGCTTTTAATCAACAAAAATTGCCCAGTCGATTTGGTCGGTGTCAATCATCGCAACTTAAAAACCTTTGAAACGAATCTGGATTTGGGATTAGAATTACTGCCTGAAATTGACAAGAATCAAATTGCTGTAGCTGAGAGCGGTATTCATACCAAAAAGAGTTTGAAAAAATTGTGGAAAGCCGGCTTCAAAGGTTTCTTAATCGGAGAATCAATCATGAAGCATAAAGCTCCTGAAGAAGTGCTTCTCAAGTGGAATAATTGTTTGAAATAAACTCATGAAAGTCAAGGTCTGTGGCATAACGAATCAAACCGCAATCATCGATAGTTTAGGTATTGATTATATCGGACACATCTTTTGGGAACCCTCAAAACGATATGTCAGCCCTGAACAAATCGCATTGCAACCGACCTATAACAAAAGAGTTGGGGTCTTCGTTGATGAGTCGATCGAAACCGTAATAAAAATTGCCAAAAAACTTAGTCTTAAAGGGGTTCAATTACACGCTAATGAAGATGTAAAATACCTTCAAGAGTTAAAAGTCGAACTTCCCGACACATTGATTATCAAAGCAGTCGCTATCGCCACCACAGACGATCTGTTCCATTTAAATCAATTGGACGAGGTGGTTGATCTATTTATTTTTGACACCAAAGGAAGACTGCCCGGTGGTAACGGAACCCAGTTCGACTGGAATATTCTATCCGATTATAAGGGTGCTACCCCATTCCTTCTCAGTGGTGGTATTGGGCCTGGGGATATAGACGCGATAACCAATTTTAAAAAACAACTCAATCACCCCCAATTTGTTGGGGTCGACCTCAATAGTAAATTCGAAGACTCACCTGGAGTTAAGAACGTTGAAAAACTAACTAACTTCGTGACTTCTCTAAAAAACGAAGCATGGCTATGAAAAGTTATCATGTAGATAAAGAAGGTTATTATGGAGAATTTGGGGGAGCATACATTCCCGAAATGCTCTACCCTAATACGGAAGAACTTCGCAATTCATATCTAGAAATTACCTCAAGGGAATCCTTTAAAAAGGAGTTTGACCAACTTTTAAGAGATTACGTGGGAAGACCTACTCCGCTTTACAAGGCTGAACGATTAAGTGATCAGTACAACACTCAAATCTACCTGAAAAGAGAAGATCTTTGCCATACAGGTGCTCATAAAGTAAATAACACCATTGGGCAAATCTTGCTTGCTAAAGCCTTAGGGAAAAATCGAATTATCGCAGAGACTGGAGCGGGACAACACGGTGTAGCAACGGCAACTGTTTGTGCACTTATGGGTATTGAGTGTTTGGTTTACATGGGAGAAATTGACATCGCACGCCAAGCCCCTAATGTAGCTCGTATGAAAATGCTGGGTGCAACAGTTAGAGCGGCAACTTCAGGAAGTAAGACGCTAAAAGATGCAACCAATGAAGCCATACGCGATTGGATCAACAACCCTGTTGACACTCATTACATTATTGGTTCGGTTGTGGGTCCTCACCCCTATCCCGATATGGTGGCTCGTTTTCAATCGGTAATTTCAGAAGAGGTGAAATGGCAATTAAATGAGCTTCACGGTAGAGACTATCCGGATCATGTAGTTGCTTGTGTAGGGGGCGGAAGCAATGCTGCCGGCATTTACTATCACTATTTAGACGACCCAAGAGTCAATATCATCGCGGTTGAAG
>CAXPJI010000041.1:0-5218 GCA_964217345.1 Euzebya sp.
AATCTTCTCGTTGGTAATCAGCCCGCCTATGATGTTATGGTCACGCCTCGAGAGGTAACATCATTAGACACCTTAGAATTCTTAAAACTCCTAGATTTAGAGAAGGAAGAATTCATCGATAAAATGGAAAGAGCGCGCAGGTATTCGACAAGACTACCCTCTGTGCTTGTAGCCAACCTCTCCAAAGAAAGTTATGCCGCGCTTCAAGAAAAACTTCGTCGCTTTCAGGGATTCTTCATCCGCAAGAAATCATTACGAGATTATTACACCACTAGCGCCGCTCACGTGCTCGGTTACATCAGTGAAGTAAATACCGACGATGTGCGCAGAAACGATTACTACATCCCTGGAGAAAACATTGGAAGAACAGGATTAGAAAGACAATACGAAGAAGTATTACGCGGAAAAAAAGGGGTCAGTTATGTGCAAAAAGATCGATTTAATAGAGTTATCGGGCCCTACAAAGAGGGAAGTCTAGATAGTCTTCCACAAATGGGTAAGAATATACATATTACGATTGACAAGACGCTTCAAGAATATGGTGAACGCCTGATGAAAGGAAAACGAGGAGGTATCGTTGCCATTGAACCCAAGACTGGAGAAATCCTAAGTATGATCAGCGGCCCTACCTATGACCCCTCTCTGCTTGTAGGCCGACAGCGCTCGACCAACTATACTGCAATGTATTATGACAGTCTCTCAAGACCTACTTGGGATCGGTCAATCCTAGCCCAACCCTCTCCCGGATCTCCATTTAAGGCACTAAATGCGCTTGTGGCATTACAAGAAGGTGCCATAAACCCCAGAACCACCTATACCTGCGATGAGGGCTTTTACGTAGCTGGCGTAAAGAGAGGATGCCACTGCGGTGGTGGTGTAAGAGATCTCAATTCAGGATTGCTCCACTCCTGCAATGCTTATTTTGCAGAAAGCTTTAGATCGTTTTACAGAAAGTTTGAAACCACTACTGAAGCCCATGATACCTGGGAAGCACACATGAAAAGTTTTGGACTAGGCGACTTTTTGGGCACAGACCTACCCACTGGGGCCCCAGGCAGAATTCCATCTACTGAATTTTACGATCGTGCCTATGGAAGAAATCGATGGGTTTCAACTTTTGTAATTTCAAATGCTATTGGGCAGGGAGAAGTTGCAGCAACTCCCCTTCAGCTAGCCAATATGACTGCAGCTATTGCCAATCGTGGATACTTTATCACCCCTCATCTTATAAAAGAGGTAGAAGGAGAAAACAGTATCGATTATAAATTCAGAGAGAAGCGGTATACCACCATCGACGAAAAGCATTTCGAGCCCGTAATTAAGGGTATGGAAGCGGTATATACTTCTGGGACTGCACGATTCTTGCAAGTACCCGGAATACGCCTTGCAGGTAAGACGGGTACGGTAGAGAACTATACCCGTATCGATGGAGAAAAAGTTCAACTCACTGACCACTCCGTTTTTATCGCTTTTGCTCCGGTTGAAGATCCTAAAATTGCTATCGCAGTATATATTGAACACGGTTATTACGGAAATAGATATGCCGGACATATTGCCTCTCTCATGATCGAAAAATATCTAAAAGGCGAGATCAGTCGAGTAGATTTAGAAAAGCGAATGCTCGAGAAAACCTTAGCCAAAGAATACGCTAAGCCAACGAGCAAAAAACCTTTTGAAATCAACGAATATGCGTGGTAATCTACTCATTTTCAGACTCGACTGGATCAGTATATTTCTACTGCTTCTTTTAATCGGTTTCGGCTGGGTAAACATCTATAGTACCACTGTGGGCAATGACCTGTCTAGCCCATTACTCGATTTAGGTACTTTTTATGGCAAACAATTATTCTTTGCTATCCTCAGTCTCATTGTAGTCATTCTCTACAGCTTTATTCCCGACCAGTTCATAGAGCGATTCTCGAGCGTATTTTATCTCATCGGAATTGCGTTATTGTTGGGTCTTTTTGTTTTCGGGAAAACTATCGCTGGAGCGACCTCATGGTACGACTTAGGACCTTTTAACTTTCAGCCTTCAGAATTAATGAAAATGATCGTGGCCTTAGCCCTTGCTAAATATCTAAGCGATACTCAGGTAAATCTAAGATATAGTGTGCACCAGGGTTATGCCGTATTACTTCTTATTTTGCCCTCAATACTGGTCATCGCTCAACCTGATCCGGGGAGTGCGCTCGTATTCTTTTCTCTTTTTCTAGTCTTATTCAGGGAAGGCCTACCCCTTTATTATTTAACCTTCGTACTTTCATTTATCCTTGCTTTTGCGGCTACCTTAAAGTTTGGGTTGACTTACACCTTCATTGGAGCACTCGCTCTTTATCTAAGCTATCTGTGGTTAAAACCTAAGCGTTTAAAAACACCGACATGGTTTACTATTTCTTATCCTGTCATCTTATTCACCATCATAGCTTCAACTACCTGGGTATACAACTCGGTATTCAAACAGCACCATAGAGATCGATTCTCACTTTGGTTAAACCTTGAAACCAATCAGGACCGGTTATTAGATATCAAACAAAGTATCGGGTACAACACCTACCAAGCCAAACAAGCCATCGCATCAGGTAGATGGTCAGGCAAAGGCTTTCTCGAAGGAACCAGAACCAAGGGAGATTTCGTGCCTGCACAACACTCTGACTATATTTTTAGCTCGGTGGGGGAAGAATGGGGATTCATTACTAGCACCCTCGTTATCTTGGCTTTTGTAGCTCTTTTACTTCGATTTATTTATTTGGCCGATCGCCAGAAAAAAGCCTTTCACAGGATATACGGTTACGGAATCACGTCTATACTTTTCATCCATTTTGGTATAAACATCGGAATGGTATTAGGCATGTTACCTACTATCGGTATACCCCTTCCCTTTTTTAGTTATGGAGGGTCAAGCCTCTTATTTTTCTGCTTGATGTGTTACATCTTCTTAAAAATGGATGCGAATCGATTGAAAACGCATTTTGACTAACTCCCTATCCCTTTATTGGGTTCGGACGGTTGAAGGTATAACGCTTTAAATCTTTAAGTACCGCTATGGCTTCTTCTAGGTAAACATCCCTAGCGAGTTCTTTATGCCAGCGATCGCGTTTCTCTCGAAGTATAGAATCCTTCGTGAATAGACTTTGCTCATAAGGTAAAGAGCTAAATTTCAGTCTTGTATCGTATTTGTCAAGCGCTTCAAATTCTTTAGACTTCTTTTTCAAATTTTCTTTGTTCTTACGATACGATTTAAGATCTAAATAAGCCTTGTCATCGGCTCTTTGCTCGCTGATCCAGCGCGCCTCTTCATCAAGTAGTTTGACATATTGATTCGCTTCTAATCGCTCTTTACTATTTTTCAAAACACGCTCGAAATCGATTTGCTTATGCCATGGGGTGTAATTAGCCGATGCTATTCGATCCCAAGAAAGTGGGTTGTCTTGATCACGTTCACCCACATCAATATAACTGTAGCGATCAGGTATCACTATGTCTGAAGCTACCCCATCTAATTGGGTTGAGCCTCCACTGACTCGATAAAACTTTTGAGTAGTAATTTTTAATGCGCCTAAATCACCCAATTCGTTTGAACGAATAATATTTGAAAGAGGAATCACATTCTGTACGGTTCCCTTACCATAAGTTCTTTCGCTACCAATGATCACCGCTCGACCATAATCTTGTAAGGCGGCAGCTAAAATCTCTGAAGCGGAGGCTGAAAGTTCGTTGACTAAAACCACGAGTGGTCCGTCATATAAAATCCCCTTTTCAGGATCTTCTTGAACCTCTCTGCGATCTCCGGCCGTTCGAACTTGAACCACAGGCCCCTGATCAATAAAGTAACCGGCCATGTCAACGACCGTCTGCAAAGACCCTCCTCCATTATCTCTTAAATCTAAGACAACACCTTCAACGCCTTCTTCTTGCAGTCGCTCAAGCTCAGCTTTGACATCAATAGCTGCATTACGCTCGTTGTAATCGTCAAAGTCCACATAGAATTTGGGAAGATGAATGAGTCCGAATTCAGATTCCTCATCCGAAATTTTTACCGACTTTGCATAGCTCTCTTCAAGTTCTACCACGTCACGAATCACTGAAATTTCTTCAACCACTCCAGTAGTACGCTTCACCGTCAAATACACCGTAGTTCCCTTAGGACCTTTAATGAGTTCAATAGCGTCATCGAGGCGCATCCCTGAAATATCTACTGCTTCGCCTTCTTCTTGTCGAACTTTAAGTAATTCATCACCTACTTCAAGAGCCTTTGCTCTCCATACTGGGCCTCCTGAGATAATCTCTACCACTGTTGTACCTTCAGGCTTTTTCTGCAAACGAGCTCCGATGCCTTCGAACTTACCTGACATAGCAATGTCAAATCGATCCTTATCGGTAGGTGCAAAGTAATAGGTGTGCGGATCGAAGGTTTCAACCACCGCATTGATGTAGGTTGAAAAATAATCTTCACGATCTAACTCCCCGATAAAATGAAAGTACTCGTAGAAAGTTCGCTTCAGTTCTTCTCTAGCCTTTTCTTGTAGCTCATTAAGCACTGATTCATCAATGGCATCGACCTCAACTTCATTTTCACGAGTATATTTCTCCAATTGAGCATCCATCACTGGCAAAAGGCTAATAGTGAGTTGCTGTACCCAACGATCTTCAAGCTCAGCCTTGGTAGTTACAAAAGGCATTTCCTCATAGTCGATTTCAACTACCGAAGGAGAAGAAAGGTCAAATGAATCAGAAAGTAATCGATCGTATCTGGCCTCAGCTTCTTCAATACGCTGAACAAGTAAGGTGTAGGCTTCATCAAAGAAGACCAATTCCTTATTAATCAACTGATCATCGATACTCAGACGGTATTTTTCAAACGATTCAATGTCTGACGCTAAAAAATAGCGCTTGAGCGGGTCCATTCCCTCAATAAAACGATCAAAGGCCTCTGCCGAAAATTGATCATCTAAATCTTTAGGACTATAATGTCCTTTCTCTAGCACATAAGTGATTAAATCAATAAGGAGTTTGTCCTTATTGTCTGTTTCAAAACTGTGATTTTCAGTAAAACTGCAAGAGGCAAAACCAAGGAGTAGGACGAGTAAGCCCAAACCAAATTTCTTCTTCATTATCGCTATTTTGGTCGTAATTCATCCCTAATTTACGCAAATTGGCCCTGTTCGGCCTTACGATTCTTGTTACATTTGGCTAAAAATTAACGCATTGTGAAGCGACC
>CAXPJI010000042.1:0-12427 GCA_964217345.1 Euzebya sp.
CTGACCCATACCTTAATTTCGACTCTGGTCATTCTTCTTACCGCTGAGTTTTTGCCTAAGGCAATCTTTCAGATTTATGCGAATACCCTCATGAAGGCCTTGGCGCTTCCGGCCTATATTTTCTACAATCTTTTTTCGGGCTTCTCTTGGATGGTTTTAAAAATCTCTGATTGGGTGCTCAGGCTAGTTAAAGCGGATGCTGAAAATCCACAGGCCACATTTACCAAATTAGAGATTGGGGATTATATCAGTCAACAGATGGAGTCTGCGGCTGATAATCAAGAAATTGATGCCGAGGTGCAGATCTTTCAAAATGCGCTTGAATTTGCTGAGGTGAAAGCAAGGGAGGTAATGATTCCTAGAACAGAAATTACTGCGGTTGAATTAAGAGACTCTATAAAGACTTTGCGATCTGTTTTCGTAGAGACGGGATTCTCTAAAATATTGGTCTATCGCGACCGTATTGACAATATTGTGGGGCATGTCCACTCCTTTGATCTTTTTAAACGTCCGAGAAGTATTAGAACCCTTTTGAAACCCGTCGAATACGTTCCAGAGACCATGCCTATTCACGATATTTTGAACTTGCTTACCAAGAAGCGAAGAAGTATGGCGGTGGTTTTAGATGAATATGGTGGTACTTCTGGAATTTTAACTATCGAGGATATCGTAGAAGAATTGTTCGGAGAAATCGAGGATGAACACGATGTTAGTGAGCTCATCGAAGAAACGGTAGAAGAGGGCGTCTATCTGTTTTCGGGAAGACTAGAAGTAGACTATTTGAATCAGACCTATAAGCTTAATCTGCCAGAAGAAGAACAGTATGAAACCCTCGGAGGATTAGTTATGGATTACACCGAGGCAATTCCCGAGTTAGGACATCAAATTGAAGTTGAAGGCTGCCGACTCACCGTAGAGGAAGTGTCAAGTAATCGAATCGAACAAATACGACTTGAAATAAAGCCGTCTGAGTAGCTATAAACATTTCGATACATCGAATAATTTAAGTAGTTTCGCAGACCTAAAACACTTAAGATCATGGCGATTTTAAATACCATTCGTAAACGTACTAGTGTACTAATTATTGTAATTGGCCTCGCGCTATTCTCATTTGTTATTTCTGGCATCTTTTCCAGCAATGCATTTCAAGGGGGAGATTTCTCGAATAATGTAGCTGAAGTAAACGACACTCCTTTATCGATTGAAGACTTCAGACAGAGTCTAGAAATCGCTTCAAACACCTACGGACAAAGTTTTTCAAACAGTCAACTCGTAAATATCGTTTTTGATCAAGAGGTTCGTAAAGAAATCTTGAAGCAAGAGCACGAAAAGCTCGGGTTGAATATCGAAGGAGACCAAATTGTTGATTTCATTCGTACATCGGGTTACGCAAACATTCCTGCCTTTCAGAACGACGAAGGTTTTTTTGATGAATATGTATTCAAGGCAACGGTTGCGAGCTGGAAAGCTACAAACCCTGCACAGTACGATGCTTGGTTGATTGATGAGGCTAATATTATTAACGCGGCAAAGGAGCAGATGTATTTTAACTTTGTGAAAGCAGGAGTTTCGACTTCATTACAAGAAGGTGCGCGTACTTTCAAATTTCAAAATGACAAGGTAAGCTTTGATTATGTTCAGCTTCCCTATTCAAGTATAGCAGACAGCTTAGTTAGCGTTTCGAAAGAAGAAATCGCCGCTTATGTCTCAGAAAATTCAAAGCAATTCAAGCAAGAGGAGGCAAGAGATTTACGCTATGTATTTTTTCAAGAGAAGCCTTCTAAGGCAGATGAAGATGCCGTATTATCTCGTATCACATCACTTTTAGAAGATCGTGAAGAGTACAGTGAAGAGACTAAGGGTAGTGTCATTGTACAAGGATTTAAAAACACAACCGATGAGGCTGATTTCATTCAGCGTTTTTCTGATGTAGCTGGTAATTTAGAATATCGTACGGCAGAAACATTGCCTGCGGTTGCAGCTGCGCAAATTAAAGAGCTATCTAAAGGAATGGTTTACGGACCTTACAAGGATGGCAATACCTATAAGATTAGCAAATTAGTTGATTCTAAAAAGAACGGTAGTGTTCGTTCAAGCCATATTTTAGTAGCTTATAAGGGTGCAGAACGAGCTGCATCTACTATTGAGCGATCTAAAGAGGAGGCAAGAGTTAGAGTACAAGAATACCTTAGAAGAGCACGCAGCGGGAATGAGGCATTTGCTGATCTAGCGCGTGAGGGATCTGATGGCCCTACAGGTTCTCAAGGCGGAGACTTAGGTTTCGTAAATGAGGGCGTGATGGTCGATGCTTTCAACGATTTCATTTTTGATAACCCTATAGGTCGTATTGGTTTAGTCGAAACTGAGTTTGGTTATCATGTGGTTAAAGTTGAGGCTAAGCGTGATGTGTATTCTGTAGCTACAGTGACGCTTCGTATCGAACCTTCTGAAACTACAACCAACACCTTATTTACTGATGCTACTACTTTCGAAATGCAGGTGTCAGATGCTGAACCTAATGCCTTCTCAACGATTGCTAATGAAGGGGGCTATACGGTACGTCCGATCTCCCAACTAAAAGTATTAGACGAGAACCTCCCTGGCTTAGGTGCGCAGCGAAATATCGTGCGTTGGGCCTTTGATTCAGATAGAAATGTTGGTGATGTTAGTCGTTTTGATATTGCTGGCGGATATGTAATCGCTCAAATGACCAAGAAGTACGAAGAAGGGGTTCAAACTCCAGAACAAGCTTCAGCTAGAGTGCTTCCTATTCTTAGAAAACAGAAGAAGGCAGCTATGCTTAAGGATCAGTATGGATCTTCAGATTTTGATAGTCTGAAAAGTCAGAGTGCCGCTAATGCAGGTTCTGCTTTAGCAATGACTACCCGTTCAAGTGTGATCTCTGGGATCGGTTCTGAGCCTTATGTAGTAGGAAAAGCTTTAGCTCTAGAGGCAGGTCAAACTACTTCACTAATTGAAGGTGAATACGGGATTTATGCCCTTAAGATCACTGAGAAAAATGAAGCTATGGATTTAGCTACTTACGCTCCATTTACAGAGACAATTGCTGCTCAGCGTGCAAATCAAGCTGCAGCAAATGCTTTCTACGCACTAAAAGAAAAGGCTGAAGTAAAAGATAACCGAGCTATTTTTTACTAGTAGATACAAAGTTCATCGAGCTTCAAAATAGTCGAATATCCCTTGTCTTTTAGATAAGGGATATTTTTTTTGCGGGTAAATAAGGCAAAGTCCCCACCCCATGCACCGAGCGAGACAAAAACCCCCTCAGGTCTATCGTCAAATAACTGATCGCCAATCGCGCTAATGTCTAATCGAGCAGCTAAGAGGTTTTCTTGTTCTTTTAGTAGCTTTTCGAAGCGATGGATATCAGAGGTCTCTTCGCTGATAGCAGTGCTTAATCTCGAAAGTTCATTTAAGAAATGATCTGAGCTTTGGGCCTTTCTATAATGTGCAATTGCTTCCCTACTGTTCATCTTCTGATTGAGATAAACTAGGTGTAATTCGTCTGTAAATTCTGGCCTCCAGTTAGCCGGGGTGACGCTCACCTCTTTACCAATACGTTGAAACCGAATGGGGCCTTCTGCGGTTGCGCAAGCAATATCATATCCACTCCCTTTAAAACCTGAGTCTAAAAGCTCATAGGCGTTTACGGATGCAAATTGGGCTAGAGCTGCAATAAGCGTAGATGAAGACCCTAAACCCCATTCTCTATCAAATTCAAGAGTCGTTTTTAGAATAAACGGATAGTCAAATTTTGGATTCAAACTACGAGCCGCTATCAGCAATTTAGAAAACGTGTATGCAATCTCTTCAGAACTAGTCTTTAAAGGTGCTAGACTTTTAACATCAAACTCAGCTTCAAACCAAGTACTACCTTTATTATCTATTGCTTTACATTCAATATTTTTAGACCTATCGGTTTCAAAGTAAAATCGCTGCCCCAATTTTGTTGGCAATGCGAACCCAATGGCGCCGTCAAGAACTCCGTAGGCTCCACTAATGAGAAGTTTTCCTCTAGTATAGTATTGTCTAACGCCCATTTCGTAGTTGGTTGAGCGCATCTTTAACTGCCGAGTTAGTGACGGTTTGCTCGCTAAACTGTTTGCTTATGATCTGTTTCTCATCTTCAGAAGCTCCAAGTGCACTCAGAAGATTCAATAGGTGCATTTTCATGTGCCCTTTTTGAATACCAGTAGTGACTAAAGAGTTTACAGCCGCAAAATTTTGTGCGAGACCCGCCACGGCCACAATTCGCATGAGTTCTTTTGCCGAAGGCTTATCTAAAATTTCTAGGGATCTTTTTACGAGCGGATGTAAGGAGGTCAATCCGCCAACGGTTCCGAGTGCAAGAGGAATATCTAACCAGAAGTGAAGGGTGTCATTTTCAATCTTTGCCTGGCTAAGTGATCGGTATTTGCCGTCTCTTGATGCATAGGCATGAACTCCTGCCTCCACCGCTCTAAAATCATTCCCTGTAGCAATAATTACGGCATCAACACCATTCATAATTCCTTTATTGTGTGTCACGGCCCGATAAGGTTCTTCGCGGGCAATATTGACTGCTCTAACAAACTTCTTGGCATAGGATTGAGCATCTGACAGATTTGCTCCTAATTGTTCAATAGGAGCGCTTACACTTGCACGTACTACGCAGTTGGGTACGTAGTTGCTAAGTATACTCATTACTACTTCAGGTAGTTCATCTGCTTCGAAGGCTGAGGTTGATGCGCCTGTAAAAGATTTCGCAAGGGTCTCTAGACAGGTGTTTATAAAGTTAGCCCCCATGGCGTCAGCGGTTTCAAAACGCAGATCGATTTGATAATAGCCTTCAAGGGCATCTGTCTTGTCGATAAGTTGCACGCTTTGTATACCCCCTCCACGGCGCTTCATACTTTCGGTAATCGAGCTTAGCTCGTTTAAGAATCTAGAGGTATTTTCATTGAAAAAGCGATTCAATTTTTCAGCTGGCCCATAATAGTTCAGGTGTATTTGCCCTACTTTTTCTGTCCCTAATACTTGTGTTTTGAATCCGCCCTTAGTACTCCAAAATTTAGCCGCTTTACTCGCTGCCGCTACTACTGAACTCTCTTCAATGGCCATAGGAATGGTGTACCATTTACCGTCAATTAAGAAGTTTGGAGCTACTCCCAGTGGTAGGTAGTGGTTGGTTAACGTATTTTCGATGAATTCATCGTGAATCTTCTGAACCTCAGGGTCTGAATGATTATAAGTCTCGAGGGTAGCTTTAAACGCACTCGGGTTTTCCCCATGGGTTTCGGCAACCCAATGGATTTTTTCAGCTTTGGTTAACTTTGAGAAACCTTCGATTTTCTTTGACATTCGGCTAATTTGAAAGCAAAGATAAGGATTAGGCTGAGCTTTAGTATTCGGTAAATATTTAGTAAACTTGAGGGTTTATAGATATCTACACGATGAAAAAATTCCTTTTTTCTGCCCTCGCAGTACTTGTTAGTAGTTTTTCTTTCTCACAACAACCGATCACTTTAGAAGAGATTTGGTCAGGAGCCTTCTCTACAGAAGGAATTGCGAACTTACGGTCGTTAAATTCAGGGGATGCTTATACAGTTCTTGAGTACCATGATGGCAAAAGCCAGATTGTAAAGTACCGTTACAGTGACATGCAATCTGAGGGTGTTCTTTTGAGTTCGGGAGAAGCTATTCCTAGATTTAGTGGATATACTTTTAGCGATGATGAAAGCCGTGTATTACTAGCTACACAGCGTAAACCGATATTCAGACGTTCATCAGAGGCGGTTTACTATGTCTATGATTTCAAAACCCAAGAACTTACTAAGGTTAGTGATTCACTAATTAGAGTTCCTGCTTTTTCTCCCGATGGCTCAAAGTTGGCCTACGTTTTTGAAAATAACTTACATGTGTTTGATATTGCTTCTAAGTCAAGTCGCCAACTTACTGAGGATGGGAAGTACGGATCAATTATTAACGGACACGCCGACTGGGTTTACGAAGAAGAATTCTCGTTAGTTAGAGCCTATGAGTGGAGTCCCGAGGGTACCCATCTAGCTTACTTAAAGTTTGATGAAAGTTTGGTGCCTGAGTTTTCGATGGATGTCTTTGGCACAGAGTTGTACCCGAGTCAGTATCGCTTCAAATACCCAAAGGCAGGAGAGGATAATGCGGTCGTAGCCGTGCATATTGTCGAGCTAGCATCAGGAAAGGATAACCGTGTTGCACTTTCTCAAGAATATTATATCCCGAGAATACAGTTCATGAATCACAGTGAACACCTTTCTGTTCAGACTTTAAACCGCCACCAAAATCGTTTGATGTTATACAAAGTGAACATCAAAACTTTAGAGGTCGCTACTTTGTTAGAAGAAACCGACGAGGCTTACGTTGATTTGCATGACAACTTAACCTTTTTACCCAAAGATGATTTTATTTGGACCAGCGAGCGCGATGGCTACAATCACATCTACCTCTATAGTTCTGAAGGGAAATTGATTCGTCAAATTACTAGTGGTGAATTTGAGGTGACCAATTTTTTTGGTTACGATCGAAAGAAGGATCGAATTTTCTACCAATCTACTGAGCCTTCATCTATAGAACGTGCAATCTATCGAATTTCAACCAAAGGTAAATACAAAACACGTTTGACTACTCGGGCAGGAACACACAACGCCCAGTTCTCGAAAGATTTTCAATATTTCATTGGCACCTATAGTAATAGTACGACTCCCTATGAGTTTACCCTTCGTGATCCTAGAACGGGAAGTGTGCTCAGCGTAATTAAAGACAACGCTAAACTTGTAGATAAATTAAAGGGATATGACATTGCTCCAAAAGAGTTTGGTACCCTTAACGTAGGCGCGAATCAGTTGAATATGTACATGATTCGTCCGAATGATTTTGATCCTTCAAAAAAGTATCCGCTATTGATGTTTCAATACTCGGGTCCTGGTTCACAGCAGGTGGCCGACCAGTGGATGGGTTCGAACGACTACTGGCATCAAATGCTAGCTAGTCAGGGTTATATTATTGCCTGTGTAGACGGACGCGGAACCGGTTTTAAGGGAAGAGATTTTAAAAAATCAACCTACCTAAACCTAGTAAAATTTGAGACCGAGGATCAAATTGCTGCTGCTAAGAAACTTTCTGAACTTGATTATATCGATGAGACACGCACCGGCATTTGGGGATGGAGTTTCGGCGGTCACATGAGTACGAACGCCCTTCTTAAAGGAAACGATGTATTTGAAATGGCTATTGCTGTAGCACCGGTGACTAGTTGGAGATTTTATGACACTATATATACTGAGCGTTTTTTACGTACCCCTGAGGAAAACCCGGGTGGATACGATAACGAGTCGCCCTTTAATTACCCCGAGCTTTTGAAAGGTAAGTACCTGCTCGTTCACGGTAGCGGGGACGACAATGTACACGTTCAGAATTCAATGCGTATGATCGAGGCTCTTATTCAAGCGAATAAGCCTTTTGACTGGGCGATCTATCCCGATAGAAATCACGGAATTTATGGCGGAAACACTCGCCTCCATCTGTACTCAAAAATGACAGAATTCATTAAAAACAACCTTTAATTATGCAGACTTCAGAGCCAACACTTTTAGGACATCCTAAAGGATTATTTTACCTCTTTTTCGCAGAGTTATGGGAGCGCTTTAGCTTCTATGGTATGCGCGCGCTTCTCACCCTTTATATGGTGAATGTAATTTTTGAAGCCTTAGCCAATCGTGACTTTGCAACAGCAGCGGTATATTCTTCTTACGGTTCTTTAGTCTATGCCGGTACGGTTATCGGAGGGCGTATTTCAGATAACCTCTTAGGTTTACGCAAATCCATCTTTCTAGGAGGTGTTTTAATGGCCTTAGGACATTTTGTGCTAGCCATTGAAAGTAACATCACCTTCTTTTTAGCCCTTTCGTTAATCATCGTTGGTAACGCTTACTTTAAGCCTAACATCTCAACTTTTGTCGGAGCACTCTATTCTGACAAAGACCCGCGAAAGGATTCTGGATTTACCATATTCTATATGGGTATTAATATCGGCGGATGGGTAGCTCCCCTTTTATGCGGATGGCTTGCGGCCACTTACGGATGGCACTATGGTTTCGGTCTTGCCGGAATCGGTATGCTAACTGGTCTCATCGTTTTCTATCGCGGAATTAAATCTGGAGTTTTCGGTGATCAAGGATTGGCGCCAGATGATGAGGCGCTTACCGAGAAAAAGCTAGGGGTTAGTCGAGAAAATTGGGTGACTATTTTAAGTGTATTGTCTGTTCCAGTAATGGCCGTTTTACTTGCTTCTTATAGCCCAGTACTAGGAGAGGATAATATTGTCAACCTCATTTTCAAAGGAGTAGGAGTACTGATATTAGCTTATCTGGGATATATACTCTATCAGGCCTCAGCAGATGAGCGTAAGAAACTATTTGTTGCCATCTTGATTACTCTTTTCATGACCATCTTCTGGGGTTTTCACGAACTTTCAGGTAGTGTGATTACACTATTCTCTGCCAGAAATGTTGAGTTAACCTTGATGTCTGCAGCTCAGACGAATTCTTTAAACTCGATGTTTATCATCTTATTTGCGATTCCAATCTCGATGCTTTGGACCTGGTTGTCTCGCAGAAATCTAAATCCTAGAACTCCGTATAAATTTGGAATGGGATTGCTCTTCGCTGGTTCTAGTTTCTATGTACTAGCGATTTCAGGTCTAAGTGCTAATGAACAAGGATTAGTTCCTTTTAGCTACCTGCTTCTCATGTACTTCTTACTTTCTATCGGAGAGTTATTCATGTCACCCGTCGGACTTTCGAAAATCACCTCACTTTCACCAAAGCGCATCGTAGCTTTTATGATGGGAGTATGGTTCTTATCCTCAGCATTCGCTTTTCAAGTGGTAGGTTTTATTGGTAAAAAACTATCGGTTGAGGGTGATTCTGCGGCTGCAGGTGGACTACAAACCCTTGAGTTATACACGGATGGCTTTATGCTAATCGCACAGTATTCTATAGGAGCAGGTGTTTTAGTACTCCTTTTTTCGCCGCTTATGAAGCGCCTTATGGGCGACGTACACTAAAAGGCCGAGCACTAAATATAGACTGATCACTTCGGGTAGGTCTAAACAAATTTGGATTTGGCTTGGTATTAAATGAGTTAGACGCTCGAGTAGGCTCGTAAGAGGAGGGTTGGTTATACTACCTATGGGTAAAAATAGCCCAACTCCACCGAGGATCATTACAATAGGTAAGATAGGGCTAGCAATGATAGAAAGCGGAAGAGCAAGCAGGGATAACTCTTCAAAGTAAAAGGCTAATATCGGACTAACCGCTAATTGCGCCGAGAATGAAATCGTCACTAATTGTATGGGCTTTTTAATCGATTGAGGTAATTCGAAAATCTAAAAAATATAGTCCAACGAAGATGCCCAGAACTGCCGTAAAACTCAGTTGAAAGCCCACATCATAGATCCAATAGGGTTGTATCATAACACAAATAAGTGCTGTAGTAATTAATAGCTGCCATCGATCAATAGGTCTTTTAAGCGCTATTCCTAATTCGTAGAGTAGAATAAAAATGAGCGCTCTAATTACAGATACGCCAAGACCTGTAATTACCGCATAACTTATACTCAGTATCACACGAAACCCTCTTCTCAAATTAAATGGTAGAATTAGGCTGATGCCATTAAAAAGCAGATAACAGAGTCCGAAATGCATACCAGAAATAGCCAGAATATGAGCGAGGCCAAGCTGCTGAAATGCTGTTTTTATTTCTGGGGCTAACAGAGATCGGTCTCCTAAGAGCAATACCCTATAAAGTCCGACGAGTATGGGTGAAAATCCCATCTCTTCCCATCGTTTCGAGGCGCTATTTCTAAGTAAAGCGACCCATCGAATAGGGAAATGAAATGCGGTCTCGGTTAGTTTTTGCCAATTAGCTAGCTTATGGCGATTGACAAAAAGTACAAGCTGGTCATTGAATCCTTTCTTAGGAAGTTCTTTAATAAGGTAGTAGGCATTGTCGATGGATTCTTTGCTATAAACCTTAAAGTTACCACCCCGCCATTGGGCTTGGTAGCGCAAGTTTTTTGAAGTGTTCCCCTCAAAGGATTCGATAAAGATAATGAGGGATTCCCCCGCTGGTAGTTCTTCTTTTGAATGAAAGGTCAAGGTGAGATGTGCAGATAGTATTACCATTGAGCAACTCAAAAGAAATTCTTCAAGACACACCGAATTATAGTAGGTACTTAGAAGCCAACTGCAGAATGCAATCAGTAAAATAGAAATAGATGGTGCGTAATAGTTGCTGAGTAAAATCCCGCTAATCCAATAGATCAGAAGCCTGACCGAGAAGTGTGCGGGTGTTTGCATAAATAGCTTTTGCGGTTCTTTCACTAGCTCCTGAATCTCCAAGGGCTTTCACTAGTTCTTGGTAATCTTGGGTCATACGTTCTCGAACGGTGCTATCAAGGAGCTCCTTTATTGCAGTCTTTATTTTCTCTGGGTTACATTCTTTTTGTATGAGTTCTTTAACCGCTACTCGGTCAAGAATGAGATTCACCAAAGAGATATATTTCAAGGTAACGATATGTTTTCCAATTGCGTATGAGACAGGACTGGTTTTATAAACCACCACTTGTGGGGTACCTATTAGTGCGGTTTCTAAAGTTGCCGTACCGCTGGTCACAACGGCTAAATGGGCTACTTGAAGAAGTTGTTGGGTTTTTCCGAAAATGATTTTCGATCCCATCAAATAAGGTTCGTAAAAGGATGGAGTTTGTGAGGGTGCACCGGCAACGACAATATCAAAGGCTGTAAAATCTTTAGTTGCCTTAATGAGCTCTGGTAAGATTCTACTGATTTCTTGCTTTCGGCTTCCTGGGAGTAATGCGATAATGGGTCGCTCACCGAAGCCTTGATCCCTTAGAAATTGATTGGTATCAGCTTCATTGTTACTAGCCATAGCATCTATGAGCGGATGGCCTACGAAGGTCGCGTGATGATTGTGTTTGCGATAGAAGTCGGGTTCAAAGGGTAGGGTTACATACAGGTGATCAACGTAGGCTCTAATCTTTTCAACTCTACTCGATCTTGATGCCCAAACTTGAGGTGCAATGTAGTAATGAACTAGGATGCCATGCTCATGCGCCCATTTTGCGATTCTCAAGTTAAATCCTGAAAAATCGATAAGAATAAGTGCGGTAGGGTTAAAGCTTTGAATGTCTTTTTTGATAAAGTCAAAGGTTTTTCGAATGGTACTCAAATTTTGAAGTACCTCGATAAATCCCATAAAACCCATCTCTGAATAGTGCTTTGAAAGTTTGGCGCCAGCCTCTTTCATGGCATCACCTCCCATAGCCCTAAAGTCGGCATCGGCATCGATATGCTTTAGTGCCTGAATTAGGTTAGATGCATGTAAATCTCCGGAGGCTTCTCCTGCGATGAGGTAGTATTTCATTGGGCGGTTTGATTACAAGATACAATAAGCTTCTGCAATCTAATTTCAGTCTAATGAATTTTCCAAGAATTGATATGTGCCATACTGTGATGTGCGGTAAGATCGAATTGAGTAGGTACAATAGAAACATAGCCTGCTTCAAGCGCTGCGATGTCAGTATCTTCTCCTTCATCTAAAAGGATGAAATCTCCAGTTAGCCAATAGTATTCTTTTCCAGTAGGGCTAACCCTTTTGTCAAAGCGCTCTTTCCAATTGGCTTTGGCTTGTCGACAAACCCTCATTCCTTTCACGGCTGCGCCATCTGTTTTAGGAATGTTCACATTGAGAACAGTTCCGCTAGGAATTCCTTTGTCTAAAGCCTCTTTCACGAGGGTTTGAACCACGTTTTTGCAAGCCTCAAAATTAGCCCCCCAAGAGTAGTCTAAAAGTGAAAATCCTATGGCTGGTATTCCTTCTACACCCGCTTCAATCGCTGCGCTCATCGTTCCAGAATAGATCACATTGATAGAAGAATTTGCTCCGTGATTGATTCCAGAAACTACTAGGTCAGGTTTACGGTCAAGAATTTCATGTAACGCAAGTTTAACGCAGTCGGCAGGAGTTCCACTAGTAGAGTAAGCTTGTAATCCCTTATATGCTCCGTCTAGATCGAGTCGGTGCACCTCTAGTGTACTATCTATCGTTATAGCATGCCCCATTCCTGATTGTGGACTGTCTGGGGCAACTACTACCACTTCTGCAATCTCCTTTACAAATTCGATGAGATGATTGATGCCGGGTGCGTTATATCCATCATCATTAGTCACTAAAATGAGAGGTCGCTTCACAATGCGTTAATTTTTAGCCAAATGTAACAAGAATCGTAAGGCCGAACAGGGCCAATTTGCGTAAATTAGGGATGAATTACGACCAAAATAGCGATAATGAAGAAGAAATTTGGTTT
>CAXPJI010000043.1:0-20175 GCA_964217345.1 Euzebya sp.
GTTAGGACGCCAGGTTTTCATCCTGGTAACAGGGGTTCGATTCCCCTACGGGCTACAAAGTTGAAATTAAGGGTTTAATGGCCCGTTCGTCTAGGGGTTAGGACGCCAGGTTTTCATCCTGGTAACAGGGGTTCGATTCCCCTACGGGCTACAAAAAAAGATTTAAATAGAATTATGGCAAATCATAAATCAGCACTGAAGCGTATTCGTCGTAACGAAGCAGCTCGTTTACGTAATCGTTACCAACACAAAACGGTTCGTACCGCGATTAAGAAACTTCGTGGAGAAGAGAGTAAAGAAGAAGCAGAGAAGCAACTTCCTTCTGTTATCGGTATGATCGATAAATTAGCTAAAAAGAACATCATCCACACCAACAAGGCATCTAACCTAAAGAGTAAACTTACTCGTTTAGTTGCTCAGTTATAACTAGCTGCCCTTTTAGTAGTTGGTGATACAGCGATATTAAAAAAGCGCGCTCTTTTGGAGCGCGCTTTTTGTATGCCTTAATTTTTGGTCTGCTATTCGTTCATGGTTAATAAGAACTCCTCGTTATTTCGAGTTTGTTTAATACGCTGCTCGATAAATTCCATAGCTTCGACAGGGTTCATATCTGCTAGATACTTGCGAAGAATCCACATACGTTGAATAGTGCTGTCATCTAATAGTAAATCGTCTCTTCGTGTTGATGATGAGATTAGATCAATCGCAGGGAATATTCTTCGATTTGAGATTCTACGATCTAGTTGAAGCTCCATGTTACCGGTTCCTTTGAACTCTTCGAAAATAACCTCATCCATTTTAGAACCTGTTTCGGTAAGAGCGGTTGCAATAATTGAAAGAGACCCTCCGTTTTCGATATTACGAGCCGCACCAAAGAATCGTTTTGGTTTGTGAAGTGCATTAGCATCGACACCACCACTTAATACCTTTCCTGATGCAGGTTGTACCGTGTTGTAAGCTCGGGCTAGTCTTGTGATAGAATCTAATAGAATCACTACATCGTGACCACACTCAACCAAACGTTTAGCCTTTTCAATAACGATATTGGCAACGCGAACATGTTCAGAAGCTTCTTTATCGAAGGTTGATGCTACGACTTCTCCACGTACGTTACGCTGCATATCGGTAACTTCCTCAGGACGCTCGTCAATCAAAAGTATAATTTGATAGACTTCGGGATGATTGGCTGCAATCGCATTCGCGATGTCCTTTAATAACATGGTTTTACCCGTTTTTGGTTGGGCGACAATCATACCTCTTTGACCTTTTCCGATCGGTGAAAACAGGTCGATAATACGTGTTGAAACCGTACTTCTGGCACCTGCTACATTGAATTTTTCTTTAGGGAAGAGTGGTGTTAAATGTTCGAAAGAAACACGATCTCTAACAACATTAGGATCAAGACCGTTAATCTTGTTCACTTTGATCAGTGGAAAGTATTTTTCACCTTCTTTTGGCGGACGAATACTTCCTAAGATGGTATCTCCTGTTTTTAATCCGAATAGTCGAATCTGAGATTGAGATACATAGATATCATCTGGTGAAGCTAGATAATTGTAATCTGATGAACGTAAAAAACCGTAGCCATCAGACATAATATCTAAAACGCCTTCACTATCGATTAGCCCTTCAAATTCGTGTTCAGGTTGCTTGTAACGATTCTTTAATTCTTTGTCGTAATTATGTCTATCGTAATTAGCACCTTTCTCGTTTTGACCTTTGTTTCGGTCGTTACCTCTGCGATCATTCTGACGATCGTTTTGACGATCACTTCGATCATTCTGACGATCATTATTTCGTCGATCGTTGTTGCGCTGTTGATTTCTAGATCCTTTTTGAGCATTTTCAGAGGGTTGCTCTTCTTTACCTTCTGTTCTGACTTCTTGTTTTGCCTCGTTGCTTACCCCTTCGCTAGGAGTTTTTTGAGTTCTAGCACGAGGTCTTCTCTTTGATTTGGTATTCTGATCTTCCTTTACCGCTTCAGTAACAGTCGATTCTTCTTTAGAACTTTTTTCCTTGATCTCATGTTTAGCTACTTCTTCAGGTTTTTGAGCCTGAAGGTCTAGTATTTGATAAATGAGATCTTGTTTCTTTAAAGTCTTGTAACGTGCAATTTTAAGAGTCGCTGCAATTTCTTGTAAATCAGCTAGCTTTTTCGCTTTAAGCGTTTCAATTTCAAACATGTATAGTATAGGAAAGAATTAAGTCAAGAGATAAATGCGGTAGTGTGAAGTGTGGTAGTAACCGCCGACTACATTGCAATGATACAAATAAAAATTAAAAGCAACTGTTTTATTAAAAAAAACCATCCTAATTTTGACCTATGATTCAACGAATTCAAACGCTTTATTTAACCCTTGTTGTTTTGTTGTCTGTCGTTTTAATATACGGAGTACAGGCATCAATTTTAGGCCTTGGTTTTCAGGGTTCTACAGTGGTTTTAGTATTTGGAGAAGGGGTGTTAAGTATACTTTTAGCTGTTGGATCTATTTTTTGGTATAGAAATCGTCAAAATCAGTTCGTCATCAATCGATTGAATCTGATTTCACAACTTTTTTTACTAGGATTTTTCGTTTATCGATCGCTAAATGTATCCGGAGAGGTTGCTACCTCTGAGAAGGGTATTGGGATGTTGATTCCGATCTTTTCTATCGTTTTTCTCGTCCTGGCCAACAGGGCAATCAAAAAGGATGAAGATCTCGTAAAATCTGCTGATCGTTTGCGTTAAAACCGGATATCTTAGTAGTATTAGTGCGGAGAAAGCTCAGGGAAACCTGGGCTTTTTCTATTTATTGACCGCTCCTCGCGCACCAAATTCAATCACTTGTAGGTTTTTGATTTGATCGTTATCAATCTCAAATTGTAAGCCGGTACGTACTTTGTGAAATCCATGAGTTCCAGCAGCTCCAGGATTCATATGTAAATGACCGTACTGCTTATCATTCATGACTTTTAAAAGGTGAGAATGTCCGCAAATTACAAGCTTAGGCTGGTGCTGTTCGATTAAAGATCTGACTCTTGGGTGGTATCGTTTTGGATACCCGGCAATATGAGTCATTAATACTTTGACATTTTCACATTGAAATATCAAATCTTCAGGATATTGACTTCTTTGAAGGTGATCATCAATGTTCCCATAAACCGCTTTGAATAAAGATACCTTTTCAATGGCATCGCTGACTGAGGTGCTCCCTATATCGCCTGCATGCCAGGTTTGATCTGCCTCACTGGCATAGTAAAGTATCCGATCGTCACAGTAAGAATGGGTGTCGGATAGCAGGAAGATTCTGGTCATGGTAACGTATCTTTGCCTTCAAAGATAATTCTTGCATTGCGTTATTTCATTCAAATAGCATTTAACGGTTCTGAATACCATGGCTGGCAAAGACAACCTAATGCCTATAGTGTGCAACAAGCTTTAGAGGAAGCTTTAAGTACTTTATTGGCTTCTGAAATTGCCATCGTAGGTGCCGGTCGCACCGATGCCGGAGTTCATGCCGCAGAGATTTATGCTCATTTTGATTATGATAATCCTCTTGATTTAGAAGATTTAACTCATAAACTCAATCGTTTTTTACCAAAAAGCATTGCGATACAAACGATTCGTAGGGTGTCTAATGAAGCACATGCGCGTTTTGATGCTACTTCAAGATCGTATCGTTACCTGATTGAGACTGAAAAAAATCCGTTCAACACCGATTTCGCACACTTTATAGGTCTACCACTAGACCTAGTAGAGATGAATAAAGCGGCTGAATTCCTTATCGGTAAGCAGGATTTTGAATGTTTTTCTCGAACACATACCGATGTAAAAACATTCATTTGTGATGTTAAAGCGGCATCATTTACCAAAGAAAGAAGTTTGATTCGTTTTGAAATTACCGCCGATCGTTTTCTACGAAACATGGTCCGCGCTGTAGTCGGTTCACTGTTAGAGGTGGGGCTAGGGAAACGTTCTCCCGAATGGATTCAAGAGCTTATTCGGTCAAAATCTCGATCGAAAGCCGGCGCATCCGCACCGGCAAAAGGACTATCTTTAACCGCTGTGAATTACCCCAATTCAATCTGGAATGAGTAAAAAGGAGGCTTCGGCTAAGAAATCTTTTGATATCAAGCTTTTTTCGAGAGTATTCTCGTACACCACCCCTTATCGTGGAATCTTTATTGTATCGGTTCTCTCAGCCATCTTAATTTCTGCATTTTCTGTACTAACTCCTTCCTTGGTAGGTCGTTTGATTGATGAGGCGATTACCCAGCAAAATGCTGAATTATTACTTCAGCTGATTATTGCCATGGCGGCAGTTTTGTTTGGAGAAGTTTTCTTTCAATTACTCTTTACCTATACTGCGAATCTACTTGGTGAGTCGATCATCAAGGATGTAAGAACTCATTTGTTTTCTCGAATGATTCGGTTTCGAATGACTTATTTCGATAAGTCATCTGTCGGGATACTGGTAACCCGAGCAGTTTCAGATATGCAAAAGATCGGAGAGATTTTTAGCCAAGGTTTTTTCATGATTATCGCTGATGTTCTCAAGATGCTTGTGGTTGCGACGGTTATGCTGGTTATGAATTGGAAATTGGCTTTGTTGGTATTCTCAATTATGCCATTAATCCTTTATGCGACTCGTTGGTTTCAAAAATCGATGAAGGTCGCATTTGTTGAGGTTCGCGCTCAGATTGCTGCCTTAAATTCGTTCGTTCAAGAGCGTCTTGCTGGTATTAGAGTGCTACAACTATTTCACCGCGAAGAGGAAGAAGCGAAAGCCTTCAGGGCTATTAATTTGAAGCATCAGGATGCCTGGTTAAAAACCGTATGGTATAACTCTATATTCTTTGCTATTGCTGAATTATTAGCATCGATTACCGTCGGATTAATTGTTTGGTACGGTGGGGTTCAAAATGTCGGAGGTATTTCACCAGAGCGGTATGGAGATATTTTTACTTTCATTCTTCTTTCTTCATTGCTCTTTAGGCCTTTACGACATATCGCGGACAAGTTCAATGTTCTGCAGATGGGTATGGTTGCGGCCGGGAGAGTATTTGCTATTCTAGACGACACTGGGCAGTTAGAAGAAGAAGGTGAGACTGAATTAGATGAAGTACATGGAAAAGTAGCTTTTAAAGATGTTGTATTTGCCTATGACCCTGAAAAGCCTGTCTTAAGAGGAGTTAATTTCAATATCGAACCGGGGCAGTGTATCGCCGTAGTAGGGGCTACAGGGGCTGGGAAGTCTACATTAATCAATTTACTTAATCGTTTTTACGAAATAGAGGAAGGAGCTATTGAGATTGATGACTTAGATATCCGTCAAATGACACTGAAGGGACTGCGCTCACATATTTCGGTGGTACTTCAAGATGTGTTTTTGTTCGCAGATACCATTGAAAAGAACATCACTCTAGGAAATCCAAACATTACCCTTGATACAGTTATAGAGGCCGCCAAGGCAATTGGAGTACATGAATTCATTAAGGCTTTGCCGGGCGGATACCATTTCGAAATTAATGAACGTGGTAGTACCTTATCTAGTGGTCAGCGACAACTTATTTCGTTCTTAAGGGCATATGTGGCAAACCCTAGCATTCTAGTTCTTGACGAGGCAACCTCATCGATTGACACTTATGCGGAGCAGCTGATTCAGCGTGCTACAGAAAAGATAACCGAGGGTAGAACTTCAATCATCATCGCTCACCGATTAGCTACGATACAAAAGGCAGATGTAATTCTTGTAATGGACCAGGGACAAGTGGTAGAGCGAGGGTCACATGAGGAGTTGTTATCCAAAAAAGGAATTTATTATCAGCTCTATCAAGCCCAATTTGCGGTGCTTAGTGAGGCCTAACTAGCTAAATCTCTTTTGATCTTAGCGGCAAGTACCTGATCGCTGTCGAAGTTGATAAAGCTTCGATTTCTAACATAGGCGATTTCTCCACGTTCTTCGCTTACAACTAAACAGATTGCATCGGTGTTTTCGGTAATACCTAAAGCGGCTTTATGTCTTAAACCGTAATGGGCGGGAATATCAGAAGCGTTGCTCACTGGCAGAATGACTCTAGTGGCGGTTATGCGATTACCTTGAATAATGGCCGCCCCATCGTGAAGTGGACTGTTTTTGTAGAAAATGCTTTCTAAGATAGGAGCATTGATTTCAATATTCATTCGATCTCCAGAAGCTTTTAAAAATTCTAAACTGCTATTTCTCTCGATTACAATGAGTGCACCCAAACGCTGTTGGCTGAGATGCTTACATGCAGTGATTAATGCCTCTACATTAACTTCAGGTTCTGCAGGTTTATTTCCATAGAATCTGAAGAATCTACTCATTGTTTTGGTGGAGAATTTACCAGACCCGAGAACTAACAAGAACTTTCGTATTTCTTGCTGAAAAACCACGACTAGAACAATGAACCCTACCTGCATGAAACCGCCTACTAGACTACTAATCATTTTCATTTCAAGTAGTTTGGTTACGTTCCAGAACGTCCATACAATCACCAATCCTAAGAAGATGTTGATGGCTACGGTTCCTTTAACAATTCTATAAATATTATATAGCAGGAGCGCAACAAGCAGTATGTCAAGCGCATCAGTTATTCTGAAATCAATAAACTCGAATGGATTCACGGTCGAAATTTGGTTGAGTTGAAAGTTACAAATTTTGAGATAGTGTAACGCACTCCATAGCCTCCTTTACATCGTGTACCCTTAAAATAGAGGCACCGTTTTGCAATGCGATCATGTTGAGTGCGGTTGTACCGTTGAGTGCTTCAGATGCATTTGTGCCCAAGGTTTTATAAATCATCGACTTTCGACTTAGACCGATTAAAATTGGACAATCAAGCAGCTGAAATTCTTTTAGCTCCCTCAATATTTGAAAATTTTGTTCTGTGTTTTTTGCAAAACCAAATCCTGGGTCGATAATGACATCGTGTATGTGCAGCTCGGTACAACGCTTGATGAGACTCGAGAAAAACATTCTCATTTCAACCATTAGATCGTCATATTGACAAAGGTCTTTCATCGTTTGAGGAGTTCCTTTCATATGCATACCGATGTAGGGAACTTGGTGTTCAGCGACTACCTCTAAGATTTTAGGATCTATTTGCGACCCGCTAATATCATTAATCATCGATGCTCCTGATTTCAGACAGGCATCTGCTACGGTTGATCTAAAAGTATCGATGGAGAGTGGCGCTTCAGGAAACTCTTTAGTGAGTAATTCGACCACTGGCAATACTCTTCCTAGTTCGTATTCTTCTGAAATGTGATCGGCACCAGGTCTTGAGGAATATCCGCCTAGATCGAGTGCAAAAGCTCCATCTTTCAAGTGTTTTTCAGCTAACTTCAAGATTTGGCTGTCGAACTTTAATCGGCCTCCGTCATAGAATGAATCCGGAGTAAGATTTAGAATCCCCATCACTTTTGGAGTGCTTAGGTCAATCAGTCGTTTTTTCAAAAGAATTGTCATCTGATACCTTTATATTTGAACGATTGTAATTTAACTGCCTCTAAGTTACGGCAACCCTTAAAGATAATATAGCTATGGCGGATACCTCTGCTGAATTTGATTCGATTATCAAACAGTGTCTATCACTCTTTGAAAAGAAATCCTATGACTATGGAACGGCTTGGCGTATTTTACGATTACCCTCTTTAACCGATCAAATCTTCATCAAGGCTCAGCGCATCAGGAGTTTACAGACGCTCTCTGAGCGTAAGGTAGAGGAAGGTGAGGTATCAGAGTTTATTGGCATCATCAATTATTGCATTATGGCACTTATTCAGATTGATTTGGGTATCGCTGAAAATCCAGACATTGATGCAGAAAGAGCAGTGTTACTCTATAAAGAAAAGGCCGATCGCTGTAAACAATTGATGATGGATAAGAATCACGATTACGGAGAGGCATGGAGAGAAATGCGAGTGAGTTCGCTAACTGATTTGATCCTACAAAAATTACTGCGGGTAAAACAGATTGAAGATAAGCAAGGAAAAACCTTAGTTAGCGAGGGAGTTGATGCGAATTACCAGGACATGTTGAACTATGCAGTATTTGCACTTATACACCTAGGACAGGCATGAAGATTATAGTATCGATCATGCGGGTATTTGTTGGGCTCCTTTTTATTATATCAGGGCTCATTAAGCTTAACGACCCATTGGGTTTTTCGTTTAAGCTAGATGAATATTTTAGTCCTGCGGTTTTTAACCTAGATTTTCTATCTGTCTTTTCACTTCCGTTAGCGGTGTTTTTAGTGATTCTTGAGGTGTTACTCGGTGTAGCGCTGCTGATTGGTATTTGGAGGCGATTGGTTGTCTTCAATCTATTGGGCCTGATCACTTTTTTTACCTTCCTAACCTTTTATTCAGCCTACTACAACAAAGTCACTGATTGTGGTTGTTTTGGGGATGCGATTAAACTTACCCCTTGGGAATCTTTTACTAAAGATGTCATTTTACTTATTGCTATTCTGATTCTTTATTGGGGATATAAGCACATCAACTATTGGGTGTCTTATCGATGGTCTATTCGCCTTATGAGCCTCTCTCTTATTGGATCACTGTTTTTGGGTTATTGGGTGCTCAGTCATCTACCATTAATTGATTTTCGCCCCTATAAAATTGGAGTATCAATTCCTGAACAAATGGAGATTCCTGAAGACGCTCCGGCCGAAGAATATCGTTATATCTGGACTTTTGAGCGTGACGGAAAGGTATTCGAAGAAATTACTTCAGGTAGTTTTCCTGATCTTTCTGACGCGAACTTTACGGGTAGTGTGAAAACAGAATTAGTACAAGCGGCTTTCGAGCCTCCGATTCACGATTTCACAATGATGTTGGATGGAGAAGACTACACATCGAATTTGTTGGTGGAAGAAAAGGCGATCTTAATTACTTCTTACGATTTTGATTCGGCCTCATTAAACGATTTTGATAAGGTGGTCAATTTTGCCGAGGAGAAAGCAGCGAAAGGATATGTGATTTACGGTATGACAGCTGCTTCAGATAATAGCGTAAATAAATTTTATGAAGAATACGGTACGGTAATTCGCTGGTACCAATGTGATCAAACAACGGTGAAAACAATTGTGCGTTCAAACCCTGGTGTGCTTTGGTTGAATCAAGGTGTAATCACTGATAAAAAACATATAAACGATATCTATTAATCATCAAATCAAGAATACAATGAGAACTCCAATCGTAGCAGGTAACTGGAAAATGAATAAGAATCTAAGCGAAACGAAGTCACTTTTATCAGAGTTAGCTTCAATGAGCTTAGCATCAAATGTTGAGGTAGTTGTCGCTCCTTCTTTTGTAGTCTTAGAAAGTGCGGTAAAGGCTACATCAAATTCAAAGATTGCTGTTGCTGCTCAAAATGTAAATGCTGCTGCAAATGGGGCTTTTACCGGAGAAACTTCACTTGATATGCTTCAATCTATCGGAGTTAATCAGGTGATTTTAGGTCACTCAGAGCGTCGCGATATTTACGGAGAAACGGATGAAATTATTAATGAAAAGGTACTTCAATCGATTGAAGCTGGTTTTCGCGTGATCTTTTGTTTTGGAGAACAGCTTTCAGAGCGAAAAGACGGTTCTCACTTTGAGATAGTTTCTAAGCAATTGAGTTCTGGACTAAAAGGAGTGACTGCTGAACAAATGAGTCAAATAGTTTTAGCTTATGAGCCTGTTTGGGCTATTGGTACCGGAGAAACTGCTTCGCCAGAACAAGCTCAAGAAATGCATGCGCATATTAGATCATTTTTAAATGATGCCTACTCTACTGAGGTTGCTTCTGAGGTTCGAATTCTTTATGGTGGAAGCGTGAAACCTGGAAATGCGAAGGATCTTTTCGTGAATCCCGATATTGACGGAGGTCTAATTGGTGGTGCATCACTCGTTGCGTCAGACTTTTTAGCTATCGTTGCTGCTGCCGAGTAATGAGTGCAGATCCTGTATATTTCGAGCTTACTTTTACGGTTAAGCCTCTAGAGCCTACTCGGGATGTATTGGTGGATGAGCTTTCAGCTTTGCCTTTTGATACCTTCTTAGAAACCGAAGATGGGGTCAAGGCATATGTAGATCAATCTCTTTTTAATGCCAATGAGCTGAGTGCTGAAGATCACTTTCCTTACAGCAGTAGTATCGCAGAATCTATTGAATGGACCATTAGTGAAATTCAACAGGAAAATTGGAACGCCAAATGGGAGTCTGATTTTAAGCCTATAGTAGTTAGTAACCGTGTATCGGTTATTGCTCCTTTTCATGATCGGATCAAAGCAGACTACGAGTTGGTTATCGAGCCAAAGATGAGTTTTGGAACAGGTCATCATCAAACTACTTATCAAATGCTCGATTTTTTGAGCAAGTTAGATACTCTAAAAAATAAACGCGTGCTCGATATGGGTTGTGGTACAAGTATCTTGGCCATTCTAGCGGCGCTAAAAGGAGCAAGCTGTGATGCCATAGATATTGACTCTTGGTGTATTGAAAATAGCCTAGAAAACGCGGAGAGAAATAAGGTTTCAATTGATGCATGGCAAGATGATAGCTGTCAAAAAGCTAAAGGGCCTTATGACATCATTCTTGCTAATATTAATCGTAATATTCTTCTCGATCAGGTATCAGACTATGTAACCAAAATGAATGCTTCATCGGAATTATGGATAAGTGGGTTTTATATCGAAGACCTTTCGATGATAACAGATGCTTTCTCGATGCATGGTCTCAGTCTTTTCGAGACTACGGATCTAGATCGCTGGGTTGCGGCAAAATTTCGATTTAAAGAATAATGACCCATTTCGTTCGTTTTAGTCAAACCGAAGAACAAACAGATGCAGCGATTGAAACCCTAGAAGCTAGGGGTTACGAAATTGTTTTGCACAATGACGATTACAATACATTCGATCATGTTATCGCCATGCTAGTGCGTTATTGTGAGCATACAGAAGAACAAGCCCATCAATGTGCTCTTATTGTTCATTTTAAAGGGAAGTGTTCGGTAAAAAGAGGAGATTACGACGATTTAAGACCGAGATGTGAAGCGCTTCTACAGGCGGGTTTGACGGCTACTATTGAGGAGGTTTAAAATTTAAAAAGCTTACCTAATCGATAGAATTTTTTATCGGTTCGGATGCTGTTATTAACCACATATCCGCGAACTTCAATCAACTTGATATAAAGTGTTGTTCCTTTTGTAATGGTTCGTTTAAAGCTCTCTGCGGCAATTAGATTCTCTCCGTTTCTCTCAATCATTTGAAGACTACGTGCGCTTCTGCTTTCTATTGTCGGTGAGTACCTTAATGAAAAGGTTTTACTGCCAGAATGTCCGCCAAAAGTATATTCTCCCACAATTTCATAAACGACTTCTAGTGAGTGCTCATTGCAGTTTAAGCAGTCAAGGTATTTAGGTGCATACTTAAAGCGGGTTTCTGAATCTTCGATAAGTTTCTCAATTCCAGAAACATTTATGGTGGTTTCTGCATCGCTTTGAACGATCGTGATTCCTAATTCTTTTAAAGGATCAGCCGATCTTGTGTTTTTTCCTTTAAAGCTTTGAGCGGTTGCTAGCGATGATACTAGCATGGCAAAAAATAAAGTGGCTGTTTTCGTTAGTTTCATTACCGAAAATTAGTGAATATATCTATGGCGTTCGAGCAAAATTTCGATTCAAATTTTTTCGTAATATCTTGGTTGTGAGGGTAAGTACTTAATATTTAGTAACTTCAAAGAACCTTAATCAATAACTTATGGAGCAGTATTCGTTCACCAAAAAGGGAATGGATCGTCTAATTCCCTTTCGATTCAAAATTAATTACTGGTTGTTACAGAAACTAGGCTTATTTGGATTTGCTTTTTTGGCCTTTCTCTGGGGAGTAGTGTGCACGATTATCGTACTTGAGATTGTGTATTGAGTGTCTTGATTTCTGACAAAATTGAGGTTGTAATTTAAAGCATGGTTTATGAAAGCATTTTTAGAATGGAGGAGAAATTTTATGGTTTCAAATCCTAATCTCTCTGGTTTTATCGCCTTTTTAAAAGGTGTGATTTTGACAATTGTCTATTACGAATACTTTGCATGAGATTTCCTTTTCTCTTTTTAATTCTTGTATTCGCATCGTGCGTAAAGGACGACAAATGTTATGATTTTGTTGCAGGTCAAACATACGAAGTGCCTTGTGATTCTCAAGAATAGGCCGTGATATGAGTAAAAAAAACTTGATGGTAGTCTCTTTAATTTGTTGGGGTAATATTGGACTCTTTTACCTGCTGTATTTGTTAAAATTTGAGCCAGTTTTAGTTGGTGTACTTAGAGAACTTACTTTGATTCCATCATTTTTAGGTGGAGTCATCTGCCTTATGCTGCTAACCTATATTCTATTAAAGGAGAAGTTTTCATGAGATTAAAATGGATTTTAGTCATGATATTGATGTTAGTTTCATGTGAGAAGTACTCTGAAAGGGAATGTATTTGTGATTGCCCTGCTGCAGATGAGACATGTAATTGTCCTTGTTGAGGATTACTTACAATGATTTGTTGAGATGCTTTATTATTTCTTATGAAATGCCTGAAATGTAAATACACATGGAAACGTACGAACTGGAAGGAGTATATTTCTTTTTTAGCTAAATGTCCAAAGTGCAAAAGCAGGTGGCTGCTTCGATATTAAATCATTCCTAATAGGATTAACCTCAACTGCGTCTCGGGTTTTCCTTTGTGCTCCGTAGTCTAAATCAAGAAAAAACAGTCGCTGCTGCGCAGCCCTTAGTTTTTTTACACCCACTTCCTCTTGCAAGCTAGCTTGCCTCGAAACTGGGCATAAAAAAACTGGCATCCGAAGGGTGCCAGTTTTCTCTTGATTCTTAAGTGACCTCGGCAGGATTCAAACCTGCAACCTTCTGAGCCGTAATCAGATGCGCTATTCAGTTGCGCCACGAGGCCGATTATGGGGTGCAAATATAGCCGATATTATCAAATTGCCAAAGGCTTTATCGATTTTCGACAGATTGTTTTGACCAATACATTTATTGCTTATTCAATAGCTCTTGTAGTTACATAGTACCTGTAAGCAATCAGTAACTTCTGCCTATTTGTGGCTTTAGCTAAATCAACTCTTCTCTTACTTAGTGAGGGTAGAAGCGATCGATTTAGTTTAGCGAGTATTTGAAAAAAATTCTTTTTCATATCCGTGGTTTCATGCTGTTTAAGATAAGGCGAAGAAAACTATCTTTGGTGCATGACGCAAATTCTTTTGTTGCTAGGAGGGTTGGCCCTTCTAATTTTTGGTGGCAACGCCTTACTTAAATCTTCGGTTTCAATCTCCCTTAAGTTGTCTATTCCTAAAATAATTGTTGGGATGACGGTGGTTTCTTTCGCTACCTCTTTACCTGAATTAGTGGTTAGTTTGAAGGCAGCGCTTGCGGGTAACCCTGATTTAGCTTTAGGAAATGTGGTAGGCTCTAATGCAGCGAACATTGGTTTAGTACTTGGGGTCACACTTCTCTTTGGATCTATGGAGGTTTCCTCATCTTTTTACAAAATTGACTGGCCTGTGATGATGGTTGCCTCATTGATGCTATTGGGCTTTCTGTATTTTGACGGAGTACTCTCGCGTTTAGAAGGTGGAGTTTTGGTTTTTGTAATGATTGCCTTTTTGTGGTGGCTTCTCAAAATGCAATCAGGCCCTGCTGTTGTTGATGACCTGCCAAGTGATGACGAGTTATTATCAATTCCTATGACACTTTTCTACCTCGTTGCTGGAGGTGTAGGTCTTTGGCTAGGTTCAGAGTGGCTCGTGGAGGCGGCTGTAAATATTGCAGAAGATCTTGGAGTAAGTGACCGTGTGATCGGATTAACAGTTGTTTCGATAGGTACTAGCATCCCTGAATTGGCGGCTTCTATAATTGCCATGATTAAGAAGGAGAAGGCGATTTCACTGGGCAACTTGATTGGGTCGAACATCTTTAATATCATGTCGGTATTGGGAATTACTGCGATAGTGAGCCCAATCACAGTAAAAGATCAAGGATTTATTACCAACGATTTATTTTTCATGACTTTTATTGCCTTTGTGCTTTTTCCTTTAGTATTTGCTCCGAGTAAAATGAAATTGAGTTGGAAGGAAGGATTGGTGCTTCTCTCCATTTATGGAGCTTTCGTCTACAAGGTGATTCTTTAATCGAAAAATTAAGAGATAAAAAAAGGCCACCCATTTGGGTGGCCTTTGTATTTGTGTTAAACTGAGGTTTAGATACCTGAAGATTTAACGGTTTTAATGATGATTCCTGCTACTTCATATGGGTTAGCATTCGACGCAGGGCGGCGATCTTCTAACCATCCTTTCCAACCGTTTTCAACAGTTGCGATTGGAATACGGATTGAAGCTCCACGGTCAGAAACTCCGTAAGAGAATGAATTGATTGATTGAGTTTCGTGCTTACCTGTAAGACGCTCATTGTTATATGCTCCGTAAACAGCAATGTGATCTTTAGCTACTGGACGGAAAGCCTCACAAATTTTCTCGTAAGTCTCACGGTTTCCTGCGTTTCTAAGAGTGCTGTTTGAGAAGTTAGCGTGCATACCAGAACCGTTCCAGTCACCTTTGATTGGTTTAGGGTGAAGTTCAATGTAGTATCCGTATTTCTCAGTAATTCTATTTAATAAGTAACGAGCTACCCAAATTTGATCACCTGCTTCTCTAGCTCCTTTGGCGAAAATTTGGAATTCCCATTGACCTGGTGCAACCTCTTGGTTGATACCTTCTACATTAAGACCTGCCTCTAGACAAATGTCAAGGTGCTCTTCTACGAAGTCACGACCCCAAGTGTAACGACCACCTACTGAACAGTAGTATTGACCTTGAGGACCAGGGAAACCTCCTCTTGGGAATCCTAGTGGAAGGTCAGTTTGATTATCCATTAAGAAGTATTCTTGTTCGAATCCAAACCAGAAATCGTTATCATCGTCATCGATGGTTGCTCTGTGATTTGACTCGTGAGCGGTACCGTCCGCGTTAAGTACTTCACACATTACTAAAAATCCGTTCAAACGATCCGGATCTGGGTAAATATTAACTGGCTTAAGAAGACAGTCAGAAGATCCACCTTCTGCTTGTAGGGTTGAGCTACCGTCAAAAGACCAGATTGGACAACTTTCTAGTTTACCATCGAAGTTTGAAACTACTTTAGTTTTACTTCTCAGTTCTTGTGTTGGAGTATAACCATCAAGCCAGATATACTCAAGTTTCGCTTTGTTCATGATGTAATTGAATCGGATTTAGTTCATTAAAGCCCAAATGTAATTGAATTCTTGTGGGATTCTATTTCTTAAACCCATAGTTATCAAATAATTATAAACTTGTTAAAAAACTGCACCCATTTTGTGTAAATGTGCATTTAAGTGGGGCTCTATTTGTTAAACATTAGTTCTATTTTTGCCTCAAATACCTATTCATGAGTTCGAATTCTTCAAAACGATACGATCAGCGAGGGGTTTCTGCTACCAAAGACGAAGTTCATAAAGCGATTCAAAACATAGATAAAGGTTTGTTTCCCAAGGCCTTTTGTAAAATTGTTCCTGATTATCTTACTGGAAGTGAGGATCATTGTATTGTGATGCATGCTGATGGCGCTGGAACAAAATCTTCACTAGCATATGCTTATTGGAAAGAAACCGGAGATTTGTCGGTTTGGAAAGGGATTGCTCAAGATGCTCTGGTTATGAATTTGGATGATTTGATTTGTGTAGGCGCTACAGAATCGATTTTACTGTCATCTACGATCGGTCGAAATAAGAATTTGATCCCAGGTGAAGTGATCGGAGCGATCATCAATGGTACTGAGGAATTAGTACGTCAATTAGCCGATTATGGAGTTCAGATTCATACCACTGGAGGTGAAACGGCTGATGTAGGTGATTTAGTTAGAACGCTAATTGTTGATTCTACTGTGACTGCTCGAATGCGAAGAGATGAGGTAATCGACAATACAAATATCAAGCCGGGAAATGTAATTGTAGGTTTCGAATCGTATGGTCAGGCTACCTATGAAGATACGTACAATGGGGGTATGGGAAGTAATGGATTAACTTCTGCTAGACACGATGTATTCTCTAAGACAATTTCAGAAAAATACCCTGAAACTTATGACCCATCGGTACCGAGCGACTTGGTTTATAGCGGAAGTGTTGGTCTTACTGATGCTGTAGAGGGTAGTCCTCTCGATGCAGGTAAATTAGTACTGTCTCCTACGAGAACCTATGCACCACTCATGAGGAAAATTTTTGAAACCATTGATCGCAATAAAATTGATGGGCTTGTTCATTGTAGTGGTGGAGCACAAACTAAGGTGCTGCATTTTGTCGATGAAATTCATGTGATAAAGGATCATCTATTTGAAATTCCGCCACTATTCAAATTGATCCAGAAAGAATCGAACACGGACTGGAAGGAGATGTATCAAGTATTTAACTCAGGTCACCGCCTTGAAGCCTATACGGATGAGAAAACCGCAGCGGAGATGATTCGTATATCGGAGAGCTTTAATATCCGAGCTAAAGTGATCGGAAGGGTAGAGGCTTCTACCCAAAAGAAGTTAACCATAAGAAGTGAGTTTGGGCAATTTGAATACGCCTAAATCTTAAATTCTATCTGCTCAAATGGCCTATATTTGAGTCTTGCAAAGCGCACCTATGATTGATAAATTAAATATCATTAAACAACGTTATGATGAGGTCTCTGACCTGATCATTCAACCCGACGTGATTGCTGATCAGAAGCGATATGTCAACTTAAATAAGGAATACACCAATTTGCGTCCGATCGTTGAGAAGCGACAGCAATACTTGACCTTACTAGCGAACCTTGAAGAAGCTGAGGAAATTATCTCAGCTGCCGAAGATGCCGAAATGGTTGAGATGGCCAAAATGCAATTGGATGAGGCTAAATCGGCCCTACCTCCGCTAGAAGAGGAAATTAAGTTTTTACTTATCCCAAAAGATCCTGAGGATGCGAAAGATGTTGTTATGGAAATTCGCGCCGGTACTGGAGGAGATGAGGCTAGTATATTTGCTGGTGACCTTTATCGAATGTACTCTAAGTACTGTGAAAGTAAAGGTTGGAAGACCAATGTGATTGATTTAAATGAAGGCACGGCTGGTGGTTTTAAAGAGATTCATTTTGAGGTGACGGGAAATAACGTTTATGGTACCTTAAAATTTGAGGCTGGTGTGCATCGGGTTCAGCGTGTCCCGCAAACTGAGACCCAAGGAAGGGTACATACCAGTGCCGCGACAGTTATGATTATTCCTGAGGCTGAGGATTTTGATGTTCAAATCGATCCGAAAGATGTAAGAATCGACTTCTTCTGTTCTTCAGGTCCTGGGGGGCAATCGGTGAATACGACCTATTCTGCGGTTCGATTGACTCACTTACCAACGGGTCTCGTAGCACAGTGTCAGGATCAAAAATCTCAGCATAAGAACAAAGAAAAGGCTTTCAAGGTATTAAGATCTCGTCTCTATGACTTAGAGCTTGCCAAGCGTCAAGAAGAAGATGCGGCTAAGCGTAATTCACAGGTGAGCTCAGGTGATCGATCTGCAAAGATTAGAACCTACAACTATCCTCAAGGTCGCGTAACTGACCACCGAATTGGACTCACACTTTATGATCTTCAAAACATCATGAATGGTGATATTCAACGCATCATCGATGAGCTTCAATTAGTAGATAACACAGAGAAATTAAAAGAGGCCTCTGAGTCTTTCTAACATGAAAATAGATCATCTAGTAGCGCAAATACGCGAGAAGCAAAGTTTTTTATGTGTCGGATTAGATACCGATCTCGAAAAGATTCCCACACATTTAAGAGCTGCCGAAGATCCTTTGTTTGAATTTAATAAAGCAATCATTGATGCGACTGCGGATTATTGTGTGGCATATAAACCTAATCTTGCCTTTTACGAGGCCTATGGAGTTAAGGGGTGGAGATCGCTTGAAAGAACGATAGCTTATCTAAATCAAAGCTATCCGGATCATTTTACTATCGCTGATGCCAAACGCGGTGATATCGGAAATACAGCCGAGCGTTATGCTGAAGCTTTCTATAATGAGCTTGGATTTGATTCAGTTACGCTTTCTCCTTACATGGGGAGTGATGCCATTGAACCGTTTTTAAAACAAGAAGAAAAGTATCCAATTGTTCTTGCTTTAACCTCAAATAAAGGCGCTGAAGACTTTCAGTACCATGGAGCTGATAGTGCAACACTGTTTGAACAAGTCATTCGAACTACTCAAAATTATAGTAACTCAGAGCGAGTGATGTATGTGGTGGGCGCTACCAAAGCAGACCGACTAAAGGAAATCAGGGGTTTAGCACCTGATGCCTTTTTTCTAGTTCCTGGTGTAGGTGCTCAAGGAGGTGATCTTAAAGCAGTTTACGACAATGGTAAAAACGATTCGGTTGGGTTGCTTGTCAATTCTTCTCGTGGTATTATTTATGCAAGTTCTGGACAAGATTTTGCAGAGGCTGCTGCAAATTCTGCCAAAGAACTACAAGAGCAAATGAAAAGTTTGCTAGATTCATAGTCATGTTACATTACACTACCTACACCGAGGCTGATAGTGATCAGTGGGTAACCTTCGTTCACGGGGCGGGAGGTAGTTCTACGATTTGGTTTCGCCAGATTAGAGATTTTAAAAAGCACTTTAATGTTCTTCTACTAGATCTCAGAGGTCATGGAAATTCTAAATCGAATCTGGTGAAAGCCTTACAGCGTTATACCTTTGATTCAGTCACCGATGATATTGTTGAAGTTTTAGATCATCTAGGCATTAATAAATCTCACTTTATAGGGATTTCACTAGGCACTATTCTTATACGAAATATCGAGGATCGATACCCTAATCGCATACACGCGATGGTCCTTGGAGGTGCTATTGTAAAGCTAGATTTTAGATCTCAATTATTGATGAGGTTAGGTAATTGGTTTAAATCGATGATTCCTTATCTATGGTTATATCGATTCTTTGCCTTTATTATAATGCCCAATAAAAATCATAAAGAATCTAGAAATCTTTTTGTTCGAGAGGCGAAGAAATTGTACCAGAAAGAATTCTTACGATGGTTTAAACTAACGGCTGATCTTAACCCACTTCTACGTTTTTATCGAGAAACTCGGTCTATGGTACCAACACTCTATTTAATGGGTGAAGAGGATTATTTGTTTCTCCCTCCGATAAGAGAATTAGTGGGTGCTAATCCATTAGCCGATCTTTTTGTAGTTGAAAAATGTGGTCATGTAGTAAATGTTGAAAGACCACAGACTTTTAACGAAAAGGCACTTGAATTTTTAAAAGGACTTTCTAGTTAATAAGGCTACTCCACCTTTTGTGATTCATTGAAAGATACCGCTGATATTTTCTCAGTTCGTCTAGAATTGCTTTCGTGTAATCACTAGGCAGGCTAGCATCATATTCTAAGCCCTTTAGGTAATACTGCAGATTTCTAACTAAAATCAAGGCAAACTGAACGATTTTGCCTTGCCCATGAAAACTAAGGTCTTTAGAAAGTGCATTGTGTATACTAGATTTCAACAGAATGCTATCACAAATTATATGATTGGATAGTTCTAGACTAAAGGACTTTAGTCGCGGCTGGCACGCAGAAGCCTGACTCACTTTTTCGGTGAGGTCGCAAATCGTAAGGGTTCGCTGATATAGGGTTCTTGATGCTAACATACCCTACGAAATTACTTTACTCTATGGGGTTATGAATATAGATTATAAGGTGATATTGTATATTAACTAATATAAATAAGGTATTTTAGTTAAAATATTTTGTTTTATAAACTATGGATAGATTAGATAAAATTGATTGGCAAATACTGAAACAACTTCAGCAAAACGCTAAGACACCGCAGTCTGCTATCGCAAAGGTTGTTGGCCTAAGTGCTCCTGCCGTAGCAGATCGAATTAGGCGTTTAGAAGATCGTGGGATTATTCAAGGTTATCAGCTCTCTATCGACTCTGAGCCTCTCGGTTATCAATTACATGCCATCATTCACCTTCGTGCTTTTGTGGGAATGCTTAAGCCATTTCTTGAAAAAGTTAAATCTTTAAGGGAGGTGCGCAATTGTTATCGAGTTACCGGGAATGAGAATATCATCATGGAGGTCG
>CAXPJI010000044.1:0-25162 GCA_964217345.1 Euzebya sp.
CACCGAGATCTACACAGTCTGTGACACTCTTTCCCTACACGACGCTCTTCCGATCTCCATATAATCTATAACAAGGGTTAATCCGGTTCATTCATCGGATGACTAATTTTTGATAAAATCACGGAAAGCCCCGTATTTACTGACGTAAAGATAACTTCAAAAACAATGCGAAATTTTGCTATGCTTTTGACTGTCAGTATTTTAATGGGAACAAATTTGGGTGCAAGTGCTGCTGAATCGCATAAAAAAAGCCCTAACTTGTAGGGCTTAATTAATTGATAATGAAATGAATATCACTTGCTCCCCCTCTTGGGCTCGAACCAAGGACCCTCTGATTAACAGTCAGATGCTCTAACCAACTGAGCTAAGGAGGAGTGTGGCCTAACTGAATAGGCGGGTGCAAATATACATTTTTAAGTCAAATTCGAAAAAACCTGAAAAGTTTTTTTACTATTTAAACAAAAATCTGAAAAGGTCGTTTCCGTTGGCGAAGACTACTAAGGTTAGAAGAATAGCAAAACCGATGAGTTGGCCATATTCTAAAACTTTTTCGCTAGGCTTTCTGCCTGAGATCATCTCGTAGAGTAAGAACATTACATGCCCACCGTCTAAGGCAGGTATAGGGAGAATATTCATGAACGCTAGAATGATTGAGATCAGTGCTGTAGTTGACCAGAATGCCTGCCAATCCCATTGGTCCGGGAACATACTGCCTATAGCGGCAAAACCTCCAACGCCTTTGTAAGCGCCAGTAGCAGGATTAATAATTTTCTTGAATTGCTTTACGTAAGAGCCTAGGGTGGTTACTCCGCGACTGATTCCCGCAGGAATAGCTTCGAAAAATCCATACTCTTTGGTCTCGATAGAAAGGTAACCGAGTTCATCGAGGTCTAGCACTGATAATGCTCCTGGTTGAATTCCGATGGTAGCACTATCACTAACGGTTATTCTCAAGTTCGTTTCAAATGCTTCGTCTTTTCTTCGAACAGCGATCTCAACTTCTTGACCAGTGTATTGTTGAATAGCCTCTTTAGCCTCGTCGTAATAATTGATGGGTGTGGTGCCGATTCTTGTAATGATATCTTTGGACTTAAGACCTGAAGTTGCGTTTTGTGAATCCTCAGGGATATCTGCGACAACGAACGGCATGCGATAGGTTAGAAATCGAGCCTTGTCTTCCTCGTCGATTAAAGTAGCAATGAAATCTACTGGAATAGGCAGGGTGAGAAGCTCTCTATTTCTTTCAATAGTGAATTCGTTACCGTTGATCAGTTCTAAAAAGATGGCAGAGAATCGCTCAATAGGTTCGCCATCTACCGCGATGATTTTGTCACCGGTCTGAATGCCTACACTAGAACCTATTTCCTCTTCAACTACCCAAACACCCCCTTGGACAGAATCATTTTTAATATACTGATCGCCGTAGGCATAAGATAGGCCAATGTAAATAATGACGGCTAGAATAAAATTCACCGTTACTCCGCCAAGCATGATGATGAGTCGTTGCCAAGCAGGTTTTGAACGAAACTCCCAGGGTTGAGGGGGTTTAGCAAGCTGTTCTTTGTCCATCGATTCATCGATCATTCCGGCAATTTTTACATATCCACCGAGTGGGAGCCATCCGATTCCATATACGGTATCGCCAATTTTCTTTTTAAAAAGGGAATACTTGATGTCGAAGAATAAATAGAATTTCTCTACTCGAGTCTTAAAGATTCGTGCGGGAATAAAGTGTCCTAGTTCATGAAGAACGATTAGAAGAGATAAACTAAGTATGAATTGAATGATCTGAACGCTCATGTTTTGTAAAATAAGACACAAAGTTACCGATAATGACCGAAAGAATTCGCTCTGCTTAGTACCTTTGTAATATGCGCTCATTCTTCAGCCATTACAAGCGATTTTTCATCTTCTTTGCTTTGCTCAGTTCGGTGATCATGTATCTAATTTACAATGCGCTTCAGCCGAAAAGGCGTTTGCCGATTTATCAACCGAATATGGTTAATGCTGAACTGGTTGATTCGACTCTACAGCACGTAAAAAAGTATCATCGTATTGCTGATTTCAGTATGCTCAATCAGAATGGCGATACCATTACTCAAGAGAACTATCGAGATAAGATTTACGTGGCTGATTTTTTCTTTACTACCTGCCCTACGATTTGTCCGATCATGACAGCGAATTTGGTTGAGGTTCAGGCTGCTCTGGCTGACGATCCTGAAGTTCTATTGCTTTCTCATTCGGTAACTCCAGAAATAGATTCGGTGGCTCAATTAAAGAAATATGCTATTGAAAAAGGGGTGAATGACGCTAAGTGGAATTTAGTCACCGGTGACAAAAAGCAGATATATGAACTAGCGCGTAAATCGTATTTAGCGGTTCAAGAAGATGGTGATGGAGGCCCGTTTGACATGATTCATACGGAGAACTTTATACTTGTTGATAAACAACGAAGAATTCGAGGATTCTACGACGGGACGAAAGAAGAAGAAATGGATCGGCTGCTTTCAGATATTGAGATCTTGAAAAATAGCGAGGAAGAGAAGTAGGTTGATTAAAAAAAGGTAAATTTGCTTCTTTAAATTTATTCTAAATAAGAACAGTGGCTAACCTCCTCGATTTAAAAATCGGTCAAAAAGCAATCATCGCAGATTGTATTGACGAGAGACTTCCCGTAAAATTGATGGAGTTAGGCTGTCTTCCTGGTAATGAAGTTCAATTGCTTCAAGTGGCTCCTTTAAATGATCCGCTTTATTATTTAGTTGCAGGTAATCGCATTGCTATTCGTAGAGAAACAGCGAGCTTAATTTGTTTAGATCTCTAGCAATGAGTAGTTCCTTAAAAGTAGCACTCATAGGTAATCCAAATACGGGTAAGACCTCTATTTTTAATGCACTTACTGGGCTTCGACAGAAGGTGGGTAATTACCCAGGTATTACGGTTGAAAAGAAGACGGGTAGCTGTTATTTGGGGCCTAGCCTAAATGCTATCATTTACGATTTGCCAGGAACTTATAGTTTGAATACCACCTCTTTAGATGAGAGTGTGGCCGTGGAGATCCTTCTAAATCGAAGAGATCCCGACTTTCCTGATGTAGTTGTGGTGATTGCTGATGTAGAAAATTTAAAGCGTAATCTTCTGCTATTCACTCAAATTAAGGATTTGGGTCTTCGAACGGTTCTGGTGATCAATATGTCTGATCGGATGAAACGCTTGGGTATCGAAATTGACATTGCTGCACTTGAATCATCGCTAGATACGCGCATTGCGCTACTCAGTTCAAGAAACGATACAGGAGTTGAAGGCTTAAAAGCCATTCTTTCTGATTATCAATCCATATCAGATAAACCGAGCTTGGATATTACTGAAGTGGATAAGGCGTATTTTGAGAATTTAAAAGCCACTTTCCCTAGGATTGATGCTTACAAGCTATGGCTTGCGATTACTCAAGACGTCAACTTCATGCCTATTGAGAAGAAGGTAATCCCAGACCGGTCTGCTTTCAGTACCAAATCGAAGGCAGAGCTTCAAAAAATGCAGCATAGGGAGACTGTTCTTCGCTACAAGCATATTAATGGCACGCTTAAACAAGGTTATCAAAAAGACCTTTCGAAGGCAGATGGTATACAGGGGGTCTTAGATCGAATCTTTACTCACAAGATTTTCGGTTACCTAATTTTCTTTGTGATTCTATTTACCATGTTTCAGGCCATTTTTGATTTCAGTAGTTATCCGATGGATGCTATCGACAATTTCTTCGCCTCAGCAAGTGAATGGATCAAGGCCACCTTACCTTCTGGGGTGCTTACCGACTTATTGGCCGAAGGTATAGTCGCGGGAGTTGGAGGTGTGGTCATCTTTATTCCGCAAATCGCCTTTTTATTTCTATTTATCTCGATACTCGAAGAGAGTGGATACATGTCTCGCGTGGTATTTCTAATGGATCGCATCATGAAGCCTTTTGGTCTCAGCGGTAAGAGTGTAGTACCACTAATGTCGGGTATGGCCTGCGCGATTCCTGCCGTAATGGCCACCAGAACCATTGAAAATTGGAAGGAGCGACTCATTACTATTATGGTCGTGCCCTTTACAACTTGTTCTGCGAGACTGCCTGTTTATCTAATTATTATTGCCCTAGTGATTCCTGAAGGTCGATTCTTGGGTCTAGGCTATCAGGCACTAGTACTTACAGGATTGTATCTCCTAGGTTTTTTAGCGGCTATCATTGCAGCAGCTATTCTAAATAGAGGACTAAACATTGAACGTCGCTCGTTTTTTATGATCGAGATGCCAACTTTTAAACCGCCTCAGCTTAGAAATGTTGCCTTTACCGTCTTCGAAAAGACGAAAAGTTTCGTTTTAGAAGCGGGTAAGATTATCCTTGCCTTATCAGTAGTTATTTGGTTCTTAGGTTCGAATGGATACAGTGATTCTTTTAAGAATGCAGAAACAGAAGTGCTTCAACAAATACAGCAGCAAGGGTTAGATCTAAGTGATGAAGATTTATCCCATAGGATATCAAGTTATAAACTAGAACATAGCTACATCGGTACGCTCGGTAAGATTATCGAGCCCGTGGTAAAACCCTTAGGTTATGACTGGAAAATTGGTATCGCTGTAATTACATCATTCGCTGCAAGAGAGGTCTTCGTCGGAACCTTGGCCACGATTTACAGTGTTGGTGAAGAAAGTGAATCGACGATTGCTGGTCGAATGGCGCTTGAAACCGACGAGTTGGGTAAGCCAATTTTTAATCTTGCATCTGGAGTTTCAATACTACTCTTCTATGCATTTGCCATGCAATGTATGAGTACTATTGCAGTAGTTCGCAAAGAAACCAACTCGTGGAAGTGGCCGCTGATTCAGCTGGGTTATATGACCCTTTTAGCCTATCTGTCTGCATTCATCGCTTACCAAACCCTGATCTGATGGGAGTGCAGGAATTCATCGTAATAGCGGTATTGGTAGTAGCGGTTATGTATCTAGTGCTTCGCTTTGCAAAAAAGAAGACGGGTTGTGGAGATGATTGTAGTTGTCACTAAAAACGCTCAATAACCAATTCAACGCTTTTTGTACCGGGTATTTGATAGCTGGCCTTTTTGAAAGAGGGAGGTCCAAATAAGCCCATTTTAGAAACCGAGAAACCAATAGGTTCTTTGGGAATGCCTAGGCGGTTCTTGTCCATTACTCCATTGTTATTTTCATCGATAAACGCTACAAATGCATAGGTTCCTTCTTTGACCTGGTTGAGCTTAATCATAGGGTGGTCGCGAAGTTCAGCGAGGTCATAAACGGTTAATTCACCCTTTTCTCCTAAGAAGTCGTTTTCGTTGTCATAGATCACTAGGTGCAGCTTACCCGTCGCGTTTTCAGGCAGGGTGACGGCTATCTCGAGCTGATAATTAGTAATCGCCAATACAGCGGCTAGACATAGGAGGATGAATTTCACAGGTCTACCAATTTCTATACTTATCAAACCAGGCTACCACATGCGCCACTTTAGTCATTAGATTCGAAGGACGATTAGCTATACCGTGACTAGCCTCAGGTATCTCAACAAGTACGGTTTCTTTTTTGCGAATTTCCATTGATTGCTTTCTAAGGTATGTGCTACTTGGCTTGGGAGCCCATTTAGCCCCTTTGGGCGCGGCGGGTATTTTTGCTACAATAGGGGGAGCCTCTGGAACAAAACTGCTAAAAGCAATTTCCTCACCAGTAGGAGACCACGATAAATTACTAGGACTTTGGCTGAGTTGAGTGATTCGTGCGAGACTTTGCTGAGCAACCCAGTAAATGTAAATTTCAGAGCCTTTCGAACCACTTGACGTGAAGGCAATTCGATCTCCATTCGGAGACCATCTCGGGCTTGATTCAGACTGATCGAAAGGAGTTAGTTTATAATGAGCACCGGTCTCAATTTCATAAACCCAGAGGTTTCCTGTAGCACGGTCTTCAATGAGATCAAATCCCATCTTACGATATACAATTTGTTTACCATTGGGAGAAATTTGCACGTCATTGGCGTATTGTAGCTGAAAAATATCCATCATTTCGAAGGATTCTTGTGCCGAAACGCACAGGCCAAATGCTGTAAAAACAAGGAGTAATAAGGATCTCATAAGAAGCGTGTTTTAGCTTCTTACAAGTTATCGAATTTCTTGCAGAAAATAGTTAACCTAACGCGACGTCAAGAGTCATCATAACCACAAATCCTATGATGAATCCCATTGAAGCAATGTCAGTGTATTTGTCTCGCTGAGTTTCTGGGATTACTTCTTCGACCACTACAAAAATCATGGCTCCAGCTGCGAATGCGAGGGCGTAGGGAAGAATGGGTTCAAAGGTCATTACCGCCCATGCTCCAACCACTGCGGCAATAGGTTCTACAAGGGCTGAAGATTGGCCGTACAAAAAGCTTTTAAATCGACTTAGTCCATGTCTTCGCAGTGGCATTGCAACAGCAAAACCTTCGGGAAAATTTTGAAGACCAATGCCAAGAGCTAGTGTTACTGCCCCCGCGACGGTAGCCCCCTCAAAACCAGCGGCTACTCCACCAAATAATACTCCAATTGCGAGCCCTTCAGGAATGTTGTGAAGCGTGATTGCAAGAGTAAGAAGAGTGGTCCTTCTCCAGGGAGTTTTAATCCCTTCCTTCTCATCCTCTTTGAAATTGATGTGTATGTGAGGTAATACCTTATCTAAACCAAAGATAAAGGCAGCACCTAATATAAAACCAACAGCGGCGGGAATTACCTTGATAAAGCCTTCGCCTTCGCTCATTTCGATACCTGGAGCGAGCAAACTCCAAAAACTAGCAGCCACCATAACTCCTCCTGTGAACCCTAAAAACCCATCAAGCACTGCTCGGTTCATGGTTTTAAATAGAAAGACGAGTGCTGCACCGGCAGCAGTGACTCCCCAAGTAAAAAGAGTAGCATAGAATGCTGCGCGCACTGGGCTGAGTTGTTCAAAATAAGATAAGATCGCCTCCATTAAATTTGTTTTGGTGTACAAAACTAATAGATTTCGATGAATTGAAACACTATCTTTACTAAAATGAGCTATGATTTTGCGATAATTGGTGCAGGTGCTGCAGGCACCTTGCTAGCTGTGGAGCTAGTTAATCGACCTAGTTTATCGACTAAAAAAGTACTGATTGTCGATCGAGAAGGTGGAGATTACCGTAATCGTACTTGGTGCTTTTGGGCTGAAACGGGTCACTCCTTAGACTTTCTGGTTAAACACAAGTACACTCATATTGCTGTTAGCGATGAGGATGACAAACCGTACGCCTCAATTCACCCCTACACCTATAACCGTATAGAAGGTGCTGACTTCCACGATCACTACAGGCCGATTTTAAAAAATCATCCTCAAATTGATTTTGTTCTGGATGAGGTCGAACGTATTGAGAGCAACAAGGATTTAGCTCATATACACTTGTCTTCAGGGGGGTCTAAGTCGGCTAAGATTTGTTTTGACTCTAGATTTAGTTATGATCGGCTTGCAGGTTCTAGATATCCGGTTTTACAACAGCATTTCATCGGTCTTGAAATAAAAACGAATCAAGAGGTATTCGATTCGAGTAAAGCAGATTTTATGGATTTTAGTGTTCCGCAGAAAGGAAATACCCGTTTCATGTACGTACTTCCGACTTCAGCGACTCGTGCTCTTTTTGAGTATACCTTGTTTTCTCATCAACCTTTAAAAGATTCAGAGTATGAGGAAGCAATACATGAATATCTCACCCTGAAAGAGATTTCAGACTACAAGGTGATTTCTAGAGAAAAGGGGAGTATACCTATGAGTTCGCATCCGCTGTGGCGGCCTTTGTCTTCCCGAGTATTACCTATTGGTCTCAATGGCGGTTGGGCCAAGCCTTCGACAGGTTTCGCTTTCAATCGAAGTCTGCAAAGGGTAAAGCAAATTGCTGATATTGTCGAGAAAGACCCTGAGAGACTTCCGAAATTAAAATTTAAAGATCGTTTCTGGTTGTACGACCTGTTACTGCTTGATCTATTGGATCGAAAAAATGGAGCGGGTTCAAGACTTTTTGTGCGTCTTTTTGAAAAGCGCCAACCGCAGTTAATTCTTCAGTTTCTAGACGAGAAAACCCATTTTTTGCAAGAGCTATCGATAATGTCGGCCAATCGACCTATCCCATTCATCAAAGCCTTTTTCAGGTGGCTTTTTAAAGGTTTCTAACCATTAATGAATGTGCAAATTGAGTTAAAAGTTCCTTCTTGTTATCTGCGATACTCAATTTTTCAAGTTCTTTTAAGGCTAACTCAGTATAGGCTTGTACGGCTTGTTTAACCGAGGTCTCGGCTCCAGTAGCTAAAAATAATTCTTTCACTAGTTCGACCTTTTGTGCGGTTTGATCTTGATAGGCGAGCTCAAGCGCATTTTTTTGCTCTTCGTTAGCGAGTTCAAAGGCTTTGATGTACAATAGCGTCTTTTTGTTTTCAATAATATCGCCACCTACTGTCTTTCCAAAATTTTCTGGAGACCCAAAGGCATCTAGATAGTCATCTTGTATTTGAAAGGCAGTACCCAGCAGTAGTCCGAATTGATAAAGGTGGTTCGATTCCTTTTCAGAAGCTTCGCCGATAAGTGCTCCCATTTGTAAGGCACAACCCACAAGTACCGCAGTCTTATATTGAATCATTTGTAGATATTCTGATTCGGTCACATCTGTTCGGGTTTCAAAATCAACGTCGTATTGTTGTCCTTCGCAAACTTCTAATGCAGTCTTGTTAAAGAGTTTTAAAAGGGATAGGGCCAGGTTAGGTGGGTAGTTCTCAAAATATCGATAGGCTTCAATGAGCATTGCATCTCCAGAGAGAATACCCGTATTGAGGTCCCATTTTTCGTGAATGGTTGGTTCCCCTCTTCGAAGCGCAGCCTCATCCATAATATCGTCATGTACTAGAGTGAAGTTGTGAAAGACTTCTATGGCTGCCGCTGCTGGCAATGCCTTTTCATGATGAGCCCCATATAGTTCTGCTGCTGCAAGGACTAAAGAAGGTCGAAGTCTTTTTCCTCCTAAGTTCAAAATGTATTCAATCGGAGCGTATAAATTTCTAGGTTCTTTTTTGCTCGAATACGCCTTTAGATAGGCAACGATTGCTTTTTGATACGGGATAAAGGCTTCCATAGACAAGTTTTCACAAAAGTAGGAGAAAATTGGCGGTGGTCTTTTCGTTAAATAATTATTAACTCTGGAAACTTTTTTCGTTTTAAAAGTTTCCAGTATCGTATCTTTACGGCCTTGAAAAAGGAAATTCTGCATAAAGCCACTCAAATGTTCTTGGATTTAGGCTTCAAGAGCGTTACAATGGATGATCTTGCCAAAGAACTGGCGATCTCAAAGAAGACGATTTATTCCTTTTTTGAAAATAAGTCTCACCTAGTCGAGTGTTCAACCCTTCATCTTTGCAGCACTATTAACTCTAGCATTGATCAGCTAGCGACTAAAGAACTGCATCCGATCGATGAGCTTTTTGAGGTACGTCAAATTGTTCGTCGCTTTTTGAAGAATGAAAAGAGTTCTCCTCAATATCAGCTTCAGAAATATTTTCCTGCGCTTTTTAAACGCTTGAAAGATGAACAACTCATGATGATGAGAGACTTTTTGATGTCTAATATTCGTCGAGGAATTGAACTAGGAGTCTATCGAGACGATATGAATCCCGAGATGATTTTTAGACTTTACTTTTTTACCTATTTCTCGCTTAGAGATCCCCAAGAATTTCCTGAGAAACTCTTTAACACGCAAGAGTTGATTTTTCAACATATCATTTATCACGTAAGAGGTATTGCTACAGCCAAAGGAGCGTCCTATCTCGAAACCTATTTAATCAACAATCAAGAATGAAAAAGACCCTTCAAGTACTCGTCTTTTTAGTTGGTGCATTGGCCTTCGGTCAAAAATCTATCTCAAGCTTTACCCTAGAGCAAGCAGTAGATTATGCGTTAATCGAAAATGCATCAATGAAAAATGCTGCCGCTGATAAAAAGGATGCCTTAGCTCAAAAATGGGCAACCATTGCTTCTGGACTTCCGCAAATTAAGGGTTCGTTTAATTATCAGAATCAATTAAAACAACCCGTGGCACAAATTCCTGCTGAATTTTTCGGTGGTGAACCTGGAACATTTTCAGAGGTAGTTTTCGGGCAACCACAAAGTTTAAACGCATCGGTGACTTGGAATCAGCTCATCTTTGATGGTTCTTATGTTGTTGGAGTACAAGCGACCAGAACCTTTTTGGATTATTCCCAAAACGCCTACGACAAAACTGCATTAGAGGTCAGAGCATCAATAGTTTCGGCCTATGCTAATGCGCTTATGGCTGCCCAAAGTGCTGAGTTACTATCAAAAAATGTGGCGCAGATTGAGCGAAACCTTTTTGAAGCTACAGCGCTTTTGAAAAATGGGTTAGGTGAAGAAGAGACTGTCGATCAGTTACGACTTACTTTTAAAACCCTTCAGAGTAATGAGCGTAATGCTTATCGCCTGGCTAAGTTTAGCAAGCAGATGTTGAACGTAATGATGGGTAGAGAGATTAATGACCCATTATACTTACTTGATACACTGGAGCGCTTAGTGGGTATTGAAATGGTTGAAGAAATCCCAACCGATTTTGATCTGACTAAGAATGTCGATTATCGAATGGTTCAGAATTTAACTGAGCAGCGCTCTCTTGAACTGAAATTGGCCAAGAGTAAAGCTTTGCCTACGCTAAGCAGCAGTCTCAGTTTAGGAGCCAATGCATTCGGAGACACCTTTGACTTTTTAGACCCTGACAAAAAGTACTTCAATACAGCAATCTTAGGGGTAAATCTGCAAATTCCACTTTTCAGTTCACTCCTTCGATCTGCAAATACTCAACGAGCAAAGATTGCCGATTTAAAGGCTCAAAATACGAAAACAGAGACTGAACGATTGTTAGCATTACAGTTCGAAACCCTGACCAGTGCACTAACCTTGGCACGCGAACAGGTCGTCACCACGAAAGACAATTTAGATCTCGCTCAGCGCATCGCTGACAAGAATGAAATCAAATTCAAAGAGGGAATGGCAAGTAGTTTTGAGCTTCGTGAAGCACAATTACAGCTTTTTGCTGCCCAACAAGAGTACCTGTCTGCTCTTGTTTCGGTAGTGACCTCACATACTGATTTAGCAAACTTTTTAAACGAATCGCTTTAAGCAAATACTATGAAATCACCTATTTGGACTTTACTATTGACGCTGGGTCTTGTTAGCGTTTCTTGTCAAACAAAATCATCAGGATCTATTGACGAACTCATCGCTTCAAACGATGAAAACCTTTTAAGAGCAAAGCGCACTGAGCTATCGGCACAGCGCAACGTACTTGATGCTGATATTAAGCGATTAGATGTGGTTATTGCTTCTCTCGATAAGTCAGCAAGTTTACCACTTGTAGCTACTTATGAGGTGACTCCACAAGAGTTTAATCACTTTACCTCTTTTCAAGGTACAGTGAAAACGATGAAAAACATTAATGTATATCCTGAAATGCCTGGTCAATTACTAGAGGTCTTGGTTGTTGAGGGTCAAAAGGTAGAAAAGAATCAAGTGCTTGCTAGAATCGATGACGGCGGGCTCTTGGCACAGCTTGCACAAGCGAAATCCCAACTACTACTTGCAGAAACAGTTTTTAATCGTCAAGAGCGTCTTTGGTCTCAAAATATTGGATCTGAAATTCAATTTCTTCAGGCTAAAACCCAATTTGAATCGGCAGAAAAAGCAGTTGAAGCTTTAAGTCTTCAGGCAGAGAAATCAGTAGTACGTGCTCCTTTCGATGGAACCATAGATCAGATATTTAAAGAGCCAGGAACGATTGTTGCTCCTGGTATGGGTTCAGAACTATTTAGAGTGGTAAATATCGATGAGGTTTATGTTGAGGTTGACGTGCCTGAGACTCATATTACCTCTATCAGTGAGGGTTCTAAAGTTCACGTGAATTTATCTGCTATCGGTGAAGAGATAGAGGCACGCATTACAAGAGTTAGCAAAGTCATCAACCCAAGTAACCGTTCGTTTACCGTCGAAATTCCTCTTGATAACAAGAGCGGTTTTATTAGACCTAATTTAATGGCTTCGGTAGCGATTAACGATTACTCGAATAATTCAGCGATCATGATTCCTCAGTCAGTAGTTTCTGAGAATGCAGAGGGTCAGCAGTACTGTTTCGCACTAGAGGAGTCGACTGAAGGATACATTGCTAAGCGCCTAATCATTGAAACTGGAAAAACGTCAGAGGACTTTATTGAAGTGTTAGACGGAGTTGAAAAGGGAGCGCTACTTATTACTGAAGGAGCAAAAAAGGTGTCAGATAATCAACCTGTTAAGTGGTTAAACTAATTAGTGATGAATAAAGCATCAAAAAACGCGAGTAAAGAATATCGCTTAGCTTCCTGGGCCATAGATAACCCGACGATTATCTATGTGTTAATTGCCCTTTTCTTCACCGTAGGTCTTGCCTCTTACTTTGCGATGCCGCGAGAAGAATTTCCTGAGGTAATTGAGACTAAGATTTATGTAAGTACGGTTTACCCTGGTAATACTGCTGAGGATATTGAGCGCCTTGTGATTGACCCGTTAGAAGACCGAATTAAGAATATTTCTAATGTCACAAAACTCACTAGTACCTCTCAGGAAGACTATGGGATGATCATGGTTGAGTTCGAAGAATCGGTAACCATAGCTGAGGCCAAAGTCCGTGTTCAAAATGAAGTAGATGTTGAAAAGGCAAGTGAAGATTGGCCCGTTTTTAATGGAGCAAAGGTTGAGCCTAATGTTTTTGACCTAAATATTGCAGAGTCTCAACCCATTATGAATGTAAATCTCAAAGGAGATTACACTACAGAACAGTTAAAATCTTATGCCGAGTATCTAGAGGATGCCATTGAAGATCTTCCGCAAATTAAAGAGGTCGATATTCGAGGTGCTCAGGATAAAGAGGTAGAGGTAGCCGTAGATGTTTACAAGATGATGGCATCTAAAGTTAGTTTCAATGATGTACTCGGAGCGATTGCTAATGGAAATATGACGCTTTCTGCGGGCAATATGATTTCTAGTGGTCAGCGTCGAACCATTAGAATTTTAGGAGAAATTGAAGACCCATCAGAGCTTGAAAACTTCGTGGTTAAGGCTGAAAATGGGTCGGTATATCTAAGAGATATCGCTGAAGTAAGTTTTAAAGAAGAGGAACGTACCACTTACGCAAGAGAATCTCAAAAGCGTGTTGTGATGCTCGATGTGAAAAAGCGTTCGGGTCAAAATGCAGTGGATGCTGCCCAGCAGATTTACGACATTATTGAAGAAGCAAGAGCGAATATTCTGCCTTCAGATCTAGAGGTGACGATTACTAGCGATACTTCTGCTACGACCATTAACCAGGTTGACGACCTAGTAAACAACATCATTTTTGGAGTAATTCTGGTAGTTGCCGTACTCATGTTCTTCTTAGGATTTAGAAATGCACTCTTTGTTGGATTCGCTATCCCGATGTCGATGTTCATTTCGTTTATGATTTTAAGTGCCCTGGGCTACACATTGAATACAATGATCCTATTTGGACTTATTATGGGACTCGGGATGCTGGTAGATAATGGGGTAGTAGTAGTTGAAAATGTCTACCGATTGATGGATACTGAAAAGATGTCACGCATCGAGGCAGCCAAGAAAGGAATCGGAGAAATAGCTATTCCTATTATCATTTCAACCGCAACTACAGTGGCCGCATTTGTGCCGCTAGGTACCTGGCCAGGAGTAATGGGACAGTTTATGATTTTCTTCCCGATTACTTTATCGGTGGTATTAGGTTCATCGCTATTCGTTGCAATCTTCATGAACTCGATGTTAGTTTCTCAGTTTATGGTGGTTGGTGAGAAGCCACTTCCAACTAAATTTTTACTGAAGTTAACAGCTATTTTTCTACCTATCGGATTGCTTATTATTCTCATTGGAGGAGCTGTTCGCGGCTTTGGTTCATTAATGATTGCCACGTTATTACTTATGTGGGCCTACAAAGGATTTCTTTACAAGGCGACGCTAAGCTTTCAGAACAATGTTCTTATTCGTCTTGAGAATTTCTATGAACGTCAGTTAAAAGTAGCCCTACGCGGACGAAATGTATATTACTATTTCTTGGCAACTATTCTGCTTCTCATTGTGGCATTTATGGGATTCGGTGCTTCTATTGGAATGGGTAGAACTAAGATTGAGTTTTTCCCAGATAACACCCCCAAACAGGTGATTATTTATATCGAATATCCGCAAGGAACCGATATCGAGAAAACCAACGAGCTTACCAAGTCAATTGAAGAGCGTGTTTACGCCATAATTAACGACCCTATTTATCAAATCGATGGTAAGAATGCACTAGTAGAGACGGCAATTGCTCAAGTTGGTAAAGGCGCCGAAAACCCTTTTACTGAGGGAGGTTCTGCCGCAGAAATGCCACACCGAGGCAAATTGGTGATTCAAATGCGTGAGTTTAAGGAGCGTCATGGTTTAGACAGTGAAGCACTAAGAAAACGAATTCAAGAGGCGCTGGCAGGGGTATATCCTGGTGTAATTATTTCTGTTGAGAAAGATGCAGCAGGCCCGCCAACAGGATACCCGGTAAATATAGAAATTCAGGGTGATGATTATGATGAGCTGATGGCTCTAGGTACTCAGATGAAGAATTTCATCAATGAGAAAAGTATTGATGGAATGGAGGGTATCAAATTAGATGTTACCAAAGACAAACCCGCATTAGAGGTCTATGTAGATCGCAAAAAAGCAGGTGATCTTGGGGTTGCTGTTGCTCAAGTGGGTCTTCAACTTCGTCGTTCATTGTTTGGAGAAAAGGCAGGTATTTACAAAGAAAATGGAGAAGATTATGATATCAATGTTCGCTTCAATAAGGAGCTGAAGTATGATAAGAGTGCACTGTTTGAGCAGCGAATCATATTTAGGGATCCGGCGAATGGACAGATTAAAGAAGTTCCAGTTTCTGCCGTGGCTAGTGCGAGAAATACTTCAGGATTCTCTTCGATCAAACACAAGAACGGGAAACGAGTAATTACCCTTTATTCAGCCTTAACCCCTGGTGGTAATGCAACTGAAATTGTCGATCAGATTCAAAAGGAGATGCAGTCATTTGGAGATCTTCCTGAAGGGGTGACCATTGACTATACCGGACAAATTGAGGAGCAAAATAAGCAGCAGTCTTTCTTGATGGGAGCATTCTTCACCGGGTTGGCGCTAATTTTCTTTATTCTCATCTTTCAGTTTAGTGGGATCTCGAAGCCACTGATTATAATGATTGCAATTTTCCTTAGTCTCATTGGTGTTTTCGGAGGCTTGATGGTCACCGGTTGGCCTTTTGTAATTATGATGACGATGATGGGAATTATTGCTCTCGCAGGTATTGTAGTAAACAATGGGGTAGTACTCCTAGATTATACCCAGATTCTCATTGACCGAAAACTTACTGAATTAGGGGTAGATGAAAAGACCTTGTTAGATCGTGAAACACTTACGTCAATTGTGATTAATGGTGGAAAGGCGAGACTTCGCCCTGTATTATTAACTGCGATTACTACTGTCTTAGGTTTAGTGCCGCTAGCTATTGGATTAAACATCAATTTCATCACGATGTTCACTCGATTCGATCCACAAGTTTACGTAGGAGGAGACAATGTTATTTTCTGGGGGCCACTAGCTTGGACCGTAATCTTCGGTCTTGTAGTAGCTACCTTCTTAACACTTATCATTGTACCGGTGCTGTATCACATTACCTATCGTATGAAATGGGCGATCTTTAAAAGTCGCAGAATAGCATAAATGAAAAAGCCCGGTTGAACCGGGCTTTTTTTTGAACTTAAATCTTGGCGTTTAATCGTTAAGCAGTGCATAACCATCTTTACTGATAGCATGACTTACTAGTTGATTGTTTGAGTAATTCGCAATGCGAATTCCTTCATTGGTTAAGAAGAATCAAGTTCCTTCTCTCTTTCCTTCTACATAGGTTCCTTTGGCAATCACGTGCCCTTCGGTGTCGAATTGTTTCCAAACACCTACTGGTTTTTTGTCTTTCAGGTATCCCTGCTGGGCAATCATCCCATTTGCATGACGATACGTTATTTCAACTGAATCGCCATTTGATTTAGTGTCATAACTCACAGACTCAACCTTCCCGGTTTTTTCTGAAGCTTTCACTTGCGCCGTAGATACTGATACTCCTAGCATCAATAAACCTATAAATAGTGCGTTTTTCATATGGCTTTGATTTTATATTTAAGTTAACATTAAATTTACATTGGAGGATTTTGAGTGCAATAAGGGCTTGAATCAAATACCGTTCGTATTTTTGCCAAGCACTATTTTCATTGTCCTAGTGCTCTATTAATTATGTTTAGAACTGTTGACTGTGGCGCCCTTCGCGCATCGGATGTAAATAAGGAAGTTGTCTTATCAGGTTGGATTTCTAGGATCAGAGACAAAGGTTTTGTGCTCTGGATCGATTTGAGAGATCGATACGGTATCACACAATTGGTTTTAGATGAGGAACGTACTGATTCTGCCCTACTAGAGAAGGCTAGAAATTTAGGAAGAGAATGCGTAATTCAAGCTAAGGGTACGGTAATTGAGCGCAGTTCAGAAAACCCAAATCTAGCTACTGGTGCAGTCGAAGTTTTAGTGAGCGAGTTAACGGTTTTAAATACGGCAAAGCTTCCGCCATTTACCATTGAAGATCAGACTGATGGTGGTGATGAGCTTCGCATGAAGTATCGCTACTTAGATATTCGTCGCAACCCAGTGAAGAACAATCTAATCTTCAGACATAAGATTAGTATGCTCGTTCGAAATTATCTCTCTTCCAAAGGATTTATAGAGGTAGAGACCCCCTATCTTATTAAGTCTACCCCTGAAGGTGCGCGTGACTTCTTGGTTCCGAGCCGAATGAATCCTGAGCAATTTTATGCCCTCCCACAGTCCCCTCAAACGTTTAAGCAATTGCTTATGGTTGGAGGAATGGACAAATATTTTCAGATCGTTAAGTGTTTTAGAGATGAGGATTTAAGAGCTGATCGACAGCCTGAGTTTACTCAGATCGATTGTGAAATGTCTTTTGTAACCCAAGAGGACGTCCTAAACACTTTCGAAGGCTTAACGGCTCATTTGTTGAAAGAGATTCATGGGGTAGAGACCGGTAAATTCCCGATAATGAGCTATGATGAGGCGATGGAACGTTTCGGAAATGACAAGCCAGATATTCGATTTGGCATGGAGCTCACAAATCTTAATGAAGTTGCAAAACATAAAGATTTTCAGGTATTCAATAGTGCCGAGTATGTAGTCGGTATCGCGGTTCCTGGGGCTAATACCTATACACGTAAAGAAATCGATGCCCTTATCGATTGGGTGAAAAGACCGCAAATTGGAGTGAAAGGTTTAGTCTATGTTCGCTGCAATGAGGACGGTACTTTCAAGTCGTCAGTAGATAAATTTTACGATGCCGAAGATCTAGCCGCATGGGCTCAGAAAACCGGTGCTCAACCTGGAGATTTAATCCTTGTGTTGTCTGGTGATCTTTCATCAACTAGAACGCAAATGAGTGCGCTTCGCATGTATATGGCCGAAAAATTAGGGCTTAGAAAGTCTGATGAATTCGCACCTCTATGGGTTGTTGATTTCCCACTTCTAGAAAAGGATGAGGAAACCGGAAGATACCATGCAATGCACCACCCATTTACTTCGCCTAAGCCAGAACAAATCGATTTATTAGACATCGATCCAGGAGCAGTTAAGGCCAATGCTTATGATTTAGTTCTTAACGGCAATGAAATTGGCGGAGGTTCTATTCGTATTCACGATAAAGCTACCCAACAGCTCATGTTCAAACACCTAGGATTTACCCCTGAAGAGGCTAAAGAACAGTTCGGGTTCTTAATGGACGCCTTCGAATACGGAGCACCTCCACACGGTGGGATTGCCTTCGGATTAGACCGTTTAGTAGCTATTTTAGGCGGAGCCGAGACCATTCGTGATTTCATCGCATTCCCTAAAAACAACAGTGGTAGGGATGTGATGATCGATGCGCCAGCTCGCACTACTCAGGAGCAACTAGACGAACTACATCTCAGTCTTAAAAAGTTTTAAGAAGGTGAGCTCTTTGCAGAAAAAACGTTGGGGTATTCTTATACTATTCATTACTGCAATGGTCATCATTTTAACCGGGTTTTTACTTGACCTTGAGCCCGACGTGTCAAATCGATTAAAGGGTTTGGGTACCGTGATGATTTTCTTTGTGGTGATGCCGCTCTTTCTTCTGGTGGAAAGCCCTGGTAAGAAGATGAAAGACTATATGCTTACTGAGGAGAATATAAGGAAGATGCAATCAGACAAAAAGGAGCCCCCGCAAGTTAACGGCGCTGACTGAAAAACTGTTTCAGTATCGCTTCACTGTCCTCTGCAAGTGGTCCTTTTTCTAAGACGGTTTTTGGGTGGAGTTGACCTCCCATAGTATTGAAGCCTCGTTTCAGATCTGAAGCCGCATATACTATTCGAGATATTTGAGACCAATACAAGGCCCCGGCGCACATTTGACAAGGTTCTAAGGTGACGTAGAGGGTACAGTTCTGCAGGTATTTAGCTCCCAGGTAATTGGCTGCAGCAGTTATGGCTTGCATTTCAGCGTGTGCGGTCACGTCATTAAGTCTTTCGCTGAGGTTGTGTCCGCTCCCGATCACTCGATTTTCGGATACTATCACCGCACCCACAGGCACCTCTCCCAAATCATAGGCTTTATGGGCTAGATCAAGGGCTTTGCGCATAAAATAGGTGTCGTCGAAAGGGTCTTGCATGATTCCTCAAAGGTATTCAAATATTACCTACTACCTTTGTGTTTCGATGAAGACAGGGTTTCAAAATTTAAGTCCACAGACTTTACGTTCGCTTAAGGACGAGGAGCTTCTCTCGCTCACCAATTATTTGCGTGAGCGTATCATTCATGTGGTTGCCAAACGAGGCGGACACTTAGGTGCGAGTCTAGGCGTAGTAGAACTCACTGTCGCCCTGCATAGGGTTTTTGATACCCCTGAGGATGGAATCGTTTTTGATGTGGGTCATCAGATTTATGCTCATAAATTAATTACTGGTCGGGATGAGGTCTTTGATACCTTGAGAACTTTTAATGGGATAAGCGGTTTCCCAAAGCGTGAGGAGTCGGTCTATGATTCTTTTGGCACGGGACACAGTTCTACTTCTATTTCTGCTGCAATGGGTATGGCGGTGGCTAATCAACTTGCTCATAAGAACAATCATTTCATTGCGGTTATTGGAGATGCTTCGATTGTTGGAGGAATGGCTTTCGAGGCCTTAAATCATATTGCAGAAACTAAGGCAAATGTTATTGTAGTGCTTAACGATAATAACATGGGAATTGACCCAAGTACCGGGTCTTTAAAGCAGTATTTGAATCAAATTGAGGATTTGAATTATCCGAACTTCTTTGAGTCTCTCGGATTAGCTTACACGGGTGTAATTGATGGTCACAACCTAGAAGAATTAATTACGACCTTTCAGGACGCCAAGTCAAAAAAGGGTCCACAGCTTATTCATATTCGAACCATTAAGGGTAAAGGGTTAGCGCAAGCAGAAGCCGATCAGATAACGTATCATGCCCCTGGGAAATTCGAGCCAACTACCGGAGAACGAATCACCTCTAATGAGCCATTAAAATATCAAGATGTTTTTGCTCGATCAATGGTACGTTTAGGTGAGAATGAACAGCGATTAGTTGCCGTCACACCAGCAATGTTATCGGGTAGCGGGCTGCATTTGTTTAAGGAAGCCTACCCCGAAAGAACTTTTGATGTGGGGATTGCAGAACAACACGCGGTAACCTTCTCTGCGGGTTTAGCAACTAAAGGGCTTCTTCCTGTTTGTCACTTGTATTCGACTTTTTTGCAAAGAGCCTATGACCAGATTATTCACGATGTGGCACTCCAGAAGCTACCGGTAATTTTTGCCATAGATCGAGCAGGAATTGTAGGAGAGGACGGCCCTACTCATCACGGCATGTTTGATATTGCAGCCCTTCGTTCGGTACCTAATTTTACTTTACTTGCTCCAAGAGGCCCAGAAGAGTTGTATCAAAGTTTAAAAACGGTTGTAGAACAGTTTCAGTCAGGCGAACTTTCGGGCCCAGTAGGAATTCGGTATCCTAGAGGTTCGGCAGATATTTTTGATTTCACGCCCAAGGGTAATGCTTTAGAATGGGGTAAAGCCGTCGCCATCAATCAATCTAATGAAGCTCGAATCGCGCTGTTGTCTACGGGTACTTTATCTGCATATGCTGAGAAGTTATCCACTTACGCTGTAGCCAGCTATCACTTTCCTTTTATTAAGCCCTTAGATATCGAGTTATTAAATCATATTTCGAAGCACTACGACGCGATAATCACTCTTGAAGAGGGATCGATTGAAGGCTCTTGGGGTCAAGGAATAATATACCAGCTAAATTCACTCGGCTTTAAAGGATATGCTAAATGTATGGGGGTCAGTGACCAATTCGTTCCTCAGGGAAAGGTAGATGAGCTCTATAGACATATCGGGCTAGACCTGACTAGCGTCGAGCAGGTCTTAAAAGATACCTTGGATCGTCTGGTTTAGTTGAATCGCCTGAGAATCAGAAAGGCTTGCTACAAAGCTTGAGGCATTTAATAAACTCTTGTATAAATCTTGACCGGGTGCCGATTGATAGGGGGTAGGTATGCGACTTAAAATAAGCTTATCATAAACTGTTTTTTGATCTGCTGCTTGGGCACATAGGGCTGAAGATGTGTGTTCCAAGAGATTACTGATGATTTGATATCCAGCAATTTCTTTTTCAATCACCTCGTCTGCTTGATATAGGTTTTTTACACTAAGATCAATGATGTCCCTTATGGCTGCACTGTGAGCGCTGTAGTCAATCAGGCTCTTTTCAAGTTGTCCAGATAAGATAGCTTCTTCATGATCAGCAAATAGATGAACAGCCTCGCTTACTAGGGTGCCGATCGCTAATGCGCGTAAATAACTGATTCTATCAGCGGTGGTGGTCAGACTGCGATACTTCGCCCCATCAATTTGGTTTTTGACCAGATTGATTAGATTTTCTAAGGCATAGTCTTCTGAGATATACCCCATGTTAATAGCATCCTCAAAGTCAATTAGGGTGTAACAAATATCGTCAGCGGCTTCTACGAGGTAAACCAAAGGGTGTCGATGGTACCCACCTTTTTCTTTTTGAAGACCCAATTGGTTCGCTATTTGAGTGTAAGATTCCCAGTTGGCCTCAAATACACCATACTTTTTATCGGCTACGTGAGCGGTTGGTTGATGAGGAATTGAGGCTTTTGGATACTTTACAAAGGCTCCTAAAGTAGCATAGCTCAATCTTAGGCCTCCAGGAACTCCTTCTCTACTCTCGATCAAAAGTCTTAGACCATTAGCATTCCCCTCAAATTTGACAAGGTCGGTATATTGCCTTTCAGAGAGTTTGTCAGCATACACTTTGCCGGGCCCTTTGGAGTAGAAATTTCCGATTGCTTTTTCCCCACTGTGTCCAAATGGTGGGTTACCGATATCATGGGCTAAGGCTGCTGCCGCCACAATAGCTCCAAAATCATTAAAGCGATAGCCTTCTGAAACTAATTTGGGATGGCGATCGAGAATGATTTTTCCTGCGAGACGTCCGATACTACGTCCGACCACCGAGACTTCAAGACTATGAGTGAGTCGGGTATGGACGAATCCTTTTCTACTTGCCGCTTGAATAGGAAGGGGAACAACTTGGGTCTTGTCTTGTAAACTTCTGAAAGCCGATGAGAAGATGATTCGATCATAATCTACTTCGAACCCTAGCCGTGTTTCATCTTGATCGCTGCGTAGTCTTTTGACCGTATCCCCTTCACGTGACAAGGATAATAAGTGCTCCCAATTCATAGTCATTCCTTTTAAGCGAATATACTTAATTCTATTCCCTTACCTTTAAGATAAAACAGACGATGCGCAATCTTTTAATGATTCTAGGGAGTGTGTTATTATTCTCATCAAATCTATCAGCACAAGCATGGGCTAAGGATATTTTAGCTTCCTCAATAGGGTACCACGACCCTGAGGGAAATTGGGAGCAATTTAGTGGAGCCTTTACCATTGAAGTAACTTCAAAAGACAAGCCTTCTTTTACAAGAGAGGTGATCATCGATTTACCGCAAGAATATTTCGAACTCATCGAAACTAGAGGTGACGATATTAAAACCTATCGCATCGATAAGGGAGTGTATGTTGCGAAGGATTCGTTAACTCAGGCGAGAACACTGAAGTTACGTGATTACCACACTTATTTGTATGGTCTGCCGATGAAACTCAAAGATCCCGGCGCGCAAATCGATCCTAAGACTGAACGAGTAATTTTTCACGGGAGAGAGTCGATAAGAATGCGTGTTACTTATGACCCTTCGGTCGGATCAGATACTTGGTATTTCTATTTTAACCCTGAAAATTTTGCACTAATCGCTTACCAATTCTACCACAATGAGGCGATCGGAGATGGGGAATACATCTTGTTAGAAGAGCTAGAGTCGGTTGAAGGAATAAAGATGCCCAAGATTCGTTCTTGGTATTACAATAACGATGAGTCTTATATTGGTACAGATGAACTCCTTAGCGGTAGAGATTCTTCGAATCGATAAACTCAAATACAGAGTCGGGTAAAAGTGGTCTTACCTCGTGCCCTAGCTTAATCTGTTCTCTAACATAAGAAGAAGAAAGTTCGATAATGGGTGCTTTAATACGCTGTACACTTTGGTGTTTATCGATTTCTTCGGGTGGAGGAGTTCTGAGTGGACTTACTCTAGGGTACACTAAAATTCGGTAGTTGGCTAATAGTGATTGGTAATTTTTCCACTTATGAAAATGAGCAAGATTGTCTTCGCCCATAATTAGACTGAAATCGTACTGATAATTGGTCTGCTCTTCTATGTGTGCAAGCGTATCCGCAGTGTAGTTGGGCTGTGGAAGTCCAAATTCGATCTTATTTGCTCTAAATTTCGGATAATCTTCAATCGCATCGTAAACCATCTGATAGCGATCAATGTCACTGGCTAGACTTACCTTCTTTTTGAAAGGGCTTTTAGGAGTAATGACGAACCATACTTGATATAAATCACTATTCTCTGCAATATGATTGGCAAGGAGTAAATGGGCCCGATGCATAGGGTTGAATGTCCCGAAAAACAGTCCTATTTTCTTTTTCTCACTCATTTCGATAAAAAGGATCTTACGAGTTCTTCAGTTTGTGATAGTGCCGTTGATAGGTCGTCATTGATCACAATCTCGTCAAAGGCCTGAGCCTGATCTAATTCTTGTTGGGCTTTACTCAATCTAATTTGAAGTGTCTCTTCGGTATCGGTATTTCTAGACCTTAACCGCTTTTCAAGAGTCTTGATCGATGGGGGCTGAACAAATACCGTTAAAGTTTCAGTGGGAAAACTCTTTTTAATTGATACACCTCCCATAACGTCGATATCGAAGAGTACTGCTTTATTTTCATTCCAAAGTCGCTTTACCTCAGATGCTAAGGTGCCATAGAATAATCCCGGATAGACTTCTTCGTATTCTAAAAACTCACCCTTTTCAATCTTACTTTTAAAAGCCTCTGGACTTAGGAAATAGTAATCTTCACCTTCTTTCTCTGCACCTCTAAGAGCTCTAGTGGTGGCTGAAATTGAAAAGGCTAGGGGTAAGTCTGTTTGTTCTAGTAAGTGTCTAACAATCGTTGTTTTGCCACTACCAGAGGGTGCTGAAAAGACGATAAGCTTATTGGTGTTAAAGGACATTTAATAGCTGTTCTTTAATTTTTTCAAGTTCATCTTTCATTTGAACCACCTCACGTTGAATTGCAGCATCATTAGCTTTAGAACCGATCGTGTTGATTTCACGTCCGATCTCTTGAGCGATAAAGCCTAACTTTTTACCAGGGGCTTCGCTTTCAGTGGCTGTTTTTAGAAAATAGGAAAGATGGTTTTTTAATCGAACCTTCTCTTCGGTGATGTCATATTTTTCAAGGTAGTAGATGAGTTCTTGTTCGAATCTATTCTCATCTACAGATTCTTTCAGTTGGGCGACGGCTTGTTCTAAACGACTTCTCACACCTTCTCTACGCTTCTCATCTAATGCGAGTACCTCTTCAAGATGCTTTGCGATTAAATCAACGCGTGATTGAATATCGAGCATTAATTGTTCGCCTTCTTGTTTTCTGAAACTTATAAGCGCTTCTAAGGCCTTGTCTAGGGCAACATTTACAGAGCGTATCTGATTTTCGTCAGCCTCTTGCTTTTCTTGAGTAAGTGACTCAGGCATTTTAAGAGCTAAAGCTAAGGCAGCTAAATCATCACCTTCTGCAAAATTCTTGATCTGTCTTAAGTATTCTGAAACAACGGGCTCATTAATTTGAGCGGGTGTGCGCACCGTTTCTGACTCAATATAGATATAAGCCTCAACCTTTCCTCGAGTAAGCCGTTCAGCTATTTTCTTTCGAAAATCGATTTCGTGAGCGCGAAGGGTTTGTGGTAACCTGAGGTTAAGATCTAGGTTTTTACTGTTCAGTGATTTAAACTCAACGGTAATTTTTTCTGTGCCTAAGTGCTCTATATGTCGACCGAATCCGGTCATCGAGTGTATCATAGGCAGCAAAGGTAGGAAAAGACCCCTATTTAAAGAGGTCTAATCCAAATGTTTCTGTAGCTTACGCCAGAGTTGTCACCGTGATCTTGCAGTCTAAGTGGGCCTGGTCCGTGCGGAGTATTCTTTGGCCATCCGATGTATTCGGTAGTTCCTTTTAACTCGTAATGGTCTTGAATAAGAACTCCGTTGTGTATTACCGTTAGTGTACCGGTTTTGGTTCGGTTTCCTGCCTCGTCAAACTCTGGAGCATGAAAAATGATTTCGTAAGTATTCCATTCTCCTGAAGGTACTGACAGGGTGGCCTTCACCTGGGCGAGCCGGACCTGGAGCGCCTCACGGCTGGGCGCCCCGAGGTTCACGATCGCGTAGCGCACGCTCTGGCCGTCCTCGCACGTCTCGAAGTCGTCGAGGC
>CAXPJI010000045.1:0-2563 GCA_964217345.1 Euzebya sp.
AAGTGTTGTGGTTCCCGAGAATCTACCTTCAATCGAATTTCAGTACGATCTTCAATAATTAGAGGCCTTGCATTTAAATGATGTGGTGCTACCGGAGTAACCACTAACGATGATGAATGTGGCGAAACTACGGGTCCTCCGCAACTAAGCGAATAACCAGTAGAACCTGTTGGCGTAGCAATTAACAAACCATCAGCCCAATAAGTAGTCAGATAGACTCCATCTAGCCAGGTTTCAATAGTGATCATGCTTGTTGTATCCTTTCGGCTTACCGCAACCTCATTTAAGGCATAATCAATTTTTCCAAAAGCACCACTTTCTCCCTTTAGCTGAGCTTGCAATAAACTGCGTTCCTCTACTCGGTAGTTACCAGATGAAAATCGCTCCAAAGCTTCAACCACATTTTCGCGCTGAAGTGTCGCTAAGAATCCTAATCTTCCCAAATTCACACCAATAAGAGGGAGCTCAGAGTCTCCAATGAAAGTGGCGGCACGAAGCATAGTACCATCCCCGCCAATACTAAGCATCAAATCAGCTTTCATTTTCTTCAGTTCAGCTGCTGATGTAAAAACGGTGAAATGCGTGCTAGGAAGATGCGGAGCAAGTGAACTTGCAAATTCTGCCTCAACACTTAAGGTGTAGCCGATGCGCTCTAATTCTAAAACTAAATCGGCTAAAAAAACCAAATCAGTCTCGCTGAGTTGTAGGCTATACAAGGCAATTTTTACCCGCTCATTACTCATAGATCTAAATAATTGGTTAGGTAATCAGATCGCTCTTTTAATTGCTCAAAATATAAATCGTTTACAGGAGCGTAATCGATGTGATAATCGTAGCGTCTTAGTTCACTAAGGATTTGGGTGAAATTTTCAGAATTAACTTTTACTGCAACCTCCTTGACTAGTTCGTTTGAAGCAGTCATAAGAAGACCGCCTACCCCACCTTGATTCATTTCAATAAGTTGAACGATCGTACTTACCGAAAAGTTCGAGGGATTACTACTGATAATCAACACCTCGCCCGCCTCTTGAACAAACGTGCTTTGACCAAACATTCCTTCGATATCTTCAAGTAAATAATATCCTTTATGCATTCCCGAATGGTCTAAGACAGGAATTAAATCAGCACCTGATTTCAATAATTGATCAAAAACACTCACCCAATGAGCAGTCTCACCGACCCAAAAACACTGAAGTTCGTCGATTAAAGAATAGAGTGATTCATCATTCTCAAGAGGGTATAGGGCGTATGAAGATAAGTTACCCAGAAAGCGCTGGTCATCATAAATGGCCACATGAGAGAATCGGCCATCCTCAAAGAATTCTTTGACTTCCTCGACTCGATCATCGATACGAAAGACAGGAATACTTTGATTCAATAGTTCCTGAAATGCTACCTGAGAGAAATTCATATTGCAAATTACGGATATTTGAGACATTCAAAGGGGTCTTAATTGTCTATTTTTGTACACCTAAATAGAATTACTCATGCCTGCAAAACTCAGTGTAAATATCAATAAATGGGCTACGATTCGTAATGCTCGAGGTCATAATAATCCAGATCTGATTAAAACGGCTACCGATATTCAGAATTTCGGCGGTCAGGGAATCACTATTCATCCGAGACCAGACGAGAGACATATTCGATATGACGACGCTCGACTATTGCGCCCGGTGGTACACACTGAATTTAATATCGAAGGTAACCCTATTCAATCCTTTATTGATTTGGTTCTTGAAGTCAAACCTGAACAGGTAACTTTAGTACCCGATGCACCTGATGCCATTACCTCTGACTCTGGTTGGGACTGCAAAAAGCATTCAGAGTTTCTAAGTGAAGTAATCACCACCTTCAAGAAAGAAGGCATACGAACCTCTATCTTTCTAGATGCTTATCCCGAAATGGTTGATGCAGCTGCAAAAACAGGAACCGATCGAATCGAATTGTATACAGAACCCTACGCCTCTGCTTATGCATCAAACCCTACTAAAGCCATTGAAGATTTCATTGCTACCGCAAAAAGAGCCGAACAGTTAGGTTTAGGGGTTAATGCCGGACACGATTTATCACTGGAGAACATTGCATTTTTTGCAAAATCGATTCCCAATCTCTTAGAAGTTTCTATCGGGCACGCCTTGATTTGCGAAGCTATTTATTTGGGATTAGACAATGTAGTTAACCAATATCTACACCGATTACAAAACCCCTAGTTCGTATGCTACACTCAAATATTATTGGCGAAGGGAAACCCCTTTTGATACTACATGGATTTCTAGGTAGTGGTGACAATTGGAAAACCTTTGCCAAAAAGTGGGCTGAAAAAGGGCGGTCAGTACATTTATTGGATGCCCGAAATCACGGTAAGAGCTTTCACAGCGATGAGTTTAGCTATGAAATCATGAGCCAGGATGTTATTGATTACGCCGACGATCAAGAGATTGAGAAATTTGATCTTCTCGGTCACTCAATGGGCGGAAAGACAGCGCAATTCGTGGCGCAACAATTTCCAGAACGAGTTGATCGGCTCATTGTTGTCGATATAGCTTCTAAAGCCTATCCGCCA
>CAXPJI010000046.1:0-7004 GCA_964217345.1 Euzebya sp.
GTAAGTGCAGAAGTGGCTACCTCGAAACCAGGTAGCAGCTGTGACTTATCCACCTTTCGTTTAAACATACTCTGCGAACAAACAACAATTTTAACCCCTTGATCAATCAGTTCCTGGTATAGGGGAGCATGTGGATTATCTACGCCAAATTTTTCGCGATAAAGTTCATTTCCTAAAGCAGTCCATAATGCACCGCCGTGAACAGCAACAATGACATTCATATTTTCCTTAGGAACACCTCCCATTACATGAAGATTCATTAGTCTGGCCAATTGATTTACCGAAAAGGCCACCACTGATTTATCCTCCTCGCCGGTCATCAAATCGACCACGATGTTATAGGTGAGCGATGGGTCTGGCTTTAAGTCAGCTAAAGGTGCATCGACGACCATTCCAAAATTTTGGATAATAGGATTTACTGGGGTCTGCCCAAATAGATTGGTGCAGACCGCCAGTGCTAAAAGGTAAAAGTATCTCATCAGTTCAGCTTTAGTCCTGGGAGAGAAGCCTCTGGCGCATCCTGAGTCCAAGGATAAGTTTGTTTGATGGGTTTGGGTAAAATTTGATCAAGTGATTCTCCGTCGTAAACAAACCCATTCTTCACAACCATCTTTACCGAATTCGTATTGCGGATGTTATCTAACGGGTTTTTGTCCAAAATAACTAAGTCAGCCAATTTACCAACCTCAATACTTCCTAAATCGCCAGCCAGTCCAATGGCTTCGGCTCCTAGGATAGTAGCCACTCGAAGAGCGTCGTAGTTCGACAGCCCACCGCTTTGCATACTCCAAAGCTCCCAGTGATAGCCTAAACCTTGAAGCTGGCCATGCGAACCAACCCCTGCAAGACCTCCGGCCTCAACCAAGTTTTTTACGAAAACGGCGTGGTCTTCGAAAACGTGCTCCTCGTCCATGAACCATCCGGCATTACGGCGTCTTGATTTGGAGTCGAGTTCTGACTTGGGAGTAAAACGATTCAATTTTGGATCGCCATTGACGGGCTCAGTAGCGTAGTAATAATTCTCAGCCCATGGTCCGCCATAAGCAACCAGAAGTGTTGGGGTATAGGCCGTTCCCGAGTACTGCACAAAGTCAACAAAGTCTTTGTAAAGCGGATAAATCGGGAAACTATGCTCGTGACCCGGATAACCGTCTAAGATTTGAGTAACATTGAGTTTAAAATCTAATCCACCTTCAGTGGTAGGCATTAATTCTTGCTCTTTAGCTGCCTGAATAATCCATTGACGGTGCTTGCGATTACCTGTCAGATACATCTTGATCGTTTTAGTGTTGTAGTACTTTGAGTACTGCTTTAACACCTCTCTTGCGTGGTCTAAACTTTCAATATTATAGCCCCAATAACCCACACCAGGGCCTGTTGAATAAATTCGAGGACCGGCTAACATACCAGCTTCAACCATGTCAGCATAGGTTAGAACATCGGTCGTACCTGTTTGTGGATCTCTAGTTGTCGTTACTCCATATACGAGATTTGCCGCGTAGGCCCAAACATGATTTTTGTGAAGACCCCAACTTGGTCTAAGATGGGCATGAGTATCCACAAAACCGGGTAGTAAGAATTTTCCTTGTAGGTCAATAGTTTCAGCTCCGAGCGGAATCTCAATTTCCTCATCTGCAGTATGAACTCCAGTAATGCGATTCCCTACTACAACCACTGTTGCGTTTTCGATCATCTGATCTTCGCCTGCCATAGGAATCACGGTAGCTCCGGTATAGACTACTACTCCTGTTGGTATTGCACGATTCACCTCAACGGCAACCGTTGATTCCACCGCCGTATATGCCTCAGGCGCTTTTGGTTTTTCTTCAGATTCTTCAGATTCTGTACTATCCTCAGAGGTATCAGCTTCATCGACTTTCTTTTCAGCAGCGGCGACCTTAGCTTCCTTTTCAGCCTCTTTAAAGTCTTCTATTTCCTTATCTCGAGCCTCTGCAGCGGCGATATCGTAAGTAAAGAGGGTATTACCTAGCATCCAGTACACCGTATTGCCGTCTGAACCCCATGAAGGAAATTCACCACCCATAGTAGTTAGTTTTCTTGATGGGAAAGCCGCGTTGTTAGCGTTTCTTACATTGATTTTCACTCCGTCTGGTCCAACTTTAGGAACAGTTACGATATAGATGTCGTTATTGATTTTAGCTAGCGCATAGTTGCCCTTAGGTGCTCTTAACAAAGTGCTTGCCTTAGATGGCGGACGCGAAGGTGCTTCAGGCTCATCTGACAATAAATGGTTATCGGTATAAACCGAACCGTAAACAGTGATACCATCGACAGAGACGTACTTCTTCTCATCTGTTCCGTCATAACGTATAGAAATTAAAGTTCCATTCTGATTTAAATAGATTCGACCGTCATTCTGAGCAAAGTGTGCATTAGAATAGCCATCCGCCTTGGTTATAAAATTCTCTTGACTCATCGCCTTTGGAGCAAACCATACTAGATCAGACTTAGACATAAATGCATAAGGCCCATCAGAATCTTCAAATTGCTGACGTTGACCTTTAAAGGCTATAATTCTGTTTGAAGGACTCCATACAGGATTCTGGTACACCGCCGAAGAAGTAGAAATTTTCACAGGCTTTGAACGCTTAGAAAGTCCCACTTTATAAAGGTGTCCGCCATCGGTCTCACTCCAAGTCACAAAAGCGACCTCTTTGCTATCAGGGCTCCATGTTGGCATCGCCTCGGTAAAATCAAAAGAAGTTAATCTTCTCGGTTTTTGATCAGTGAGATTCATTACGTACACCCTATTCAGTGCAGTAAAAGCAATCATTGATTGATCAGGCGAAACGACTGCGTCGCGAATTTGAGTGACGTTAAAAGTAGGAGTGTCTTCGATCGGATACTCAAATTTCAACTGAGGACCCATCGCTACCTTTTCGTTCACACTGAAGTCAATCTCGCTAACGCGATTATCTAAATAAATACGATTAAGTTTTCCGCCATACGAGGCAATAATTGATTGACTATCTGGCATAAATGACATCGCCGGTAACACCCCGAGCGGAGCGATCGACTCTTGTTCGTCGCGTTGTACCGGGTAGGCTAGCCAGCGCTCATTACCTGAGGTTAGGTCACGAAGAACTAGGCCCGTTTGATCGTTATATCTAGACCCATACACTAACCACTTTCCGTCAGGAGATAAGGTTGGGGCGAAAGCCGAACCGTAGCGGCTCGTCATTGTCTTGCGCTTTCCGTCAGTCAGATCATAAGTTCCCAATTGATACTGAGGTAGGCTCGCATTATACTGCCATGAGTTTTGACGTTGGGAGTACCAAATATGATTGCCATCAGGGCTAAAGGTTGGCTCCGAAATCTTTAAGTTATCAGGCTTATCAATCAGCTGAGTACCTGAGCCGCCCTCACGGTGATAGAGATGTAATTTGAAGTTTCTCGTACCCTTAACCACGGCGATATATTCACCATCTGGAGACCAATCTGCTGACTGCATATTAAAGGTGTCTCCCTTGGTTACCTGAATAGTATCTTGTTTTACGCGATCAATAATCCAAGCATTGTTACCTCCGCTTCGATCAGAAATAAATAGTACTGAATTCCCATCAGGAGAATATTTCGGATGTGAATCAAAGGCAAGACCCTCAGTCACTCGGGTAGCCTGACCACCAGAAACGGGTAATTCGTAAATGTCACCTAGTAAATCAAAAACGAGCTTTTCGCCTGAAGGATGAACATCCACCGACATCCAAGAACCTTCAGTGGTATTTAATTCGAAAAATCGTTCGGCTTCGAGAGGAAGCCCTTTCTTTTCCTCTTTTCCTTGTGCTAATGCAAGAATAGGTAATGCGAGAAGTATCGCTAGTAGCGTATTTTTCATATCAAACAAATTTCGCCATCTGAAGATAGCCAAATTGTTTGTTAGTAAGTGTTAAAAAAAGAGGGTTATACCAGGAGCAATACAACGGTCAACGCTGCACCTGCGATAGCAAAATACAAGCCCTTTTTATAGATAGGCGCTCCAGTATTGAACATAAAGAATGCCGACACCGAAAAAAATAGTAATGCCAGACCGAAGAAAATAGCCAACCAGAAAAGCGGATTGGTGGTATTCATCAAATGTAATTTATTCATTTTTTCAAGAAGAACAGGATACCTCGTGTTGGTGTATTTCGCTTCACCGGTAGCACGATTATAAGTACCATCGCCATTGAATACGATTTGGAGCTCGTCTTCCTTTTCTACTCGAATTCTAGTTTTGAGTGCTGAACCAAGAGTTTCTGCATTAAGCCCCGGCTCAACGACCATAGAAACCATCTCTTTTGTCTTAAAAGTGTCTGTATTTCTAAAGGTAAGTACGATACCGCTTAGAGCATAAACAGCCATGATTCCCGCTAAAAAGAATCCTAGATAGCGGTGAAATTCTCTGAATTTTTCTTGTGATTTTCTGCTCATTGTTAGGTATTAAAACAGCAAACTACTGAAATACTACTGAAGAAAAAAGTTAAAAAATCTAGTTGTTATTCCCGATACGCGACAACTCCTCTGCCGAACCATTACCACGCTGCTTATTCTTGCCGTAGTTTGAACCAAAGTTATAGGTCACTTGAATCTTCTGAATCATGCAGAATTACACTCGCGAATGCTAACGGTTCACCGTATTGATCATGTACCGTTCCTTTGACTTGAAGTTGGGCGGATATCAATTCTGAAATAAGCAGAATAGCTATAATTAAAAGCTTTTTCATGGTTTGTTCGTTGGCAAATAATTGATCTAATCGATTGTTATGACGATTTAATCCTATTTTTATAACATGTACCCAACAAAAACAAAACTACTCATCGCAATTCTTGTGATGGGTGTCACGGCTATTGTGTCTGAAGAATTCGCCCCCTTATGGGTGTACGGGGTATTTAAAATTACCACCACACTTTTGGTACTACTCTTAGCTTCGAGCAACAAACAAATTTCAAGATTAGGGGCTCGAGTTTTTGTTGCATTATTTTTTTGTCTTTTTGGAGATATAGCACTTCTTTGGGAAGATGGCTTTCTTGTTGGGCTCGGATTTTTCCTCGTTGCACACCTTTTATTTATTCGAGCGTTTAAAGCGCGTTTCAGAATAACAATTCATTGGATGGCACTACTAACGGTATTTGGAATAGCCGGCACTTGTCTTTACTTCATACTACCTAATGTGGACCAATTACTTCAAATAGCCATACTAGGATATGTTTCTATCTTAAGCATTATGAGCACTTTATCAATGAGCATAGGGTTAAGCCGCAAGACGAAATACAGCTTACAGCTAGCTCTAGGAGGGTTCCTTTTTATGGTGTCAGATGCTCTTCTAGGGATAAATGCTTTTGTAAATCCAATTCCCTTCGCTTCGATTCTCATTCTTACCACTTATTGGGGTGCGATTACCTCCTTGGCAAATGCGGCGCGTGAGTTTTAGTCTCTAACCCAGATAGCGATATCACCGGGATTCAAGTTAATGCTATAACCTTGACCACCATAGAGTCGTTGCGGTAGTCTTGCATGCTTCATGCCACGTAGTGATATACCTTGCTTAGTTCCAATTAATTGCCATCTACCTTCTTGTAATAAAGGGATGTCGAAATAGCCTTGAACCTTAGAAGGATTCAAAAGCACTAAAACCCTATTATCAACAATATAGCCTAGTTGACCTTCATTCTTTGGGAGAATAAACTCATAGTGGTCTTCACTGGCAACCTCAACGCGAAACACTTCACCGTAACGTGATCTTCTAAGCTCATTCAATCCTTTCCAGAACTTATGCATCATTGCATAATCATTTCTATTCGTTGTGGTCGGACGTTTCCCTACCTGTTCCCAAACGAATTGATTGGCGGTGCGATGATTATAGGTGTCCCGGTATCCGTGCATATATACTTTGAATCCGGCATTCGTAGTTTTTACTACCTCCCGCAATGGGGCATGAGCTTTGCTTCGCATAATTTCAGAGCCTCCATGAGTAACGATGGGCCCCAGAGAAGTATAAAGTAAGGTGGAAGCAATACGATACGCATCCTGATCAACGGCTAATCGGCCATCAAAGTCAGCTTCTGCGAACTGATCCGCTAGAGTGAAATTATCGTGTATATCAAGGTAATTGATTCCGCTAATCGGCGTCTTATCGGTATCAAATCGATTCGCCAGTCCCTTCATTACATTTTCGCGTTCATCGAACTTACCCCCTGGCCATCCGCGGTCTTGATACTTATCTGAAAGTGTAAATACCGGGCCTTTAAATGCATTACGCGCATCATCTTGAAAGAAGGTAATTGGTGAGTCTTCTTTATACCAATCCCAATCGGGATTGTTTTCAAACTCAGGATCATTTGAACCTATCCATGCCTCTCCATACACAATCTTATCTTCGCCTATCGCCTCCTTCAGAGCCATCAATGTCTGCTGATCAATCTGTCCTGCCAAATCGATTCGAAACCCATCGATTCCAAACTCTTCGATATAATTTTTACACTGATCAATCAACCAGCGCTGTACCATCGGACGATTCTCTGTCTTCAACTCATTTCCATAGGCACCGATGTGCTCTAGGTCATTCGTTCGGTAATAATACTGCTTATCAATACCGTTGAAATTGAAGTATTGCTCCCCACCATCCATATTCTCACCAGTATGATTGGGTACGATATCAATAATCACCGCTATCCCTTTATCATGAAAAGCCTGAACAAGATCTCTAAACTCATCTCGCTCCGCACCGGGTTCTGAACCCTTCGTTCGATACTTCGATTCGACAGCCATAGCAAAAGTCGTACGATACCCCCACTGATAATTCTCTAAAGCTACCCCCTGATCAATCATATACGGATCGTCTTTGAAAGAATCCTTCCAATCTTCATCTGGAAAGTGCAAATACTCTTGAACCGGCATAAGGTGTACCACATTGATTCCCAAATCAACCAAATAATCAAAGCCGATTTTCTCTCCAATCGAATTGCGCAATCCGCTTGCTATTACTCCTTTAAAGGTTCCCTTT
>CAXPJI010000047.1:0-8612 GCA_964217345.1 Euzebya sp.
TCAGGCTTAAGCAGTAAGGGGAGCCCTATTTATGAAATTTGGAGTAACTAATGTGGGGAGCCAACGAGTGGACCGATCGAATGTTTCGAAAATATTGGTGGCTCTTGCTACTAATTGTAATTGCCTATTTGACCATTAAGCTAACTACAGCTTAGTCATCTTATCGAGTGCCAATAGAGAATTCAGTAATAGTTGTGTTCCATTGGCGATATCTTCAGGGGTAGAGTACTCCAAAGGAGAATGACTGATCCCCTCATAACTGGGAATAAAAATCATACCCGTTGGCCCTATCATCGCCATATCTTGGGCATCATGACCGGCTCCACTAGGTAGGCTCAATTGAGAATATCCTAAGTTTCTAGCTTGATCGCTGATCACTTTACGAATTCGATCATCCATCATCGCAGGCGGACTAGTTGCATCAATAGGAGAAAATTCAAACGTGGTTTGATATTTTTCTTCAATAATCTTTGTGCTTGACACAATTGCTTCATAAACCTCCTTGATACGATCTGAGCTCAAATCTCTGATTTCTAAACTCATTCTAACCTCACCTGGGATCACATTGGGGGCTCCGGGAAGCGCTTGTATCCGACCCACAGTAGCCACTTGATTTCCTTCGATACTCTTAGCTATTCTGTTGACACTTAAAACAAATTCTGCCGACGCCAGCATCGCATCCTTTCTTTTATTCATGGGGGTAGTACCGGCATGGTTAGCAAATCCTCTAACCACAACATCCCACCATTTGAGGCCTACAATTCCTTCAACAACGCCGACATCAATACCTTGATCATATAGATTTGAGCCCTGCTCAATATGTAATTCGATAAAGGCGTGTAGATCTTCTTTACTTCGTTTTACTGAGAAAATAGTAGCTGAATCTCCGCCTAGGCGATTAACACCTTCAGCATTGGTATAGCCTGAAGAGGTTTTTACCCTAAGTGTCCCTTCATCAATCTTACCAGCAAGTGCGCGGCTTCCAAATACCCCACCTTCTTCATTGGTGAAGATCAATAATTCAAAGTCGTGATTCGTTTTAATCTTCTGTTCAACTAATGTCTGCATCACTTCGAGTGCAGCCATACTTCCCACTTGTCCATCGTAATGGCCGCCATTAGGCACCGCGTCAATATGAGAACCAAAAGCAACGACCTTTGATAAACCTTTTCGGCCTTTTCTTACCGCTGAAATGTTACCTGCCGCATCGATTCGAACTTCAACTCCAAGATCATTCAAGCGTTTAATTACATAGGCTCTTGCATCCAGTTCATGATCACTGTATGCCACTCGGTCATTTCCGCCTTCACCATTTATTCCAAAGGTTTTCAACGTCTCTAAATTTTGATTTACTCGCTCTGCATTTATTTGATATTGTGCAGAAGAAATCGAAAAGAAGAGAAGTAAGACAAAGGTGAATGGAGTTGATTTCATGATAAATTTATTTACGGTCGTTGTAATTCTTTCGAGCATCCTTGAAGTGATTGAATACCGTGTTGACAAAGGTCAGAATAAGACCTACCCCAAGGCCGATGTAGATAATGGTGAATATCTTTCCTAAATCGGTCTTTGGAGCAAAATCTCCGTATCCAATGGTAGTTAAGGTAATCGATGCAAAATAAAGGGCATCGATAAATCGCCAACCCTCCGCATACATATAGAAAAAGGCTCCTCCAAAAAGTATGATTACCGAAGCCCCAAGAAGGCTTCGGTAATCTTTGTCTCGAAGAAATTCAATAAAGGTTCGAATAAAAAATCGCAACGGAAGATGATTAAAAGGTTTACTCTACAATTTTAACATCTACAGCAGTTCTAGCCTGCCAACCTGTAACATCTGTCACCGAAAGTGCTAAATGGTAATCACCTGTATCTATCGCTGCCGGAAGAGTAATAACCGCTTCTATTTCAAAATTAGTTAACCCTTCGGGAACACTGTTATTGGTAGAAAAATTGAATGGATTTACCGCTGTGGTAATCGGTTCTAATTCGCAAGGATCCTCCTGATCATCATGAGTATGGTGATCAAAATTATGATGCATTTCAATAGAATAACTCGCCAATTCTAAGTTATCGGTGACCTTAGCTTTGATTGTATAGCTCTGTCCTCGACTAAGATTTTCACAGGTCTGTGGAAACCCCCCAGCGTAGTTAACCGTAATAGTTGGCTTTTCTTCATCGATCTCTGTCTCGGTACAAGAAACAAGCGCTAAGGCAAATAAGCCTAGCAAGAATCGGCTCCATTGATTATAACTCTTCATAAAACCCTTTCACTTTTTAAGTGTTCTAGTCTAAAATAAGCATTTACTAGACTCCGTCTTCTACAACCAAATCAAAATGCGCTTCAGCTGTTGTGCTATTTCCCACTTCATCAGTAACGATGATATAGACGTGATATTCACCTAACGCGGCGTTAGCGGGCACCACAATATCCTCGTGCAATTCGGCGTTTAATACTTGGTATTTTAGATCCGTATATACCTCTTCAAACTCCCATGCAACTTCACCTGCGGCAGGGGTGATCTCATCGCTATGTATATCAACAGTAATACTTGTGATACGGGAATAAGCAAGAATATCAGCTCCAATATGCATTGACTCCCCTGGGTGAGCAATACCTTCATCGGCGTGTAGATCCTCCCCTCCTTCATCGTGGACAGCTCCGACCTCAACATTCGAAATTACAGGCGGTTGAATTTCATCATCAGTACATGAAATGAGTAATGTAGTCGTTAGAAAAGCTAAAAGGATCGGTTTTAAAATCGATTTCATAATGTGTTGTTTTTAAAAATTATAAGTAATTGATAAAGAAAAATTTCGTGCGGGTTCAGGAACATCGATCAGCCTGTAAAAGCTGGTGTGATCGAAGTACTTTGTGTTAAATAAATTATTGATCTTGAATCGAACGTTAATCGGCTCAGAGTAATTATTCAAGTGCAATTCAGAGAGCAGTGAAAGGTTGAAAAGTTGATACCCTGGTGTTTTTTCTTCGGGTGGAACAATTCGATTCTGTGCTGCTGTGATTCGATAGTCGGTAATCAGACGAGTGTTCTTAAACACCTTACCAGAATTAAAACTCTTTGAAAGGGATAATAGGCTAGATAGTGGCGGATTAAAAGGAAGCGTAAAGCCCTTTTTAGGGCCATTTAATTGCTCAGCGTAAACATACTCCACCGAGGTATCGAGACTAATTGATTGGTTAAACGTGATTCCTAAAGATAATTCTCCTCCATATCGAAGCACCTTAGCCTGCTTATAGGCGTAAACCTGAAGGGTTTCATAATAATCAGCGGTCGGATTTAAATAGATAAAGTTGGTGAAGTAGTTTACAAATGGACTAAAACCAAATTGTAGCATATCCTCTGTCTGGTTCCATTCAAAATCGAATTGATACGATTCCTCAGCTTTTAGATCGAGCTGTCCGCGTTCGAATCGATACATGTGATAATTGACTCCGTCAGAAGCAAGTTCATTAGCTAATGGTATTCTAAAGCTCTTTCCTAAATTGAATTTCAGAGCCGTACGTTCTTTGAGATAACTCATCCCAATTGACCCGCTATAACTACCAAAACTAAGGTCCTCGTCTGAGGCTCGTTGAAGATTTTGAAACTCATAGATACCTACCGAATTCTCTACAGGCGTCTGAAACCAATCCACATAAGCATCCGTCATCACTCGACCCACATCATACCTAAGACCTCCTTGAAGGTGTAAATACTCTGATAGCCGAATGTGATCAAAAACGAAAACCCCAGCAGTGAATCGTCTAAACGATGGAATTAAGAAACCCCATCCGCCAATACGGTTGTTCTGAATTTCACCATTAAACCCAAATGACAACTCATGAGCTCCCCTATTCTCTAGGGAATTATGGATGTTTAAGGTGTAGGTATTCTTCGAAAAGACTCGCTCACTACTACTTGATGGCTTGGGCATGTAGCCGTGTGGAACAGGTTCTGACTGCTCTGTACGCTCATTATTTTGGAAGCCAAAATCAATCTGCAAAGTGCTATTTGGTCTAAAAAATTGAAAATTCTGAATCCATTTAAAATGATTCACCTCGTGAAATGGGAGATCCACATCTCGAAAAGAGGCATCGTAATCAATCGATGACGAGCGCACCTCAAGACCATGAGCATTGGCAAAGAAGCCATTATTACCGTTCATGTTACTAAGCGAGGTTTCAGACTTAAAACCTTCACCTACAAAACCAAAGGTTAGTCCGAAATTCGTCTCATTCCCAGCTGTATTTCGAATGCGATTGTCAGCCAACTCAAAGACGTAATTATCATATAATACTCGATCTGTAGGAACTTTATAATCTGCGTAATCGCGATAAGTAACTCTAGCCCGATAATACCAATTTTCATTTCTAGCTACAATCGATGAAGAGACTCCGATCAGTTCATTATTCGTTTCACCAGTGAGGTTAATATCACCGCTGAAAGTGTTCTTCGCAGGGGTCTGTGGCGGACGAATATCTATCACTCCCCCAATCGCATCTGAACCATAGAGTAAGGATGCCGGTCCTTTAATAATTTGAACATCCTCTACTGCATACTGATCAATCTCTAAACCATGATCATTTCCCCATTGTTGCGCTTCATGTTTAATCCCATTCTGAACCACAGAAACTCGATTAAACCCTAAACCACGAATTACTGGTTTTGATTGTCCTGAACCTATCGTAATCGTACTAACTCCCGGTATCTTACGAAGGGTCTGCATCAAGCTGTTTTCTCGATTGGTGATCAGAAATTCTTTGGAGACTCCGACCGTCACGGTTGAAAGTTCTTGAGCGCGTTGCTGTGGTGTTTGACCAAAAATCTCAACCTCGTCTAAAGAGGTAAACTCAGATTCTAATCTAATAATTAGCTCATCACGTAAATCAATACGATTAAGCTCAATACTTTGCTTTTGATAGCCAATATGAGTAACCACAAGAACATATTCTGAAGAAGGAAAAGAAAGTTTGAAACTCCCATAGCTATCAGTAACCGTACCTGATTTGCCAACTACCACGCTTACACCCTCTAAGGGCTGACCAGAATCAACATCAACAACACGGCCACCTACAGATAGCATAGTCTGTGCAGAAATCAAGGTAGATTGCACTACCATTAGTATAACAAGTATCGATCTAAGCATATCGATATTCAGAAAAGATTAATTAGAAACAAGGGGAATCTGCATTTCAAGATCAAAAATGCAGAACAAAACTAGAATTGTTAAACCCTTGGAGGAGGCCTAGAAAGGACCTGAAGTGAAAAATCGTAGCGATATACAACCGACTGATAATGGATTACCTTTTCTATGTACTGAGTTTCAGTAACTGTCGTAAATTCAAAATCAGTAGTAAGCTCACTACCTAATGATTCTTGAACGTCTTTGACTACGACCTCACAAAGCTCGCATTTATCAATAGTAGTATCTTCAGCTGCGTGAATAAGTGCGTGCACCCCCAGTAATTTCACCGAGAGCAGAAGCATTACTGCTAAGCCAGAAAAAATCTTAAACGCCTTTGAATTCATTTCTCACGAAGTTAATGATAAAGGATTTAAAATAAAAAGCACCACCCCAGGATTAGCTCCCGCTGGTCGCTGATCCCCAAGGGGGTGGCTTAAAACAAAAAAGCCCAAACTCGTTACACTCGTAAACCACCCTCCACGAATCAACGCTCAAGCTGAGCTTGGCGTTCGATTCGTAACGGTTGGGTTCTATGCTAGTTGGGCTTTTTTGTTTTGCGGAGAGAGGGGGATTCGAACCCCCGATACAGTTTCCCGTATACACACTTTCCAGGCGTGCTCTTTCAACCACTCAGACACCTCTCCAAAAGGGAATGCTAAGATAAGTTCTTATCTAATCGATAGCGGTAGTTTAATTCATAACTTTAGATACTAATCTTAAGTATCATGATCTACGCGATTTGGTTTACCCTGATAACGATTCTGGTGTTATCTATTCTTTACAGCCAAGGACATTTTGGCTTTAAAGGCATGCAACAATCGATACCCCAACTCCCCTATTACGATAAAGAGGAAACCATTGACTTTTATCGAAATGTTTTAGGTTTTCAGGTAGGCGATGACTGGGACGGATACATCATTACCCGTAAAGATCAAATTGAGATTCATCTTTGGCAGTGTGACGATGAAAACCTTCCGAAAAACACAGGTTGCTACATCAGATACGGAAGAAATATCGAGGAATTATACCTCAAATACAGTAAAGAAGCCATCATTCATGAACACGGAAAATTAGAACTGAAACCTTGGGGAATGAAGCAGTTTTCCATTCTAGACAACAGTGGAAATAGTATCCATATTGGTCAAAATGCTTAATCATTTAAAGATGAAACACTACCTCCTAGCCCTATTGGGTTTAATCAGTTTGAGCTCAAAAGCACAAGAAGAGATCATCCGATTTGAGAGTGCTAATCCCTATACTTTCAATGATGTAATGACTGACTTAGAAGATCAAGAAACCCAAGAAGTGTTTGGAGTTTTAAGATTTCCAGAAGTAGCTAGCGGGGAAAAATTGCCTGTAGTTTTAGGTGTGGCTGGAAGCCTCGGATGGCGAGAACATCACCTAGATTACCTTGAGCAATATCGCGAACAAGGTATGGCGACCTTCGAATTAAAAAGCTTTCAAAGCAGAGGAATAACCTCAACGGTTGGTAGTCAAAGCGAAGTCACTATGGCGGCTATGGTACTCGATGCCTACAGAGCGCTAGAAGCACTTTCGAAGCAGCCGAGAGTAGATGCGAATCGAATCGCCATCACCGGTTGGAGCTTAGGGGGTGGAGTAACTTTATTTTCGGCATGGCTACCTCTTAAAGAAGCCATCAATAAAGAACTTTCATTTGCGGCTCATTTGGCTTTGTATCCGCCCTGTTTTGTGACACCAACCAACCTTTCGTTTAGCAAAGCTCCTATGCATATACTGATCGGAGCAGCTGATAATTGGACACCCGCTGCCCCCTGTGAAGAGTTGGTCAAGTTGTTAGAAAACACTAATGATATAGGGGTCACGGTTTATGAAAACGCGCACCACGGATATGACAGCGAAATTCCCGTTCAAGAAAATGAAAAGGGCTACAGTTTCACCGATTGTCGATTAGAATTGAATGACGAAGGGGATGTACTCATGAATACTCTAGGTATTGCGATGAGCAACTCTTTTCTCCAAAAATTAGGTTTTGCCTTTTGCGCTAAGAAAGGGGTTTCGATTGGCGGAAACAAAGAGGCTAGAGCAGCCTCAATGTCCTTTGCCAATACTTTTATGAAGCGACACCTTATAGGTGATTCCAGTGAATAATCACATTCCAAAAAAGACCACTATCGTGATGATTCAAGAAGCGATCTAACGGGTTAAAAGCGAATGAAACAATATGGCCTTTGCCATGAGGTACATTATAAATAGCTCCCGTACCGATGATATCCTTTTCATTTCGAACCATTCCTGACATGACGTACTTTCTAGGCTTACCCGACTCTTTGACTTCTTCTAGAGTCTCTGTCGTCGTCGACAATCCCATGATTTCTCCGGTGTAGGGTTTTTCATCAGCTAAAGGTTCATCACCAAATTGCGCAACCATATACTTACGATCAAGAAGATCAGATCGTAACATAGGGGTGTTTCCTTTGTACAAGTGAAATTCTTCAGGGTAACCATAGAGAATAGGGCTTTCTATACTTCTAGCCTTTGCAGTTACAATTGATCCTGGATGAAATAAGCGTGATGAGCGATAGCTACTTAAAACTCCTCCAATACCAAGGTCAGCGATAATTGCTGCGGCATTATCTAGAGGCACCAGTACCCCACCATTCTTCACGAACTCATTCAGTTTATCCAAACCATCGAAGCCTGGTCCGCCAGTCATATCATCCGTTTGATCGGGATACCCATGTGAAGGATGTTCTTTGGTCTTTGTAAAAGGCATTGGCCCAAACTTCTCGTCTACCCCATGTACAAACTGCGTCATTCCCCTTCTAAAATGCGGAATCACAATCACGTCAAAGTCTCTTGATAATCGACCCGCTTTTAAATCATCCTTATCAATGCTCGTGTAAGGCACCCCTAACTGCTCAAAAGTATAGCGCACCCAGCCCTCTGCTTGAGTGTCTGTCCAGCTGTGATAAACAGCAATTTTAGGAAGATTCACCAGTCGTTTATCACTAATGGTTTCGTTAATCGAAATCAAATCAAGACCGAATTTCGAAGCCAACTCATTCGCTTTTTTAGCTCCAAGGTTTTCGATAATAATCGAACCTGGTGCTAGGGTTTGTTCCCCAAGCTCCGTAGAACTATCCACTACATAGGCCTTAGCCGTTCCTTTTAAATCGAACAAGGCTGGAACCACATTTGATTGAGCCTTGTAATTAATAGCGTAAGTGGTTGAAGTTCCCTCAACCTTTCCACTATACACCACCTTTTCGGTGAGAAGTTGAAGTGTTGAGGGATTCTCATGCCACTGTTCTTCCCTTTCAACGTCGACACCGTAAAGTAAGTCAAGCGTCCAGGCGATAGCGTCGTAAGGTGGAAACTTAGCGTCTTTCGGATAGTTCTGCTCTGTGAGTAAATCATAGGCGAGCTTGCTATAAGGTTGATTCAGT
>CAXPJI010000048.1:0-3314 GCA_964217345.1 Euzebya sp.
TTTAGAGGAAATAATACCGTTCGTGAGGCAATGCACTCGGCATTTCTATATCATGCGATCAAGCACGGTATGACGATGGGGATTGTCAACCCAACCCTTCTTGAGGTCTATGATGATATCGACAAAGAACTGCTCGAATACGTAGAAGACGTTTTACTCAACCGAAAAGACGACGCCACCGAGCGACTGCTTGATTTTGCAGAGAATGTTAAGGGGTCTGCCAAAGAAGCGAATACCGATCGCCTGAAATGGAGAGAATTACCACTTCAAGAGCGTATCTCACATAGCCTCATTAAAGGAATTGATGAGTTCGTCAATCAAGACATGGAAGAAGCAAGGCTTTCGGTAGACAGACCCCTAGAAGTCATCGAAGGTCATTTAATGACTGGGATGAATATTGTCGGAGATCTATTCGGTGAAGGTAAAATGTTCTTACCCCAGGTAGTGAAATCGGCTCGTGTGATGAAGAAAGCCGTAGCCTATTTGCTACCCTTTATCGAGGCTGAATCTTCAGGAAAACAAGAAAAAGCTGGAAAGATTCTACTTGCCACCGTTAAAGGCGACGTACACGATATCGGTAAGAATATCGTGGGAGTCGTTCTCGGATGTAACAATTACGAAATCATCGATCTAGGAGTTATGGTGCCTCCCGAGAAAATCATTGGAACTGCACTCAAAGAGAACGTCGATATGGTCGGGCTTTCTGGGCTTATCACCCCTTCTCTCGACGAAATGGTATTTGTAGCAAAAGAACTGCAACGTGTAGGAGCCAATATTCCACTGTTAATCGGTGGTGCAACTACCTCTAGAGCCCATACCGCTATCAAAATTGATCCAGAATACGACGGAGGAGTGGTTCACGTAATGGACGCTTCTCGAGCGGTAACCGTTGCCGGCCAGTTACTCGGAAAAGACACGGGCGAAGACTACAAAAAGCAAATTCGCTCTGAATACGAAACCTTCAGAATTGAATACCCTCTTCGCAAGAAGAATAAAGAATATCGCACCCTTGAGGCTGCCAGAGAGGCTGCCTTTAAAATCGACTTTGATGCAGAACCACCCATTGCCGCTGAGCACATAGGAGTATGGACCATCGAAAAACAAGACTTACGCGATCTTATTCCTTACATCGACTGGAGTCCTTTTATATGGACCTGGGATTTACACGGTAAGTACCCTGATATTCTAGAAGACCCCGAATTAAAAGATCACGCCAAACAGCTTCTTGACGAAGCCCATACGATGCTTGCAGACCTTATCGAAAACGATAAACTAATTGCTAAAGCGGTTTACGGAATCTATCCAGCAGCTAGCGAGGGAGATGACATCGTGATTTACGAGGATGAGTCAAGAAGTGGTGAAAAGGCCCGTCTACTCACCTTAAGACAACAAGGAGCGAGAGGCGGAAAAGAAAGCTTAGCTCTTGCCGATTACATCGCCCCTGCCGAATCCGCACATAAAGATTATGTGGGAACTTTCTGTGTTACCGCCGGGTTTGGCTCAGACGAACTAGCCGCCGAATTCGAAAAGAATCACGACGATTACAATAGCATCATGGTCAAAGCATTAGCTGACAGACTTGCCGAGGCCTTTGCCGAATACCTACACGAAAAAGTTCGTAAAGAAACTTGGGGGTATGCCAAGGATGAAAGACTAAGCGGCGACGAACTTATCAAAGAAGCTTATACTGGGATTAGGCCTGCGCCGGGATACCCAGCTTGCCCAGACCACCTTGAAAAACCAACACTTTGGAAACTGATGCAAGTAGAGGAGCGTATCGGTGTAACCCTAACCGAGAGTCTTGCCATGTGGCCAGCTGCATCGGTATCGGGTTATTATTTCGCACACCCCAAGGCTAAGTATTTCGGATTGGGTAAAATAAAAAGAGATCAACTCGAAGTTTACGCAGAAAGAAGATCGATCAGTATACAAGAAGCAGAAAAATGGTTAATGCCTAATTTAGAGGACTAGCAATGAAGGTTACTGAACACATTAAAAAAGCTAACGGGAAAACACTTTTCTCTTTTGAATTACTTCCTCCAAATAAAGGAGAGACCATCGAGTCCTTATACAATGCTATCGATCCGCTCATGGAATTCAATCCTCCGTTTATCGAGGTAACCTATCACCGTGAAGACTATACCTTCGTGGAACGCCCTGATGGCCTACTTGAAAAAAAGGTCACGCGAAAGCGACCAGGAACACTAGGAATCTCTGCAGCCATTCAGCATAAATACGGGGTTGACGCAATTCCTCACGTCTTATGTGGCGGATTTACCAAAGAAGAAACCGAAGACCTGCTTATTGACCTTAACTTTATTGGAATCGACAACATCGTGGCCCTAAGGGGAGATGCGATGAGTTCTGAGACCTACTTCAAGCCTGAAAAGAGTGGACATGCCTACGCCTCTGAACTCGTCGAACAGATCAATTCAATGAATCATGGATTGTATTTAGATCAAGGGCTTGAAAGCCCAGGCGCCACAGATTTTTGTATCGGTGTAGCCGGTTATCCTGAAAAACATATGGAAGCACCATCATTGGATCACGATCTTAAAATGCTAAAAGTCAAGGTCGATAAGGGAGCACACTACATCATCACTCAGATGTTTTTTGATAATCAGAAATACTTTGAGTTCGTCGACAAATGCAAATCAGCAGGGATCAATGTACCCATTATTCCGGGGCTAAAACCCATTTCAACGAAAAGACAACTTAACCTTTTGCCTTACCGTTTTCATGTTGACTTACCTAGTGATCTAGTCAGCGCCGTTGAAGCTTGCGACGATAACAAAGCCGTTTATGAAGTAGGTATCGAATGGTGTATTCAGCAATCAAAAGAGCTAATGAAGGCTGGCGTACCTATTCTCCACTACTACACCATGAGCCGCCCTAAGAATATCAAAGAAATCGCGAAAGCTCTTTTTTAAATGAGCAAAGCCTAAATTAGGCTATGAATTCTACTATTACAGGTTTCCAATAACCAGGTAAATTTCGAAAGCTTGAATTAGAGTAATCACCTGTAAGGCAATTGCATTAAGCACCAGTAGATTTACATTTCAATTAAGTAATATTTTATTTACTTTTGATGAAATGTAATCAAGTACTTAAACTGCTCACAAATGCCGGTTGGTTTGTTCATTCGCAAAAAGGATCTCATATCAAGCTACGACACCCCATACACACCAATACAATAATATTCCCAAATCTCGGCAGTAAGGAACTCGGGAAAGGCCTTATGATTAAACTACTAAAAGAAGCCAAAATCAACCCATGAAAAACCCCAAGCGAATCAAAGTAATCGTTGAGAAAAC
>CAXPJI010000049.1:0-25000 GCA_964217345.1 Euzebya sp.
GCTCTTCCGATCTCAAATGGGCCGCCCTTATCTTATAAAAATCAAGGGTTTAGTAACCAGGATTTTGAGTAAGATTTGAGTTAGCTGTAAGCTGCTCTGTTGGAATTGGGAAAAGCTCTCTGTATTCTGCAGAGGCACCTTTCTCCCACCAAGATCCGCCCCACTTACCAAAACGAATAAGGTCAGTACGACGAGAAGCTTCTTGGAACATCTCACGACCACGCTCAGCTAAGAACTGATCAGCAGTAATACTGCTCATAGCTGAAACACCAGCTCTAGCGCGGATAGCATTTACTTCAGGTAAAGCAAGTGACCAGTCACCAGCATTACGAGCCATAGCCTCAGCGTGGATTAGGTGAAGATCACCTAAACGAACGATTGGGTAGTCGTTGTTCATGTTTGGACGACCAAACTGCTGGAAGCTGAATTTACCTAAACGGTAACCACCTGTACGAGCAGCATTTGGCTCAAGCTCATTAATTGAAAGTGAATAGCTAATCTCAGGAGACGCTGTATCAGATGCAAGATCCACAAGTGCATTTCCACCGTAATCTAACTGAGCTCCAGCGATGAAGTTAGCCTTTTTACGAGCATCACCATCTTCGTAAGAATTTACAAACTCTTCAAGAGCTACATAACCATTCCATGGCTGAGCCTCGAAGTTCCAAGTATACTGAGAAGCATAGTGAAGGGTCATTTTAGCAAAGTTCATACCACCTGCAGTAGCCTCATCGTACTTAACAGACCAGATAATCTCTGGGTTGTTTTCGTTAGTTGGTGAGAAGATCGCAGCATAACCAGTAAGGTTATCAGGATCAGTAGATACAGACGGACGCTTAGCTAAGTTAGGTACAGAAACTGAAGAATCAGATAAACGGTAAGGACCGTTATCGATCACGTAACCAGCAGCAGCGGCAGCATCAGCATAACGAGCAGTACCCGTATAAACTTCAGCGTTTAGGTAAAGCTTAGCTAAGATACCTAAAGCAGCGTGTCTGTTAATTCTGTACTTGTTATCACCAGTACCTAGACTTGAGTTTTCAAGGGCAGCAAGGTCGAATCCTCCACTCATACCTAGAGCTGAAAGTAATTCACCTTCAATCCAGTTGAATACAGCAGTTCTGCTTGACTGAGCGTTAGATCCTGAACCATCAGCGATAACGATGTTACCGTATAAGTCCATTAATCTCCAGTGTAGGTAAGCACGAACAACTTTTGCTTGTGCCATTTGGTCAGCATTTAATCCTGAATTTGCAATTGCGTTGTTAACAGCTGCAATAGAACCGTATTGCTGTGCCCATGTTCCTGTAATAGGACCATTAGCAGGAGTCCAAGTGTGACGGTGCATATCTAACCAGATACCACCATCATACCAGTCACCACCTTTTTGAGTTACCGCCATCTCATCAGTTGAAACTGACTGAACTGAGAAGTAACCACCGTGGTTAGCAGTACCACCGTTACGAACTGCATCAAATACTGCAGTAAGAACGTCACTACCACCACCGGCAGCACCGGTAGAGATTCCCTCTACAGAGAAATCTTGTGTAAGATCCCCTACGAGGTCCTCTTCAAGATCGGTACAAGAGTAGGTTAAACCTACAAGTCCGAAACCTAATAGAAGTTTGTGTAAGTTTTTCATATCAATTTTATTATTAGAAGTTAATGTTTACACCTAAAGTGAACGAACGTGCTGAATAGTAGCTATTTCTACGATCGATACCAGGAGCAAGTGGGTTACCATCTAAAAGATCGAATAACGCTGGCTCAGGATCAGATCCAGTATAGTTAGTAATCACGAACGCATTCTGTACGTTAAGTGATAAGTTCACGTTATCAGTGATAGGACGTGAAACAGTAAGGTTATCTAACTTGAAGAAGTCAGCTTTCTCAACATATAAAGAAGAGAAGTTTGCGTTCTTAATCGCGTCGTTAGCAAGCTCAGTGTTGATGTAGTTGTAAGATTTCTGAGAACCTACACGTGGCTCATAGAATGCACGGAAAGTGTTCACTAAGCTGTGACCAAATGCACCTCTGAAGAAGGCATTAACCGTGTATTTACCAAGAGTAAGTTGGTTAGACCATCCTAATTCTAGATCAGGAATACCGCTACCTAATACATCGAAGTCGACGTTTTCGTCAAGTGCGTTGTTTTGACCAACTACTAATTGACCATCACCGTTTACATCAACGAAGTTCTGAGAACCGTTAGTAACTGTACCGTCCCAAACTGGACCCCAGATTTGACCGATTTCTTCACCTACTTTAACACGAGTTACGAAAGTATCGTTCTGACCAGGAGCACCTAGGTTACCGAATTTATCAGCATCCTGAACATACTCATCAAGAACAACTTTGTTGCGTGAAAGAACAATACCTGTAGTATAGTTATCAGTCACGTCATAATTAAGAGCTAATTCAACACCATCAGATGATAATTGACCAGCATTCTCGAAACGACGATCGAAACCGTAAACTGCAGCATCTACGATACGGTTGATGATGAAGTCTTTCGAAGTTTGTTGGTAAATATCAAGTGTAGCAGAGAAACGATCCATAGTTAAATCGATACCGAAGTTAATCTCAGCTTTCTCTTCCCACTTAAGGTTAGGGTTAGCAGCACGTAGAAGACCAGTAGATCCACCAGCAGCACCGTCACCACCCCAAGACCATCCACGGATTTCTTGAGAAAGACCGTAAGAACCAGGAAGGTTACCAGTTACCCCGTAAGAAGCACGAGCCTTAAGTTGCTGAACACCTTCTAAACCAAGGAAAGAGTTTAAGTCAGCACCTAAACCAACAGCTGGGAAAGTACCCCAACGGTTATCAGCACCAAGCTTAGTCGAACCTTCACGACGAACAGACGCATTCAAGTAGAAGTTGTCAGCGATTGTCATGTTTAAACGAGCGAAATATGCTTCGATTTCAGTATCAGGGTTTCTTGATGAGTTAGCAGAAATCTGACCTGCATTTAATAAGTCTTGAGAGTACTCAATTGCATCGATGTAATCGATTTGATCACCAGGGAAATCACCTAGAGAGAAGTATACTTCATTGTAGTTCTCTTTTTGGTAAGAATAACCTCCAGTAACTGCAATGTTCATGTTGTCATATGACTTTCTCCAAGTAGCATAAGCCTCATTTAACTGGAAATCGAAGTTGTTCTCATAGAACTGAGCAGAACCCTTACGAACAGGAGAATCAGCACCACCATTCCAAAGAGAAGTAGTTCTATAATATAGACGGTTTGCATAGTCAGTAGTCTGAACTGCAGAACGGAAGTAAGCAGTTAGGTTATCATTAACGCTATACGCTAAATCAACACCGTAGTTAAGCTCACGACGCTCACCGTTATTGATGTTCTGCTTGATAATTGAAACTGGGTTATAAGAATCAAATAAACCTAGAGTTTCAAAGTATCCACCAAACTGTGCACCGTTGAATGCATAAGGAGCGTTAGCTGCTAATACAGGAGCAGTTGGGTTGTATAATGTCGCATAACGAAGTGCCTCGTTGAAACCGTTTTGCTGATCTCTCTGAGTGAACGAAGTATTGAAGTTGATTTTCAACTTATCGTTAAGTGCACGAGTTGAGAAGTTTAAACGAGTGTTGAATTGCTCAAAACCGTTATTTAATAAAATACCTTCTGCATCACGAATGTTAGCAGATACACGGTATGAAGTCGAACCATTTCCACCAGCAGCAGAAATATTGTGAATCTGAGTGAATGCATCACGAGTTACCTCATCAATCCAATCAGTCTTAGATCCTAGATCACGACCACCAGCAGCAACAAACTCTTCTGGGCTCATGTAATCAATCTGATTTAAGATACCAGAAGTAGAGAACTGACCATTGTAGCTAATTTGAGTTGCACCAGCTTTACCTGATTTAGTGGTAACAAGAATTACCCCTGAAGATCCACGTGAACCGTAGATTGCAGCAGCAGAAGCATCTTTAAGAACGTTGATGCTCTCAATATCGCTAGGGTCAACGTTGTTAAGTGAAGCTCCGATTACCCCGTCAATTACTACAAGTGGAGAAGCATTCGCACCAATAGTCGAAAGACCACGAAGACGAATTACCGCACCTGCGTTAGGGTTACCACCTCTGTTGTAGATCTGAAGACCTGCAACCTTACCTTGAAGTAGTTGAGAAGCATCGTTGATAGCTCCCTTGTTGAACGATTCCTCGTCCACAGAAACTACCGCAGAAGTAATTTCTTTTTGTTGCTGTGAACCGTAACCAGTGATTACAACCTCCTCAAGCACATTGCCCAACTCAAGCACTACATTAATAGTACTCTGGTTGCCAACAGTGATTTCTTGTGCAGTGTAACCTACATAAGAAAACACAAGTACATCTCCTGCACCAGCTGAAATCGAATAATTACCATCGAAGTCTGCTGTAGTACCCGTAGCTGTACCTTTAACTACGACTGTCGCACCTGGTAGTGGTCCCTGATTATCAGAAACAGTACCTGAAACAGTCTGCGCCTCTGTCATACCGAAACACAATAGTGCCGCGAAAAACAGAAAACCTTTAAGCATCATTTTCATAAGAGTAAAGTTTAAGTTTAGTTTATTTTCAAGGTGTTAAAGTAATGCAAAAATTATCACATACAAAATATCGGATGCCAATTAGGCCTAGATTTGCAGATTTTCACAGCATAATTATCAAATCGGCAATTATTTCACACTTTATTTGAAATCTAAATTTTGATTTGCCACTCGATTTAGGTTAAAATAGTGCAAAAAAATAGGGTGTAGTTCAACAAAAAAGCCGCAAAGAGCGGCTTTTACGTACTGAAATTAACATCAGAACCTATAATCTGTCTGCTACCACCTTATAAGTAGGATCTTCAATAATGTTGACTTCTATTAAACTTTCTGCATTTTTTATCAATCTCAAGCAGTCCTTACTGAGGTGTTTTAAATGAATTTTCTTCCCCGACTTAGCGTAACGTTCAGTAACCTTATTTAGGGCTTCAATAGCCGACATATCAACTACACGACTCTCTGCAAAGTCAATCACAACCTCATCAGGATCATTAGACACATCGAACTTTTCATTAAAAGCCGCCACCGAACCGAAGAAAAGTGGACCGTAGATTTCATAATGCTTAACTCCCGATTCATCGATTCGCTTACGTGCACGAATTCGCACCGCGTTATCCCATGCAAAACCAAGAGCGGCAATAATCACACCAACAATAACCGCTAGGGCAAGATTATGAAGGAATACCGTCACTAAGGTCACTAATACCATTACAAAAACATCTGACTTCGGCATTCTGTTAAAAGTTCTAAGACTCGCCCATTCGAATGTTCCTATCGATACCATAATCATAAGCCCGGTAAGTGCAGCCATAGGTACACGCTCGATAAGAGATGAACCAAACATCACAAAACTCAGGAGTCCGATAGCAGCAACGATTCCCGAAAGACGTGCTCGGGCTCCGTTAGAAACGTTAATGAGTGATTGTCCGATCATAGCGCATCCGCCCATTCCAGAAAACATTCCCGAAAGGGTATTAGCAACCCCTTGAGCTAAAGCCTCTTTATTGGCAGAACCTCTAGTTTCTGTAATCTCATCTACAATATTGAGAGTGAGTAAGCTCTCTATAAGCCCAACACCTGCAATAATCAGTGAATACGGAGCAATTAATTTCAAGGACTCAATTGTCCAATCGATCGCAGGAACATGAAAGGGTAAAAAGCCTCCTTTTATAGATGCGATATCCCCAACAGTACGGGTATCTAAATTAAAGAAGGTTACCAACCCGAAAATGATGAGTATAGCTGCAAGTGAGGAAGGAACAACCTTGGTTAGCTTTGGCAAGAAATGAATGATAAACATCGTGAAGGCCACTAAACCAAGAAGGAGATATAAAGCAGAGCCTTCTAACCAATTTCCCGAGGCGTCTTTGAACTGAGCCAATTGCGACATGAAAATGATAATTGCCAGGCCATTAACAAATCCAAAAATTACGGGATGTGGCACCAAACGAATAAACTTACCCAAGCGCAATAGCCCAAACAATATCTGAATAAGACCCGCTAAGACTACGGCAGCAAAGACGTATTCTACACCGTGTGATTGAACTAATGAAACAAGGACTACAGCGACAGCACCAGTAGCACCTGAAATCATACCAGGTCGACCACCGAATACTGAAGTAATCAATGCCATTACAACGGCAGCATACAAGCCTGTTAGTGGAGAGAGACCGGCAATTAATGCAAAAGCAACTGCCTCAGGCACCAGGGCCAAAGCAACTGTTATACCCGACAGAATTTCGGTTTTGTAGCTAAAGGTGTAAGTAAAGTCGAAAAGTCTTAGATACTTCTTCATTTCGCGTTTTTGATTGATGGCGCGAAAATAGGGCTTTATTTAAGATTGAACCCCAAGAAGGTAACGTCGCTCAACCCATTTAAAACTGTAGAAAAGGATAGCAGCGTAAAAAAGATCACCTAATAGGGCATTTCTAAAAAATGGGATAGCTGCGGTATAGCAAACGATGATGCCCTCGATGGTCAATGGGTATCCAAGCAACCATACACCAAAATTAGAAATAATAAAAAAGGCAAGCGATGAAGACAAGACGGTAAGTACATTCATTTTCCGAGACCATTGTCCTATAAAAACAACCATAGCAAATGAAGCGTAAACAAACCAGCTAATGGTGTAAAAACCGAGGATTACATCAGAAAGGATCATCACGGTAAAAGGTACCGCGAAGGCGAGTGCCTTATTTTTAAAGTGACGTCCTGCAAAAAGAGCTGTTGCCGTCACCGCTGTGAAATTAGGTAAGTGCGGAATAAGACGGCTGAGTATTGCGATCAGCACAAAGGCGATCAGTAATTTTTCTCGAGAAGAAAGGGTTTGCAGTCGATTCATGCTGCGAAGATCGCACAACTTTAATTAAAAACAAAAGCCCTGAAAATGTGACTTTCAGGGCTTAAGCTAAACTCAAAAATGAATTAGTCTAACAAATCAAAACGATCCAAATTCATCACTTTATTCCATGCAGTTACAAAGTCATGCACAAACTGTTCTTTGTAATCAGCACCGGCATAAACCTCAGCAAGTGCACGCAATTGTGAGTTCGAACCGAAGATTAAGTCAACACTAGTGGCTGTGTACTTTTGAGTACCGGTTGCGCGATCCGTACCGATGTAAGTTCCGCCTTCACCTTTTTCCCATTTCGTACTCATATCTAGTAGATTCACGAAGAAATCATTCGACAGTACACCCACATTATTGGTAAACACACCATTTGAAGAAGAAGCATGATTCGCGCCAAGCACGCGTAAACCTCCAACTAAAACAGTCATCTCTGGTGCACTTAAGGTCAATAGTTGCGCCTTGTCTACCAATAGCTCTTCTATCGGACGATCTGCTCTACCCTTAATAAAGTTTCTAAAACCATCCGCTTTAGGCTCTAAAACTGCAAACGAATCAACATCAGTCATTTCTGCGGTTGCATCTGTGCGACCTGGGGTAAATGGAACTTCTACAGAAACACCTGCTTCTGCTGCAGCTTTTTCAACTGCTGCGCAACCACCGAGAACGATAAGATCTGCTAAAGAAACTTTTTTATCCCCTTTTGCATCAAAATCAGCCTTTACCTTCTCCAGTGAAGAAAGCACTTTAGATAAACGCTCAGGTTCATTTGCCTCCCAGAATTTCTGTGGAGATAAAGCAATACGAGCTCCGTTGGCTCCACCTCTAAGGTCTGAACCTCTGAAAGTAGAAGCAGATGACCATGCAGTGAAAACCAGATCACTAGTTGATAATCCTGAACCTAATATAGCTGACTTTAATTGAGCAACATCTGAACTTTCGATTTGCTTGTAATCAGCCGCTGGAACAGGGTCTTGCCAGATTAAAGTTTCTGCTGGAACCTCTGGCCCTACATAATTAGTCTTAGGACCCATGTCACGGTGCGTTAACTTATACCAAGCTCTTGCGAATGCATCAGCAAATTCGTCTGGATTCTCGTAGAATCTTCTCGAAATCTTATGGTAAGCAGGATCTTCTCTTAATGCAATATCAGAAGTTGCCATCATTGGAGCGTGACGCTTATTTGGATTGTGCGCGTCTGGAACCGCATCAGCAGCCTCACCGTTCTTCGGCTTCCACTGGTAAGCACCCGCAGGGCTCTTAGTTAGTTCCCATTCATAACCAAATAAGGTTTCGAAATAGCTGTTATCCCACTGAATTGGAGTTGGCGTCCAAGCACCTTCAAGACCAGAGGTTATGGTATATTCACCGTTCCCGGTTCCGAAGCTATTCGCCCATCCAAACCCTTGCTGTTCAACTGGAGCACCTTCTGGTTCTACGCCAACATGTGCTGTATCACCAGCACCATGTGTCTTACCGAAAGTGTGACCACCTGCAACAAGTGCTACCGTCTCTTCATCGTTCATAGCCATTCGAGCAAAAGTCTCGCGGATATCACGTGCCGAAGCTAGAGGATCTGGCTTACCGTTAGGACCTTCTGGGTTAACATAGATAAGACCCATCTGAACCGCAGCTAATGGATTGTCAAGCTGACGATCACCAGTGTATCGTTTATCTCCTAACCACTCTGTTTCTGGACCCCAGTAAATATCACCTTCCGGCTCAAATACGTCTGCACGACCACCACCAAAACCAAAAGTTTTAAAGCCCATAGTTTCAAGTGCAACATTACCAGTAAGAATCATTAGGTCTGCCCATGAGAGCTTATTCCCGTATTTCTGTTTGATTGGCCAAAGAAGACGTCGGGCCTTATCAAGGTTTCCGTTATCTGGCCAGCTGTTCAGAGGAGCCATTCTTAACGTTCCTGCTCTTGCACCACCTCGGCCGTCTTGAATACGGTAAGTACCCGCACTGTGCCATGCCATTCGGATGAAGAATGGACCGTAATGACCGTAATCAGCAGGCCACCAGTCTTGAGAATCAGTCATTAAATGAGCTAAATCCTTCTTTAATTCATCATAGTTGATTGAAGCAAATGCCTTTCTGTAATCAGTATTTGCTCCGGTAGGCTTCATTTCAGAAGTGTTCTGATGAAGCATTCTGAGGTTCAATTGCTCAGGCCACCAATCTGCGTTCGAAAATCCTCCCGCAGCCGTGTGACGGTGCTTAGCCCCCATTACTGGGCACTTTTCAATTCCTTCGTTTGTATCGTGTGAGTGCATAGTAAAATTTTTTGCAAATTAATTCATATTCAGTGCGATAGAGTCACTTTCAAATAAGTTGTATTAATTCAATTATAAGATAATCTTATAAACTAAATTTATTCTAAAGTTTTTTATTATAGTTCGTTCTTAAATGCCTTCTCAGCAGCGATTCTTCCACTACTCATTGCGGCATTCAGTGAAGGGTAAAGCAAGTAATCTCCTGAACGGATGACGCTCTGATTATTTTTTGACGAATCAGGTTTGAGGCGGATTTCAGAAATAACAGGGAGCGCCTTTTCGATCTTATAATGCTTAACAAGCTTTCCAGCTTCAATTCCCGAACGCGTCTTAATCTCCTCTCTAATCAATACCTCAAGTCGATCTGAATCTTCTGATACACCAATAGCGGTAGCAGAAAGAATAGCAGTGTTGCCACCTTGGAGAACATGCATCGAATTCACTGAATTTGATTCAGGAAACAATCCGATCACATTCTTTAATTTCTCAGAATACTTAGATGCTTTGGGTAATTCAAAGTAAAATACCTCAGTACCATGCCACTTCTGAGCCTTTTCTGCAAAAGTTTGTATCACCTTATCGTGTCGATCTTTAACCTCCTCAATCGTTACTTTGTGATTCAATAACACCTTTGTTTTTGTAAGCTTGGCAGAGAGTTGGTCAATTACTGACTGCATGCCTCCTTTCGGCAAAGCCGCATAACCATTGGCAAACATGTGAAAAACGAACTCAAACTGTTTCACTGAAGTTTGGAGCTCTTTTTCTAAGAAAATACCTCCATAAAATGGTTTGAAAAATTGATTAATAAATCGCTCACTGTATTTCGAATAGAGGGATTCAAGGGTCGATTGATCGCGTTGATTGAAGATTTCCTCTACCGGTAAACCGCTAATTCTTCGCTGTTCAACAAGTAGCTTAATTTTATCGAGTAGACTTGCAGAGTTCGCTTTAACGGTAGGCCACAAAAAAGAAGGGTCTCTAAAGGCATCTCCGATAAGTTCCACCTTACCATCTTTTCCAAAGATATAGGCTCCCGGCCTGAAGTAATGTAATTTGAGCGCAGACAGATCTAGGTACTTGACAACTTCCGGATAGGCTGTTAGAAGCACCTGAAACCCGTGGTCGAGGGGAATATCATCAAAAAAATCTGATTTAACCCGGCCCCCTAATCGGTCTGTAGATTCATATAGGGTAGGAAAAATGCCTCTTGCTTCAAGTTCTAATGCAGCAATAATACCACTGATACCACCACCAAGGATGGCAATGTCAGAAGAGGATGTGAACATTTAAACCGTAGGAACGTGCTTAATGCGCTTTTCGATTTTCTGTTTTTTAGCTGTCACGCGCTTCATCCAATCCATGAGATCAGGATCCTTAGACTCCTTGTAAATCTCATTGATCGCAAGAACTAAGGCCTTACCCTCTCTTGAATATTTTACACGATCACTGGTGCTCATGTGACTCATGGCAAGTTGCTCGTATTCTTCGGCTTGTGTCAGTAAATCTTCTACAGAATTGTTCATCGAATTTCTTAAAAGGTTAAACAAATATGGGTTAAAAATGTGAGAATGTCTAACCTTAGCGGCAAAGTTTAATAAAAGATTAAGAATTAGCCAAATTACTGACCGATCTCTCTTGCCTCAAAATCAACGATTTCCGTAGATTCAAAACGGTAATCAACCTCAATGGGATTGCAGCATACCTCGCAATCTTCGACATAGACTTGTCTACCATCGATAGGGTCCAAAATCATTGAAATTTCTTCCCAACAGTAGGGACACTGAAAAAAATGCTCAAACATTTATTTAGGCATTAAAGGATTCGATTTGATCACTAATCGATTCCCATTCTTGCATTTTCGTTTCTAACTCGGCCTTTAGCTCCTGATAACGATCCATATAACCACTGGTCTTAACGAGTTCCTCATATCGTTCTAAAAGCTCCTGGTCTTTAGCGGCGATCGCTGCCTCCAATTCTGTGATTCGCTTTTCAATAGAACCCAATTTATTACTAAGGGTTTTTAATTTCTTCTGATCAGCGTAGCTTATTTCATTAGAAGGCTTTTCTGCACTCTTGGTATCAAAGGTTTGACTTTTAACCGTTGCCTTTTCAACTTCTCTAAAGTCATTCACCTTTCGCTGCTCCAAATAGAAATTAATATCTCCCAAATAAGGTTTCACTTTATGATCTCTAAATTCAAAAACCTGATCTGTAAGCCCTTGTAGAAAATCACGGTCGTGAGAAACAACGAGTAGGGTACCTCCAAAATTGAGAAGTGCACGTTTCAATACCTCCTTCGATTTAATATCTAAGTGGTTAGTAGGCTCGTCCATCACCAGCACATTGAAAGGCTGCAGTAATAATTTAGCAAGAGCGAGTCGATTGCGCTCACCTCCCGACAACACTTTTACTTGTTTATCCACATCGTCGCCTCCGAACAGAAATGAACCTAAAATATCTCGAACCTGAGCTCGGTTTGATTCGTTGGCCGCGTCGATCATGGTATCTAATAGTGTCTTGTCACCATCTAAGTATTCTGCCTGGTTTTGGGCAAAGTATCCGATTTCAACATTGTGTCCCAGTTTAAATTGTCCCTGGTGCGCTAACTCACCAACAATAATCTTAGCAAGGGTAGATTTACCTTGACCGTTTTGACCTACAAAGGCGGTTCTCGATCCTCGTTCAAGAAGAAAAGAAACTTCATTGAGCACCAAAGATTCTCCGTAAGACTTAGAAACTTTATCGAATTCTAGGATGACTTTACCGGGTTGTTTCGATACCGGGAAACGAACGTTCATAACAGCTGTATCAGTGCCATCCACTTCGATTCGATCAATCTTATCGAGCTTTTTGATTAGCGATTGAGCCATCGAAGCCTTCGTTGCTTTCGCCCGAAACTTTTCAATTAATTTTTCGGTCTGTTGAATTTGCTTCTCTTGGTTCTTAAGCGCATTCATCTGCTGCTCTCTGATTTCATCTCTAAGCGCTAGGAATTGGGTATAAGGTTTTTGATAGTCGTAGATTCGACCTAAAGAAATTTCAATCGTTCGATTCGTGACGTTATCTAAGAACATACGATCGTGAGATACGATCACCACTGCTCCTGGATACGAGTTCAAGAAGGTCTCTAACCAAAGTATCGACTCAATATCTAAGTGGTTCGTGGGTTCATCCAGAAGCAAAACGTCATGTCTTTGAAGGAGTAATTTGGCGAGCTCGATTCTCATACGCCATCCTCCCGAAAAGGTGTCGGTTAAACGATCGAAGTCAGTTCGTTTAAACCCTAGACCCTGTAAAACACGTTCGGTTTCTCCTTGATAATTATACCCCCCTAGTATTTCATATCTCGTATTCAAATCACTCACCGCTACCATGAGATCGTGATACTCCTCACTCTCATAATCAGTTCTCGTTGCCAATTCGTGATTGACACGGTCCATTTCTCGCTCTACACTCTTTATTTCAGAAAACGCCTCATAGGATTCGTCGAGAACGGTACGTCCCTGAACGAAATCAATGTCTTGCTTTAAAACCCCAATAGTAATATTTCGGTCACAAGCGAGCGTACCTTCATCAAGGTCTAACTCCTTAGAAAGCACCTTGAGCATGGTTGATTTTCCGGCGCCATTCTTCCCAATCAAACCTACTCGGTCACCAGGACTAAGTTTATAACTAACTCCCTGAAAAAGGTAGGTGCCAGAAAATGATATGGCGGCGTTGTGTAGATTTAACATGGGCGCAAAGATACCACATCAGCTAACAAAATAGAGCTAGGTAACACAGGTTACTTTCATTACTTTCAAAGTCGCCTATCTTTGAATTACAAAGTGTAAAACCATGTTTAAAAAAGGAAATAAACTCTATAGTATTTTCGGCTCGAAATGCCCGAAATGCCATGGAGAGAGCATGTATAAAATTCCAAACCCATTTAATATTGCAAGGGTCTACGATATGCCCGAAAGATGTTCAAAATGTGGTACTAAGTATAAAATCGAACCGTCGTTTTTCTACGGAGCGATGTACGTTAGTTATGCACTTGGAGTTGCTATCGCCGTGGCAGCGTTTATTACTAGTCGCTTCATCATTGGCACTAGCATGGTCACGGCATTTTTAAGCATTATCGGTTCTATTGTACTTCTAATGCCCGTAAATATGCGTTTGGCCCGAAATATCTGGATTAACTTTTTTATTAGCTATGATCCTGAGGCGGCCAAAGTGAGCCAAAACGATCAATAGAGATTTCTTGAGGTAAGGGCTGTTGCGCTTCGATATGTTGAAACAACTGTTCTGAGGTTATCGGTCCAATCATCACCCCTCTAGATCCCATCCCATTAAGTATATGGCAATTCGGGTAGGCTGGATGCGTACCCACTAAGGGTTTTCGATCGGTAACCGTGGGTCTGACTCCTGCGACATGATCAATCACTTCAAAGGGTAATTTCAAAAACTTCTGAAGCTTTTCGATCAGTTCCTGCTTAGACTCCTCAGTGGGTATATTCGTCTTATCCTTCCACTTGTAAGTTGCTCCTACACGGTATAAATCCTTTCCTACCGGAATGATAAAAACCCCTGACTTAATAACTCTAGTTTCATCGAGCCCTTCGCAACGAATAAGCAGTAACTCCCCCTTAGTCCCATTCAGTGGCAAATAATTAAAAAAAGGATTTTGCTTAAGTCCATAACCCTCGGCAAAAACGATGTGTTTTGCTCGAAGTTTACCATAAGTAAACTTATCACCGAATTGCAAGCGATCATAATCAAATCGCTCTTCAAGCAGTTGATTCTGTTTTTTCAAATAGGCTTTGTAAGCCGATCTTAGTAGCGCTGTGTCTAATTTGCCCGTTTCTAAAACCTCTGCAAGTTTATAGCGGGCTTCGATACCTTCGTTGGTATTCACTTCGAAGCTATCTTTCATAAAACGCTCATACCCTCTCTTATCACGAGCCTCATACCAAGCATTTTGTTCTGAGGGCGTATTTAAAATTCGCAAAGTGGGTATTTTTTGGTCGATTTCAACCCGTAGAAAAGCCGCTAATTCTTCATAGAAAGGCATAGCGTAGTCCAGCTGCTCAGCGGCATTATAGGCAAGAGTAAATCGCTTTAATATCAAGGGGTTATATAGCCCTCCTGCTACTTCTGAAGCACACTGAGATTCATCACTAACAACCAAAAAAGATCGATCACGACGCCTTAACTGTTCGGCAAAACAGATTCCCGCTAAGCCTGAGCCGACAATAATATAATCGACTTCAGTAGACAAAATTATTGTTGTTTAGTGGGATTAAGAACCGTGGTCTGATTCTCCTCTTTCTTCTTGCCTTTGAACAGATCAAACAAACGCTTACGCTGTGCTAATCGCTCTTCCTCGGCTGCTGTACCTGAACTGAAATCAGGAAATTGGAGATCACGCTGTAAAGCAGCAATATCGTCTAGTTCATTATCTGTCTTATAAATTTCAGCCGTAAAGGTTCGTGTATTCAAGATACGATCGAAAGATACCGGAAAATTAGTATTCACTGCATTAAACGAGGGTGTTGCAGCAAGTAAAGGCCTAACGTCAGGGTACCATACCCAGAATAACTCCACTAAATACTCCTCACCTGATTCACTGTCTACTTGATCAATAAAATTTACATCGGGGGCTACAGGAGCAATTCCTAAGATACGATAACGCAACTCCGACCTTCTCTTATCAAAATACCAAACTCCTTTGACTCGATATTCTTTGATATCATAAGCCGATATATCCCGTTGAGCAATGTAAGCCTCAGTTAATGCCTTTCCTTGGTTGAGTAATTCAAAACCGGCAGAGGTGGTATCTCTTTTTTGAATAGCGGGCAATAGGTCTTCGAATTGTCTCGTTTCTTCAAAATACGAATCTGAATAAGCGCGAAGACGACCAGATTTAAGGGCCTTTAATAAGGTGTAGTAAAGAGAACGCTTTTCAGTACGAAGAGTATCTACGGGATAATAAAGCACTTTATTAGTCTCGTCCTCTAGATTCACCTTTTCCCAAACGATTCTTGACCACAAAATAGAGCGATCAGCAACGTTTTCATATCGGATAATCGACTCGTTATCATCAGGTGCCAATGCCTTGTCTTCAGCCTTAGGAACTTGAAACAGTTTAGCATTTCCCTGTGCGTTCACAGCAGTGGTGAAAAATAGGGTTAAGGCAAGTATTAATAAAACTCTCATCGCAGTGATCAGTTAATAATTTCAACAATTACCTGCGCGGCAGGCTTTAAAAAATAAGAAGTATCTGTGGTCGGATAGGTTTTAATATCAAAGATTCGAACCACATCTCCACGAGAAGCTCTTCGTATTGCAGAGACCGCTTTCGCATCCATTCGGCTTCCTTTAACTTCGATAGTTGGCTGGTTGGGTATCTTCATTTTGAAACCACTCACGGCAATCGGCAGATCAAAATCAAAATCAACAAGCTCTGCTCCTACAATTGTTTTTTCAAGTTCAGATCGTGACATTCGCACACTTCCGAACTCACCTCGAACCGTTCCGCTTGGTGCGGGGACATCTTTTATTCTGAATTGAGTAGTGGTCGTTACTTGGCTTCCGTCAGGCAATTCACCTTTCGCCTCAATTCTCAAAAACTCTCCTCGCGAGGGTCTTACGGTATAACTACTACCACCTAACGCCTTTAAACCAGGCGCAGTCGCCTTAACCTTGTTGTTGGGAATACCAGGGATAGAAATAGTCATTGGATTATCTACTCCTCGATAAACCACATTCATTTTATCCGCTGAAATTACCGCGGTATTCGGTTTAGCTATTGTTGAAAATGCTAAATTAACTGGAACCTCTGTTTCTTCCCCATTTTCAAGGAATAATAAGCGTCCTTCTAGCCTATGATCTCCCGGATTTCCCGCAGCTACGTTCAATCGAACGCGACCCTCCTCAATAAAGAAATCCTTATCTGCATCGAGAGGGATTCCGTCTAATTTCAAGCTAACCTCATTAGGGCGTGTTGTTCCATCTTTACGCCCAAGGACGATTGCTCCGTCAAAAGATTCGTCAGAAAAATAAGCTCCTTTTGATTGTTCTAAAAGCGTAGTGTAGTTGGTCATTGAAACCTCTCTGGTTAATTGACCCTCTAGTAGCGATTGTAAAATTTCTTGCTCCGTCGCTTCAACATCCGATTGAATCGCACTAATCTTGGTAAGAGATGCAACAAGCGGAAACCCTTCAAAATGGTAATTCAACCATCCAAGCTTTTGACCGTCACGATTAGTGACTTCATAATCCCCATCTCCGGTTTCAAATCGCTCGGTCACAGCAGCTCTTAGAGTCTCATTCTGCTCTGGAATAATGCGAAGGAGCTCACCTTTAAAAGCTTCAATGTTAGCTATAAATGCGGTTCCTTCGTCTGTTAAACGTTCCCCTTTAAAAAATTTCGTGTCTAGATAGTTGCTCAAGTCCATCACTTCGTAATCCGATGGATCTTTTACAGTAGCTATCATTTCAGATTTCAGAGTCTCCAAATAAGAAGAGAGACTGGTAGCAGCCTTTTCTAAGTCAAGAGCATTCTGATATAACGGACCAAATTTGGCCGGATTATCATTAGCCTTCTGTTGCAACGAAAGCAGATACTGGGTATTACTTGTTGAAGTCTTTTCGACGTTACGTTCGAATTTCTCATTGAGCAAGCCAAATCCTGACAAAACCTCCTTACTCATATTCAACGCCAGCATTGCGATGAACACAAGATACATGAGGTTAATCATGCGCTGTCTTGGTCCTAGTCTTGAAGCCATACCTATTTTTTAAGAGCGCTTAACATGCCGCTATACACTTCGTTGAGTCCTTTAATGTTCTCAACCAATGGAACTAATTGAGATTGAAGAAGTGCCGTTTGCTCCGCTAATTCTCTGTCGAGATTAGTTTTCTGAGTATTGGTTTCGACCTGTGAGGCATACATTTGCTGTAGCGATTGCAAGTGCTCGGTTGTTTTAGCTAACTCTTGCGCGTATTTTTCAGTTTGACCTAATGCCTCTACTGAAGGCTGGATTTGCTTTGCAAGCTGTTCAAAATTTTCAATGCTCTGAGCCAGTCGCTTCATGAGATCAGCATCAACTTTCGCCTCGTTAAGTAGGGAGTCAATTCTTTTAGATAAGAGCCCTTCAGGCGTTTCAGGAACAGTGCCAGCCGCTCCACCTTTCAATTGAGGATAAACACGTGACCAATCGTAATCTTCTTCAGGTTTTTCAAAAGCTGAAATACCAAAAATAACCGCCTCTGTAATTAGTCCAATACTGAGCAGAACAGAACCGTTCAGAAATCCGATCTCAAAGTGAGTTAACTTAAAAAGCGCTCCTAAAATCACGACTGATGCGCCGAGACCATAGGCCATATTCATTGTTTTTTTCGAAAGCATATCAACGATCTTTAATTGTCAAGTTTTGGGGGCACGTAATCGCGAACGGTTCTAAAACCGATGTAGGCACGTGCTGAATCTTTATGTTCATAATCACGGGTACTTACTCTGATGAAGTAGGCGATATCTTTCCAAGATCCACCGCGGATAGTTTTCTTTGGATTTTCAGGATCAACATAATTAGGATTGAGTGGAGAGGTAAATTCGTAACTATCCGGATTGTAGGTTGAAGCCGTCCACTCAGCTACGTTACCAGCAATGTGGTAGAGCTTAGAACTCCCTGAATGAAAATACTTAGCATCCTTAACCTTAGCCGCGTAGACCTCGCCATCGGCATCATAACCATCATCAGGCTTGAAATTTGCTCGGTAGCCATTATTCTTATGGATCAGATCCTCGCCCTCCCATGGATAGATTAAATCAGAATCTCCATTTCGAGCAGCAAACTCCCACTCTGCTTCAGTAGGTAAGCGATAGGCAGGCACCGCTGGCTTTCCAAGTTTTTCGTAGTTCTCGTTAATTGCATAGGTTTTGAAGTCACAGTAAGCTTTCGCTTGCTCCCAATTCACCCCAACTATCGGGAAATCATCGTACTGCTCATGCCAGAAGTATTCTGTGAACATTTGCTCGTTCAACGAGTATTCGAAATCTTTCATCCAAGCAAGTGTGTCAGGATACACAGATACCACCTCTTCGCGAACAAAATCAATCGGATTTTGTTTTGGGTTCTTTGATGCCTCCTTGGCGTCGAACCACGTGTATTTATATTTTAATTGCTTGACATCAAGCATGCGCTTACCATTGTAAGTTTCCCACTTCTCCAAAAACAACGAGTCCATAACCTCTGCATAGTAGATGTCTGGATATTGCTCAGGCTCCCACTCTAAATCTACATCCCAGTTCAGTTTTCTACCCGCATAGATATCGTCACTGAAGAGAAGGTAATTTTCATAATAATACTTATCGGCAACCTTGGCGGTATCGAGTGGTAAAAAAGCGTAGCGTCCGATTCCTTCATCTTCAGCGGTAAGCCCTAAATCCTCAGCAAGACGAGCCAGCTTTGTACGAGCAATCGAATCGCGTACATATTTTACGAATCGACGGTACTCTTTATTCGACACCTCAGACTCATCAATCAGAAACTTTTTGATCGTGACTTCTTTTCGGGGGGCGTCTTTTACTCCATAAGGATCATCCGCAGTACCCATAGTGAATGTACCGCTAAAAGGACCGATCATTACGTCCTCTGAACCTTTCGGTTTACGCAAATCGTAAGGGCCTTTTTGAGCCACAGTCTCAGCCACATAAAGCAGCGTACAAAAAAGAAAGAGAAACTTAGTAACAGTAGAGGTATTCAACTTCATCGGATTTTCTGTGGTATGAATATCAAATATAACAATTTACTGCATCGATCTTCTGAAAGCCGACATCCAACGTTCAGGCACTTCATTATCGAGAGCCTTGCGATAATCTGACTCTAAACAGGGTACTAAAAGTGGCTTATCGGTAGGTCTTGCAGCCTTTTCGAAGCCTCCTTTTGGCACTTGCATCCACCAGCGCTCAGTTTGAAGTGATTTAAAAAAAACCAGATGCTCTACATCTGTGGGGACATTGAATTTTAAAAAGTCAGGATTTTCAGCAGTTGGTTCTTCATAGGTTCTGAGCGAATACCCTTCCATGAAATACCATATCATCTGTGCCGCAAGCGCATTCGACTTGGTGTTGTTGACCACCTCATAGATACCAGCTACTTTAACGGTGTCCCCGATCCCAGCATATCGCATAAGTGCACAAATCTCACGACCGGTAAATCCGTTTGGTGAAGCCTCACTAACCTCGCCAAGAGCACTGGCCTCAACGCTTTTCATGTCAACACTAAGCAGATCAACCGATCGTAACAAGGGCTCAACGGCTCTAATATCAGAAGTTAAAGCACCTAAACGATACAATTCGAAATGCAATTGATCAAGCAAATCAAGTTCTTCTTGAGCTACAAAATAAGATTGGTAACCCATTTGGGTAAGGTGATACAAGTGGTTAGGAGGCTTCGTAATGATGCGCGAAAGATAGGCCTCAGGGGCAACCATCTCCTCGCCAATACTCAAATCAAACTTAGCATCTACATGAGCCAAGTGAACCATCTTACCCGATCGGTCGAATCCGCGATAAGTAGCATAAGTCAACCCTTGTACTGAACCAATAACAATCAATGTACAATCTAGTTTGAGTAACTCTTCTACTACTGTGGTGAGAAGGTATTCGGTATCTTCAAGAGTATCGCCAGCGGTGATCGAACCTAAGTCGACCAAATTCACCGCCCAGTTACCCATAAATAACGGATACAACGCATTTCTAAAAGCCGAAGCATCAAAGATCTCTGTACGTTTACCAAAGGGGGTACGCTGTTCTTCTACCGTTAGAAGTACAAGAGAACCGTTTTTAATTTCTGGAACTCCAGACTTGACCGTGTGCTTTACAAACTGCTTACCTAGGCTTTGATCGGGTTGAAGCTCGTTGTGAGCCAATACCGAATCGCTGACTGGCTGAAGAAAATCAAAGGTCATTGACGTTACTTTTTAGCCGATGGTTTCTTACGGGTTTTTTTAGCAGGCTTAGCAGCTTCTATCATCGCCTTTGCCTCTTCTAAACTAATCGCGGTTGCATCGATTTCTTTATCCAATTCAACTTTTAATTTTCCGCTGATGACATGGTGCCTACCCCATCGCGCCTTTTCAATACGAATATTTTCATCAGGCCATGCGGCGATTAGCTTCTCGCGCTCTTTAACTTTTTTCTCCTCAATAAGGGCAACCATGTCTGCCTCACTGAGGTTGTCAAAATCATAACGCTTATTGACGTTTATAAAAAGACTGTTCCATTTAATAAAGGGGCCAAAGCGACCGGTTCCTTTGGTTACACCGTGCCCTTCATATTCAAATATCGGGGCATCTGCTAACTCTTTTGCCTTGACCAGTTCAATCGCACGATCAAGGGTAATTTCAAAGGCACTATCCTCCTGACCCATTGAAACAAATTTCTTTCCATACTTTACGTAGGGACCAAATCGTCCAATGTTTGCCTCTAAGGTTTCTCCATTGTATTCACCAAGGGTTCGCGGAAGCTTGAAAAGATCTAACGCCTCCTCAAAGGTGATACTGGTGATCGATTGGTGAGGTGGTAATCCAGCATATCGCGGAGTTTCTTCGTCATCAGGACTTCCGATTTGTGCCATGGGACCAAAGCGTCCTAATCGAACGATGACTTGACGACCCGAATCTGGATCGGTACCAAGAAGGCGTTCACCACTCGCACGCTCTGCCGTATCTTTTACTTTGTCTACAGTCGGACGAAAATCGTCATAGAATTCTCTCATCAAGTTTCTCCAGGCAATTTCACCCGCGGCAATTTGGTCAAATTTCTCTTCAACCTCAGCCGTAAAATGATAGTCTACAATCGATGGAAAGTGCTCAACTAAGAAGTCACTCACAACAAATCCAATATCGGTAGGAACTAATTTACCCTTATCAGCCCCAACCTTTTCAGTCAAGGTTTTCGAAACGATTTCATTTTGTTTCAACCTCAGCTCTCTATACGATCGATCGTTTCCTTCTATCGCACCCTTTTCAACATACTTTTTATCCATGATACGACTAATCGTAGCCGCATAAGTTGATGGTCGACCGATACCTAATTCTTCTAACTTTTTAACGAGTGATGCTTCAGAATATCGGTAAGGTGCGCGAGTAAATCGCTCGGTAGCATGAAGGGTTTGAAGATTTAATTCATCCCCAATAGTCATGGTTGGTAAAAGACCGCTCTCTTCATCATCTTGATCATCCGTACCTTCTAGATAAACTTTCAAAAATCCTTCAAAGGTGATAATTTCGCCTTGAGCAGCGAAGAGATAATCATGAGTAGAAGCTGTAATACCAACTTTCGTTCGTTCCAATTGAGCATCGCTCATTTGAGAAGCAAGTGTTCTTTTGTAAATCAGTTCGTACAGTCTCGCCTCGTCTCTCTCAAGATTCGGTGATTTATTACCCATCTGCGTCGGCCTGATCGCCTCGTGGGCCTCTTGTGCACCCTTTGATTTGGTATTGTATGAACGAACTTGAAGATAATCAGCACCGTATTGATTCTCAATTTCAGCACTAATCATGGCAATAGCTTCAGACGATAGATTTACACTATCGGTCCTCATGTAGGTAATGAGTCCAGCTTCATATAAACGCTGAGCTACCTGCATGGTTTTTCGTACCGGGAAATATAATTTTCTAGATGCCTCTTGTTGAAGTGTCGAGGTCGTAAAAGGAGCCGCAGGAGACTTTTTAGCAGGTTTTTTCTCGAGTGAAGAAACCGTAAAAACAGCCGATTTGTTTTGCTCTAAAAACTGCTCAGCAGATTCGAAATTATCAAAGTCTTTAGTCCCTTTAGCCTCTAATTTCGAACGATCAGCGGTTTGAAAAAAGGCCTTTACTTTAAAACTAGGCTCGGGTAAAAACGCTTGAATTTCTCTTTCGCGCTCTGTAATCAGTCGCACCGCAACCGATTGCACGCGACCCGCAGAAAGACCCGGCTTTACCTTTCTCCATAAAACGGGAGAAAGCTCATATCCTACAATTCGATCTAAAACTCTTCTCGCTTGTTGAGCGTCAACAAGATTTCCATCAATATTTCGGGGATTTTGAATCGCTCTCTCAATCGCAGATTTCGTAATACTATTAAATACAATTCGTTTGGTTTTAGATTCTGGAAGTTCTAGGGTTTCCATCAGGTGCCAAGAGATCGCTTCTCCTTCGCGGTCTTCATCACTTGCGAGCCAAACGGTTTCAGCTTTTTGAGCTAAAGTTTTTAATTTTTTTACCTGTGGCTTTGATCGATCACTAACTACATAGTTAATCGCAAAATCATTCTCGATATCAATACCCATATCGCTTTCAGGAAGATCTGCGATATGACCATAACTACTCTCTACAACAAAGTCTTTCCCTAAAATTTTCTCAATCGTCTTGGCTTTCGCCGGTGACTCTACAATCACTAAATTTTTTGCCATAGCGGGTTTTTGGTTCAACACAAAAGTAGAACCTTTTTAATCACTGATTTTACATCACTCGAAGTTGAACTGAAAAATAAAATTTTAAAATATTGTAAATCAAGTGTTTACATTTGTGTAATTTTCTGATCCATCCAATTGATTCTTCGGTTCAAGTAGTCTTTAAGCGCAGAAATCTCGGCATCGTAATCTACTTCGATACCCGTCCATCGTTCAAAATTGCGCTCAATTGCTCCCGAATCTTTGAGTGTTTTCACATCAGCGTCGATTCTTGATTCAATAGTAGAAATCTGGAGTGCTCCCGAACGAAGGGTTTGCCAACGACTCTTTAAAAGATTTTTAAAGGCTTCGTCTTCTAAAAGAATATCCCACCAGAAGGGAACCATCCAGGCGTCCTCTCCGATATAATCATTGAAGTTGGCAATCCAATCTGATTCAGGAACTCGGTTCCACTTGCGATGGTATCCGATATTTAAATCCCATACCGGCCCCAAATGAATCGGTCCGTTGCGATCTTTATATAAGAAGGTGCTTAGGCGATAAGCATCCTCGTTCATGGTTAACTCATTGAGTATAAAGTAATCTACAAAACTTTGTAAGTCGATAAAATTCGTGTATGATCCATCTCTAGCTAGAAGGGCGCGCTCAAACTGTCCAATCTCATTTTGTAAATAGCTCTTCTGTTCAGGGGTGATTAATTTATAGTCTGGATACTCGTAGACAAAATAGATCTCTAAATACTGATTGGCGTGATAGGGCTCTCCAAAGGGCGCCTCCTGAAGTTCTTCTCCTAAAATACTGAAATCTGATCTGAAACTAACTGCCTCGGTATACCTTGCATCGTCGGCCCAGTTGTTATCGAAATAAGATAACGGCTGACCTGTACCTACTTCACTGCCTGAGGTTTTGTCTATTTTAAAAATATATCCGCCCGTAAGAGCATCTCCAGTATTATCGGCTTCAGTTATCGATTGAATATTAATTCGATTTTCGTCACGCTTCAACTTTTCCATCAGTAGGTATATCCCTAAATACTCCCCGTTAATTTCAAGCTCTACAAATCGAGATCGAGCGGCATAATTTCCCATTGACCTAAATAACTCATAACCCAGACGGTGAAACAAAAAGGTAGTATCAAACAGTGTATTTGGAGCTCGAAAAACCTGACCCATTAAGATCCAATCTTCTTCTGCGGGCATACCTAATAGTTCGACTGAAAGATCATTACCGGTCTCGTCCCAGGTTTCTACCCCAAAAGACTTTTTATCAGACAGACGATATGAAGTAGATCCTCGGTACTCAATTCCCATAAACTGCGTATGAGTAAGTTCGTTTCGTTCAAAGATCCTCATCTCTCCACCTACCTTAGGCTCATTGAGAATCGGCGCGTCAGTAAGCACCTGAACATAAGGCAACAAGTCACTAGAACGATTTAAGGCTCCTTCGGGAGCGTCGCTAGAGCCCAACTTTAATTCACTTGCGCAAGAAAGCAAGCTTAATGAGAGGATCAGGATGAGAAAATTTATAGGCTTCAAGGTCATCATAGATGAATGATATAATTTAATACTAACTTTAGACAAATCTAACACATGAATTTTCTACGACTGCTAGAATCTGGAGATATGGGCTTAAGATTCTTGATTACTCTTTTATTTGTAAGTCTTCTTATTGCATTAGGGAGTTTCAAAAAAGAAAATCCCAAGCGAAACACCTATACTTATTTTGTGATCAGCACGGTCGTTTTTTTCTTGTGTTTCACACTAAACACCATTGATCTTAATCTAGGGATGGCCCTTGGTCTTTTTGCCATTTTTGGCATCATTCGTTACCGCACAGAGACGATCAAGGCCCAAGAAATGACCTATCTATTTGCTTTTATTGGGCTGGCCGTGATTAATTCACTCGCACCCTTTGATCCAGTAAGCGAACTACTTCCCCTGAACATATTAGTCACCTCAAGTATTGCGGCAGCGCAGAAAGTTCTTCTAGATCGCGACATCGAAGTCGCTCAGAAAGAAAAGCTTTCAAAGACAGTAGTTGTTTTGCCTTTAACTAGAGAAGATGTTTTTGAACAAGTATTACTTAAAGAACGTTTAGAGCGTCAAATTCAGAAGAAAATCAAACGAATAGATCTTAGCCGAATTGACGAAGAGCTCAATCAAATTACCTACACCATATACCATTAATCAATGCTTAGAAAAATTGTATTACCTCTAATTCTATTCAGTTCTTTTCATCTTAGTGCTCAAAGCTCAAATCGACAATGGCTTTCACTCTCTTACGAGGCTTTTGAATCAAAACAGAGTAGTCTTGCTTTCAGTCAACGTCTTCGCTGGCAGGATCAAGAATTTCATCAATGGATCAGTG
>CAXPJI010000050.1:0-62966 GCA_964217345.1 Euzebya sp.
CGCAGCCCTGATATTCTTTTTTTAAGGTGTCTCCTATTTTTCCATAAAAGACATCCGCATCAATGGGTAGTCGCTCTCCATAGGGCGGATTGAAAACAATGTGCAATGGAACCTCTGACGGGCGATCTGCAAAAAAGAAATCAGAACGAACCACAGAAATGTATTCTTCTAGTCCTGCATTTTCTATGTTTTCTTGTGTCTTTCGCACGGCACTTGGGGCCTTATCTGAAGCATAAATATGTCCTCTAAACTCTCTGACTTTAGATAGACACGAATTGCGAATTAACTCAAATAGTTCAGTATCGAAATTCTTCCAATTCATAAATGAAAAAGTGGTTCGATTCAAACTAGGCGGGATATTACAAGCAATCATCGCTGCCTCAATCGCTAAAGTCCCACTTCCACACATGGGGTCGTAAAAATAAGTTTTACCCTCCCATCCGCTATGAAGTAGCATACCTGCAGCTAATACTTCGTTGATCGGTGCAATGTTTGTCTCAATACGATAACCTCTTTGATGTAAAGAGTTTCCTGAACTATCAAGAGAAATCGTTAACTGATCCCCTTGTAAATGCAATTGTATACGTATATCAGGGTTTTCGGTAGTTACCGAAGGTCGCTTGCCTTCTCTCTTCGAAAATTGATCAACAATAGCATCCTTTGCCTTTTGGGCGACAAATAGAGAGTGATTGAAATGATCTGAAAAAAGCGTCACATCTATGATGAAACTCTGCTCAGCCGAAAACCACTTCGACCAATCAATTCGATCGATGGCGCGATACAAATCGGTTTGATTTTTCACGGGAAAACACCCAATAGGCATTAAAATTCTTAAAGCGGTTCTCAGCGAGAGATTCGCCTTGTACAAGAACCCTAGATCTCCTTCGAAAGAGACTGCGCGATTGATTGATTTGATGTTTTTAGCTCCGAGCTTTCTTAATTCTTTTTCTAAAAGGGGCTCAAAGCCGTAAAAGGTCTTTGCTAAAAAAGAGGTGTCTTGGTTCATTGTACTGAATAAATGCTGCGCTAAATTAGTCTATTTTTACCCCATGATACTAACCATAGGTATTCCACTAGTCGCTGTCATCCTTGGCGCATTAATCACTGAATTCGGTGCGAAAAAGGTATCAAAATTCAAACAACTCCTGTTAGGATTTAGTGGGTCATTCCTTCTATCCATCACACTGATCGAGCTCTTGCCTAATTTGTTTGAGCAAGGGTTAGATCGTCGATTAATCTCGCTAATTATTCTCGGGGGTATTTTACTGCAGATGATTTTAGAGAGTTTTTCTAAAGGTGCCGAACACGGTCACGCTCATCTCAATGAGTCTGATGGGTTCTCAGGTTTTGCCCTAATCTTCTCTGCCCTATTTGTACATGCCTTCATCGAAGGTATGCCGCTTGATAGTGAAAAACACTTATTGCTCGCGGTGAGCCTGCACAAGGTGCCTATTGCAATGATTTTGTATACCCTAGCCCTAAAAGCCAATCTTTCAAAGATCCAGGCCTTTAGTGCACTTCTTTTATTTGGTTTAATCACACCGCTAGGAAGTCTAATTACCAATTTGGATTGGGTACTTACCTATACCCCCTACTTAAATGCATTGTCTGCGGGAATTTTTCTTCATGTAGGTGCGATCATTCTCTTTGAAAGCGAGAAAGGTCATCGCTTTAACCTGGCAAGAATCGTCATGGTTCTATTAGGAATGTTACTCGCTTATTTGATAGGCTGATAGAGTCTAGTGGTATGATCCTCAAAAAGTGCAGGAGCCTCTACCACCTTCTCAAAGTAAGTATCTAACCACTGAATATCTTCCTTATTCTTGGTATTGGTCAATATATAATCAAACGAAGGATCAGTTAACAGTGCTTCACGCTTTTGAATCGTTTTAAAGGTTTGCTTTAATTGGATGGGAAAAGCGGGGTCCATTCGCTGATAAACCAGCGTTTGAATTGAAGGCTGATTGATATATGGGGACACTTTGACTACAGGCGATTCAAGACTTATTTGACCGAAGAGATATCCCCATAGAAATGATCCAAAAATCATCCAGCTTAGAGCGGTTAGCAGTAATGATTGATGTAGCGATCGTGCTTTTAAAGTAAGAACGATAAGGAGACTGCTAACGGGTAAGATTAAAATGAAAAATGCCAAATTCTTATACAAAAACAAGCTTCTGTGAGTAGCCAGTCCAAGGTAAGCACCTATGGTCAGTACAGTACTGAGTATAGTCAATACCCAAAGCCCCCCTTTCAACGCTTTGAAATTCTGATTAGAAACAAGTTCAGAAAAGTAAAAACCTAAAACTACCGTCATAAAGCCGAAAGCAGGCATCGGGTAATTCGGAAGTTTAGTACTCGAAAAACTAAAAAAAGTAAGCACTGCTATAGCGACTGAAAAACAGAGCGTTAGCCAATTCGAATGTCCTCGTAATCGAAAAGCCTTAATCAGTGCAGAAATGAGCCAAACTCCGAAAGGTAAAAGACCGGCAATAACCAGCAGTGGAGTAATTATAAAGGGCCCACCATGTCCCTCTTTTTGATCACTGAAACGGTTAAGGTTATGATCTAAAAAGAAACCTTCAGTAAAAACACCTTCTGTAACAATATGTGCCATATAATACCACGGAACAGCGATTGCCAAAGAAATGAATACTCCCACAAAAGGCTTGTACGTGAATAATTTAGACCACTGTTGGGTGAGTGTAAAGTACAAGGCAGCCGATAAGAGTACGATCACTGCAGCGATAGGACCCTTTGCTAATAAACCAAGCCCAATTGCAATGTAGGCCATCCATAACTGAGCTTTTGAAGACTCCTTTTCAAAGCGATAAAAAGATGTAATTGCCCAAGTCACCGCAAAAATCAGGTAAGGATCGGGAACCGCCATGTGAAATTCGTGGGCAAATAATAACGAACTAACAAAGGTTAGCCCCGAATAAATTGCGATTTTATTACCAAGATCTTTCGCTGTTTGCTTGACAATTATGTAGAAGGTCAATGCCCCAAAGACCGCTGAAAAAAACCGTGCTCCGAAAGGACCAACACCAAAAACGAGATAACCCAAAGCCATAAAAAAGTAGTGCAAGGGTGGCTTGTCGGTTCGAATGACGTCATTGAAGGTCGGATAAAACCAACGACCGGTTTCAAGCATTTCCCGAGCTGCCTCACTGTTTTTAGCTTCGTCAAGAATATTAATCGGATAACTCCAATTGTATTGTATAAAAACAAGAAAAGCGATAAGGCTAAAAATAAGCCACGGATATTTTCTAAGTAAGGAAGTTATTTGACTCATTGCTTTCTACGCTTTTCAAACCAAGGCCTTGGATACCGATTGACCAAATGAAGACTAAGTAGAGTAGACCATAGACCGAATAACATTCCGACATAGATATCCATAAACCAATGTTGACCAATGTAGACTCTTGATAAGCCAACCATGATGGCTAAAAATAACCAGAGATACACCATTGCCCTTCTACTCAACTGACTAAGAAAAGTTGCAAAGAAAAATGCTGTAGCGGTATGACCCGAAGGAAAACTATTCAATTTTCGAATAGAAACTCCTTCGATCCAATCAAAGGAACTTTCTAATCCGATTTGCTGATAATACAGAAATGGCCTTTCAAAACCGTGTGCAATCCATTGTTTAAAAATGTGCACGAAAATAACGTGCAGAACAAACCCTAAAACAAAGGCGTATACCCATTTATAATTTTTGAACCAATACAACCAAAAGAGAATAAGAACCGCAAAGGTCGCATCGCCTAACCAAGTAATGGCAGTAAACCAACCGTTTAAAAAAGGAGAATGCCAATCGTTTAGTCTTTCAAACAGCCATCCTCTTCGGTAAAAAACACCGGGGAACCCAATAAAAACAAGCACTAGATAAGGGAATAAGCGCTTTAGATATAGATTCATTGCTGTACTTTTGATTAGACAAAATTAAGCATTAAGTAGACTTTGGCTGACAAAGGCTTATAACTATCTTTGCGACCTAATTAGAGTAAGAAACATGATTAAGGTAACCCTACCCGATGGCGCGGTAAAAGAAGTATCGAAAGGAACCACTCCTTTTGAGGTAGCTCAATCGATAAGCGAAGGACTTGCTAGAAATGTTATATCTGCAAGTTACAATCAGAAAACCATTGAGACCAGTACTCCACTAGAAACCGACGGTACGCTTACCTTATACACTTGGAATGATGATGAAGGTAAAAAAGCTTTTTGGCACTCAAGTGCTCACCTACTTGCTCAGGCCATCGAACAATTATATCCAGGGGTTAACTTAACCATTGGTCCTGCGATCGAACAAGGCTTTTATTACGATATTGATTTTAAAGAGCACGCTATTAGCGAAAAGGATTTTGCAGCGATCGAAAAAAGAGCTCTTGAAATTGCTAGAGAAAAACACGTATTCAAAATGCGTTCAGTTTCAAAAGCTGATGCACTTGATTTTTATAAAACCCAAGATAATCCGTTCAAAGTAGAACTTATTGAGAATCTAACCGACGGAGATATCACCTTTTGCGATCACAGTGATTTTACCGACTTATGCCGAGGAGGACACCTTCCAAACACCGGTTTTATCAAGGCATTCAAATTACTGAGTATCGCAGGCGCCTATTGGAGAGGTGATGAAAATAAGCCTCAGTTAACCCGAGTTTACGGAATCTCATTTCCAAAACAGAAAGAACTTACCGAGTATCTCGAACGTATTGAAGAAGCCAAGAAAAGAGATCACAGAAAATTGGGCAAAGAGTTAGAATTATTCACGTTTTCACCAAAGGTGGGACAAGGACTTCCTCTTTGGCTACCTAAAGGCGCGGCACTTCGCGAACGTTTAGAAACTTTCTTGAAAAAAGCCCAAAAAGAGGCGGGTTACGAAATGGTAGTTACACCTCATATCGGTCAAAAAGAACTGTATGTAACTTCAGGCCACTATGCAAAATACGGCGAAGACAGCTTTCAGCCGATTCGTACTCCTAGAGAAGATGAAGAGTTCTTACTCAAGCCAATGAACTGTCCTCATCACTGTGAAATTTATAAGCACAGCCCTTCGAGTTATAAAGATCTACCCAAGCGATTTGCTGAATTTGGAACTGTTTACCGTTATGAACAGAGTGGTGAATTACACGGTCTTACAAGAGTTCGTGGATTTACTCAAGATGACGCACACATTTTCTGTACTCAAGATCAATTACTAGGAGAATTTGAAAACGTCATTGACTTAACCCTTTATGTTCTTGGATCTTTAGGATTTGAAGATTTTACCGCTCAAGTATCGGTAAGAGACCCTGAAAAACCAGAAAAATACATCGGTGAAGTTGCTAATTGGGAAAAGGCTGAACAAGCTATTATTACAGCAGCTAAGAATAAAGGACTTACTTATGTCATCGAAGAAGGAGAAGCTGCCTTCTACGGGCCAAAGCTCGATTTCATGATTAAGGATGCCTTGGGTCGTAAGTGGCAATTAGGTACAATCCAAGTAGATTATAACCTTCCGGAGCGATTTGATCTACAATATAAAGGAAGCGATAACGAAAATCATCGTCCCGTTATGATTCACCGTGCGCCCTTTGGTAGTCTAGAGAGATTCATCGCCCTACTACTAGAGCACACCGGTGGTAATTTCCCGTTGTGGTTAATACCAGTTCAAGCCATTGTTCTGCCTATCAGTGAGAAACACGAAAAATATGCAGAAAAAGTTTTAAAATCATTAGAAAATCACGAAATTCGCGGCCTTATCGATGCCCGTAATGAAACCGTAGGTAAGAAAATACGAGAGGCTGAGATGAAAAAAGTACCTTTAATGATTGTTGTTGGTGAGCAAGAAGAAAATGACAACCAAATCAGCGTTAGAAGGCACGGAGGTGAGAGCCTAGGATCGATGGATGTCGAAAGCTTCGCCAAAATAATTAACGAAGAAATTAAGCAAACGCTTAAATCTTTTAAATAGAAGTTGAACTAAAATTTTAGGCCATAGCAATACGCAGAAAACGCACTAAACCCCAGGGTCGAAGAGAAATTTCGAATCCGCACAAAATCAATCAGGAAATTACTGCTAGAGAAGTGCGCCTGGTAGGAGACAATGTTGAGATTGGGATTTACCCTATTTCTAAGGCATTAGCCGTTGCAGAAGATCTAGAACTAGATCTTGTTGAAATCTCTCCTAAAGCAGACCCACCGGTTTGTAAGGTAATTGATTACAAGAAGTTTCTTTACGAACAAAAGAAGCGTGAAAAGGTAATTAAAGCGAACGCGACTAAGGTCGTTATTAAAGAAATCAGATTCGGACCACAAACCGATGAACACGATTTCGAGTTCAAGAAAAGACATGCTGAAAAATTCTTAAAAGAAGGCGCAAAGCTCAAAGCTTTTGTTTTCTTCAAAGGACGATCGATTGTCTACAAAGACCAAGGTGAAATTTTACTACTCAAGCTAGCACAAGAGCTAGAAGAGTTCGGTAAAGTGGAGCAAATGCCACAGTTAGAAGGTAAGCGTATGACGATGTTCATCGCACCGAAAGTGGTAAAGAAATAAGTAGCGGGTAATTAAATTATAGGATCATGCCAAAAATGAAAACTAAATCTAGTGCCAAGAAGCGTTTTAAGCTGACTGGTTCTGGGAAAATCAAGAGAAAGCACGCTTTCAAGAGTCACATCCTGACTAAGAAATCAAAAAAGCGTAAGCTTAAACTCACGCACAGTACCCTAGTGCATGAATCAGACGTTAACAGTATTAAAGAACAATTACGTCTGAAATAAGTAAGGGATTTATTAACCATGGAGTTCGGCCCAATAAAAGATTCTTAAAGAACGCCGACTACAAAAACAAATTAGTATGCCAAGATCAGTAAACTCAGTTGCTTCAAGAGCACGCAGAAAAAAAGTCCTTAAGCTAGCTAAAGGATACTTCGGAAGAAGAAAAAATGTATGGACAGTTGCTAAAAACGCTGTAGAGAAAGCCCTTCTTTACGCTTACCGTGACCGTCGTAACAAAAAGAGAAATTTTAGAGCCCTTTGGATTACCCGTATTAATGCAGGCGCAAGACTGCACGGCATGTCCTATTCACAATTCATGGGAGCGCTAAAGAAAAACCAAATCGAACTTAACCGTAAAGTTCTAGCCGATTTAGCGATGAATCAGCCAGAAGCTTTCAAAGCGTTAGTCGAAAAGGTAAAATAATATTTATTCAACCCCGCTATGAAAATCCTGATACCTTTAGTATCGGGATTTTTTTTGTCACTTATGAATCTATCCAATATTAAAATGGTGGTGTCAGACATGGATGGCACTCTTCTCAACTCCAATCACGAGGTTAGCCCCCTTTTCTTAGAACTGCACGAGCAGATGCATCAAAGGGGTATTCGGTTTGTTGCCGCTAGTGGACGCCAATATCCATCAATGATTGTCAAACTGACCGAGATTGGTGAGAAAATGAGCTTTATCGCCGAAAATGGCGCATTAATTGTTGAGAACGAAGAAATCATCCATGCACAGGAATTGCCGATTCACACCGTAAACGAGGTGCTGAATACACTTGAGTCTCATCCCGAGATTGAGCCTGTAGTGTGCTGTGCAAATCAAGCCTATACCCCTAGCAAAAATCCTAAGTTTATTCAGATTTTAAAAGAATATTACTCAAGTCATCAACAAATATCCAATACTGAAGAGATTCTTCATGCTCCATTAAAGGTTGCTTTATATCATCCGATCAGCGGTGAGCACCATATCTATCCTGCAGTAAAAGGGTATGACAAGGGACTACAAGTAAAGATATCAGGAGATTACTGGGTTGATCTTTCGCATAAAGAAGCTAATAAAGGGATAGCATTGCAGAAGCTATTAGACCACTACAATATCGATCGCAATGAAATTTTAGTATTTGGTGATTACTTTAATGACATCGAAATGCTACGAATGACACCTAATAGTGTGGCTATGGGTAATGCGCACCCTGAGATTAAAGCAATGGCCTCAATCGTTACAGAAAGTCATGACAATTTTGGAGTTGAAAAAGTGCTTCAAGAATTACTCAAACACTAGAAAGGCATATCGTCATCGTCATCAGAAAATGCGTCTGATATCGAGGGTCGAATTTGACTAATATCGTCATTCATTTTTGAGGCAAATTCAAAAGGTGAATCATGACGATCGAGATTATCAAACTTACCGAGTGACCCGATAAACTTCAGACGAATATTATCTAATCCCCCATTACGGTGCTTGGCGATGATCAGCTCTGCTTGACCTTCAGTAGGTGACTGCTCTTCATCATCCCATTCTTCAATTTTATAGTATTCTGGTCTATAAATAAAAGAAACGATATCGGCATCCTGCTCAATGGCTCCCGATTCACGAAGGTCAGAAAGTAATGGTCGCTTCGAGCCTCCTCTTGTTTCAACGGCACGAGATAACTGTGAAAGTGCGATAACAGGCACATTCAATTCTTTTGCAAGTGCTTTAAGGTTTCTAGAAATCGTCGAAATTTCTTGCTCTCGGTTACCTCCCTTTTGACTAGAGCCCGCTGTCATCAACTGTAAATAGTCGATGATAATTAGTTTTATATCATGTTGAGAAGCTAAACGTCTTGCCTTAGCTCTCAAATCAAAAATAGAAAGTGAAGGAGTGTCGTCAATATAAAGTGGAGCCTTTTCTAAAGCCTTAACCTTAACGTTTAACTGTTCCCACTCATGCTTTTCTAACTTACCCGTTCTAAGTTTCTCAGACCTTAATCCAGTTTCGGAAGAGATTAATCGTGTAATTAACTGAACTGAAGACATCTCTAGTGAGAAGAAAGCCACAGGCTGACCCGAATTCACAGCAATGTTTCGAGCCATAGATAATGTAAGTGCCGTTTTACCCATACCCGGACGCGCTGCAATGATAATCAAATCACTCGGTTGCCATCCTGAGGTAACAGCATCTAATCGCTCAAATCCAGAGGCAATACCGCTTAAACCTTCTTTATTCGAAATCTCCTCAATTTTTTTCTTCGCCCGAATTACCAAATCTTGAGCTGACTCAGCAGAACGCTTCAAGTTTCCTTGAGTCACCTCATAGAGTCGAGCCTCCGCTGAATCGAGTAAATCAAAAACATCCTGATTATCCCCATAAGCCTCTTCAATGATCTCGGTAGAGATTTTAATCAGGCTACGCTGAACAAATTTTTGCAAAATGATTCGTGCGTGAAATTCAATGTGAGCCGAAGAACCTACCGCACGAGAAAGATCAATTAAGTAATAATCCCCGCCGACCTTTTCTAACTTATTTTTTTGCTTCAACAAATTAGAAACGGTAAGAATATCGATGGGCTTAGTCTCTTGAAATAAATCGTAAATGGCTTCAAAAATATGTTGGTGAGCTTCTACATAGAAAGCCTCTTTATGTAGAATATCGATCACCTCATCTACCCCCTTTTTATCGATTAACATCGCCCCAAGTACGACTCGCTCAAGATCTACCGCCTGCGGTGGTAATTTACCTCGCTCCAATGAAATAACCGGGTTATTACCCGATGTATTCTGCGTACGATTAGGGTTAGGACTATTCATTCTATTCTTGGTATACTCCCATATCACAATACTTCTGCATACGCTCTTTGATTAGTTGCTTTACAGTAAGTTCTGATAGTTCTTTGTGGGTTTTGGTAATTTTCTTTCTTAAGGTTTCAAACATAAGTGCACGGTTAGCGTGTGCTCCTCCTAGCGGCTCCTTGATGATCTCATCAATAAGAGTCATCTTTTTCATGTCTTTAGCCGTAAGCTTCAGTGCTTCAGCAGCACGTTCTTTATACTCCCAACTACGCCATAGAATAGATGAACAAGACTCTGGAGAAATCACTGAATACCATGAATTCTCAAGCATCATTACACGGTCTCCAACTCCGATACCTAATGCTCCTCCAGAAGCACCTTCTCCAATAATAAATACCTGAATCGGTACTTCTAAACGAGACATTTCTAAAATATTGCGTGCAATGGCCTCACCTTGCCCACGTTCTTCTGCTTCGATACCAGGATAAGCACCTGGAGTGTCAATAAAGCTAATTACAGGAATACCGAATTTTTCTGCTGACTTCATCAGACGAAGCGCTTTTCGGTATCCTTCAGGATTCGCCATACCAAAGTTTCGGTACTGACGTGTTTTTGTATTATATCCTTTTTGCTGACCGATAATCATGTAAGATTGGCCATCTATTTTACCGAGTCCACCAATCATTGCTTTATCATCTCCGACCGAACGATCCCCATGTAACTCTAAGAAGGTATCTCCACAAAGCGCTTTGATATAGTCCATAGTGTAAGGCCTGTTAGGGTGTCTTGATAATTGAACACGCTGCCATGGAGTTAGACTTCCGTAGATTTCTTTCTTCTTATCGGCTAGCTTTTCTTCAATTTTTTGGCAGGTCTCGCTAACATCTACTTCGCTTTCTTCACCAATCATTTGGCATTTCTGAAGCTGTTCTTCGAGTTCTTTTAAGGGTAATTCAAAGTCTAGATATTCCATAAAGAAATAGTTAGTTTTCAGTTAAGTCGAAAGACAAATATACACATTAACGCTTTGCTCTCGATAACAATAAGGTAGCAAGTGACCCGAAAAATAAAACCGGAAGAGAAACGGCCCAAAACGGTGAGAAACCGGCCTGTTCGGCTAATGTTGCAAACACCTTATCGAAGAATACATATACAAAGGCAATAGCTATACCAAAGGCGAGATTAAGACCTAAACCTCCCCTTCTCTTAACCGAAGAAACCGCTACGGCAATGAGTGTCAAAATATAGGCCGAAATGGGTATGGCCCATCGTTTATATTTCTCTAAGACATAAGTATTTACTGTTGGACTACCCCTTCTTTTTTGATCTCGAATAAATTGATTGAGTTCAAAGAGATTTTTAGTCTCAGCGATGTAAGAAACGGGCATTAAATCATCAATTGTAAATTGAAACACCGTGTCTAAACGGCTCTTTTGATAGATGACTTCTTTCTGATCTTCAAAGATTCGTTTTTTATAGGAGGTTAATCGGTAGGTAGAATCTGCCACCATAAATCGAATGTTGGCAGAAGACATCTTGTATTTTAATTGACCAATCGAGTCAAATTCTTCGAGAGTGAAATTATATCCGATCAGTCGCTTAGGGTCGAAATAGCTTACATACACAAACTGATTATCATCAACCTGATTAAAGATATTTCGAGTGTTTCGATCTTCTTTGTTGTTGTGAAAATAACGGCTCTCAAATCGGTGATAACCTGCACTTGCCTTGGGAACAAAGAAATTTCCCATCGCAAAAATTAGTATGGCAACGAAAGTGGCCCCTATGAAATAAGGTCTGAGAAAGCGACGGTATGACACTCCTGAACTGAGAATAGCAACAACCTCGGTGCGCGCAGTCAATCGTGAGGTAAAAAAGATAATCGCCAAGAATAACAAGATTGGCATCAGCATATTACCCAGTACTAAAGTGAAGTTGAGGTAATAATCAATAACCTCGTTCATAGGTACCTGATTATCAATGATCTTATTAATCTTCTCGGCTAACGATGCTAAAATCCCAATAGGAATAAAGAGAAAGAGGATACCAAAAAAGGTAAGTAAGTATTGTTTTAATATGTAGCGATCAAGTAAGGTAAGCATCTTACAGTCGTTTACTCATTTTCTCAACCATCACTTCTTTCCAGTCGTAGAAATCTCCCTCAATAATATGTGCCCTTGCCTCACGCACCAGCCATAGATAAAAACTAAGATTATGAAGGGTAGCAATTTGCTTTCCTAAAAATTCATTCGAAGCGAACAAATGACGTAAATAGGCTTTACTGTAAGTGGTGTCTACGTAAGAAAGTCCTTCAGAATCGATGGGTGAAAAATCATCCTCCCATTTTTTATTTTTAATATTTATGGTTCCCTCAGAGGTAAACAACATTCCATTTCTCGCATTACGGGTGGGCATCACACAATCAAACATATCGATACCTAGGGCAATATTCTCTAATAAGTTAATCGGAGTACCAACTCCCATTAGATAACGAGGCTTGTCTTCAGGTAGTATTTGACATACTACATCGGTCATTGCATACATATCCTCTGCTGGCTCACCTACAGAAAGACCTCCGATCGCATTACCTACAGCACCGACAGAGGCAATATACTCCGCTGACTTTTCTCGAAGCTTAGGGTAAACCGAGCCTTGAACAATAGGAAAAAAAGCTTGAGAGTAACCGTATTTATAAGGCAACTTGTCAAGTGCCTCAATACAACGATCGAGCCATCGATGCGTCATGTGCATTGATCTTGCAGCATAATTATACTCACAAGGATATGGTGTACACTCATCAAATGCCATGATAATATCCGCTCCAATAGTTCGCTGAATTTCCATGACATTTTCAGGGGTAAAGAAATGCTTTGATCCATCTATGTGCGACTTAAAATGAACCCCTTCTTCTTTGATTTTACGATTAGCAGCAAGCGAATACACCTGGTATCCTCCACTATCGGTGAGCATGGCACGATCCCATCCAATAAACTTATGAAGACCTCCAGCTTTTTCAATGATATCAGTACCTGGACGCAGGTATAAATGATAGGTATTCCCTAGAATAATATCCGCATTGGTATCTTCTTTGAGTTCGTGTTGATGAACCCCTTTTACCGTACCAAGAGTACCTACGGGCATAAAAATGGGGGTTTGCACCTCGCCGTGATCGGTTACAAATGTAGCCGCCCGGGCCTTTCCACATTTTGATTGTATCGTAAAATCCAAACTAAGCTATTAAAACGTAAAGATAATGGTTACTTTTGACCGCAAATGTACTACTGATGAATCTAACTCACCTCAACGATTTTACAACTCAAGTAAGAAGAGATATCGTTCGTATGGTACACCAAGTAAATTCGGGACACCCTGGAGGATCACTTGGATGTACAGAATTTTTAGTTGCACTCTATCAAGAGATCATGGAGCGCAAAGAGGGATTTGATATGGATGGTATTGGAGAAGATCTATTTTTCCTCTCTAATGGTCACATCTCTCCCCTATTTTACAGTGTGCTTGCTCGTAGCGGATATTTCCCTATTTCAGAACTAGCTACCTTTCGTAAAATCGATTCGAGACTACAGGGACATCCTACAACACATGAAGGTCTTCCCGGGGTTAGAGTCGCTTCAGGTTCATTAGGCCAAGGGCTATCTGTGGCGGTCGGTGCCGCCGAAGCCAAAAGGCTCAATAATGATCCCCATTTGATTTACAGTCTTCATGGAGATGGTGAACTTCAAGAAGGTCAAAACTGGGAGGCTATCATGTATGCTTCAGCTAAGAGTATCGATAATTTAATCGCAACGGTAGATTACAACGGGCAACAAATTGATGGTAGCACTGATCAAGTATTATCTCTTGGTAATCTCAAGGCTAAATTTGAAGCTTTCGATTGGACCGTAGTAAGTATCGAAAAAGGGAACGACCTAGAAGCCATCGTTGAAGGCCTTGAAAAAGCTAAATCATTAACCGGCAACGGAAAACCGGTTGTAGTTTTACTTCATACTGTTATGGGTAATGGTGTAGACTTTATGATGCACACTCACGCATGGCACGGCAAGGCTCCTAATGATGAGCAACTACAGTCAGCACTCGAACAAAACCCTGAAACTTTAGGCGACTATTAAAAAGACAATCCCATGAATTATATTAATCAAGGATCAAAAGATACAAGAAGCGGTTATGGAGATGCTATGACCGAACTAGGAAGAAATAACCCTAATGTAGTCGCTCTTTGCGCTGACCTAGTAGGTTCTTTGAAAATCCAACCCTTTATTGATGAGAATCCCGAAAGATTCTTTCAAGTTGGGATTGCTGAGGCTAACATTATGGGAATCGCAGCTGGGCTAACCATCGGAGGTAAAATTCCATTTACAGGAACCTTTGCCAATTTTTCAACGGGTAGGGTATATGATCAAATCAGACAATCGATCGCTTACTCAGGTAAAAATGTAAAAATTTGCGCATCACATGCGGGTATTACATTGGGAGAAGACGGTGCCACTCATCAGATTTTAGAGGATATCGGAATGATGAAAATGCTACCACATATGGTAGTAATTAACCCTTGCGATTACAATCAAACCAAAGCCGCTACTCTTGCAATTGCTGAATACGACGGCCCTGTATATTTAAGATTCGGACGACCTGTCGTTCCAAATTTTACCGAAGCTAATGGAACCTTTGAAATTGGAAAGGCTCTTTTACTTGAAGAAGGAACCGACGTAACCATTGTAGCTACGGGTCACCTAGTTTGGGAGGCATTACTTGCTGCAGACGAGCTTTCTAAAAAAGGAATCTCAGCAGAGGTAATCAATATTCATACGATTAAGCCCCTCGATGAGGAAGCTATTTTAAAATCGGTAGCCAAAACAGGTTGTTTGGTAAGTTGTGAAGAGCATAATTACCTTGGAGGTCTTGGGGAGAGTATCTCAAGAGTACTTGTTGAAAATCATCCAGTACCCCAAGAATTTGTAGCTACCAAGGATACTTTCGGAGAAAGTGGAACCCCCGCCCAACTAATGAAAAAATACGGACTTGATTCGACTGCCATAGTTGCAGCGGCCGAAAAAGTTCTGAAACGAAAATAACCATAATCATGAAGAAAATCTTATTAATCACTTTTCTGATATTCAGCACCACATTAAGTTTTGCTCAAGAAAAAAACTCTTGGGGAATCAAAGGTGGACTTAATTATAATTCAAATGGAGATTTACTTAATGAGGTTAGTGGAATCAAGGAAAACCCGAAATCGAATACCGGATTTCATTTTGGTTTTTATAAAAAAATACAAGTATTAGGCTTTTTCTTGAGACCTGAGCTCGTATACACAGAAACGACTTCTGATTACAATGGTCAAGAATTAAACCTTTCCAAAATCGATCTACCTTTCAATCTTGGTTCTGGTTTTATTGGGCCAACCTACATTTTTGCAGGTCCGAGTTTTCAATATATCCTGGATGGAGAATTTGATGGAATCGATGCTCAAAGTGGATTAAAAGACATCACCCTTGGAGCTAATTTTGGTATTGGTCTTAAAATCAATAAGCTGGCACTAGATTTACGCTACGAGAGAGGATTAAATGAAAAAGAAACTCGTTTCGTCGAGCAAAATGTTGATGGTATAAACATCGATTTAAGACCAAGTCAATTAATCCTTAGTCTATTCATCGAATTATAGACTAATCGTCACAATCATCGCCGTCACCATCATTATCAGCATCATAATAGCTCGAAGAATCGTGGGGATCTAATCCAAGACTTATCTCACATTTTGTTGGGGTACCATCACCATCATCGTCAGCATCTAAGAAATCATTCGCTACAGGTAGCCTATTCTCATTTTCGTAATCCTCGTCGGTATTATCATCATAGAGATAACCATTACCATTGCGATCTTCCAGAATAGATAAAATTCCGTCTCCATCGTGATCGGTAGCTAAAGCTTCGATAAGGGTAATCTCAAAAAATATCGGACCATATTGAGGTATATCGGCAGTGATGGTATTGTATGAGGCCATTGCTGACGGAAAGAAAATAAATCCGTGACCAGGATTAATCGCTGTAAAAGTTCCGTCTAAATTCTCCTGTACGCCTTCAGAAGCTTTAAAAAAGGGAACCCCTTCTGCAAATCCTCTAAATCCTTGAAAAGGAGCCTGAATGGTAGCTAAATCAAACCAAGAGCCTCCTTGTTTTACCTCGTCGAAAATACTGAGGTCTAAGTTTCGTCCTGTGTACTGAACATATACTGAATCAGCAACACTCGGCTGATTACCTACTCCTGGGTTCACCACAAAATAATAGAGATTATGAGGAACTCCATTTTCGATTTCGTCAGTAGTATAATCGGCCTCATCCAAATCAAATTCTGATGGGCGGATGTTAATCGAGGTCGTACCTAAACGACTATCATCCCATAAAGAAATATCTCCATCTGCTACTTCTGAAATTGAACCTTCTCTGTAAGCGTGTCCTTTCAAAAAATTAATCAAAGCCTCATCATTTACTGCTCTTATAGAATCGAGCTTTGCAGGAGGTACAGAGACCACTCCAGATAAAGGATTATCCTTCTTACAGGACACTAAAAATGCAATTACAGATAATAAGAGTAGTTTACGAAGCATCGAACCTTGAATAATTAAGGCGGCAAGATACAATTTTCCCCTATTTTTGTTAGTGAGACTTAACACCTTTTAACACAGTGCGTATTGATAAATATTTATGGGCTACTCGCTACTTCAAGACTCGTTCTATGGGGAGCAACGCTTGTAAGAATGGAAAAATTCACATTAACGACCAAGTTGCTAAACCCTCAAAGGAAGTATTTCCCGGTGATCGTATTCGTGTTAGAATCGATCAAATAAATTACGAATTAGAGGTCCTCGACCTGCCTAAAAGCCGAGTTGGAGCAAAACTGGTAGATCAATACCGAAAAGACCATACCCCGAAGGAAGCCTTTGAACACAGAGAATTCGCAAAACTTTCTCAAGAATATTATAGACAAAAAGGAGAAGGGCGTCCGACCAAAAAAGATCGACGTTCTCTTGAAGCATATACCTCAGAACCCGAATGAAAGAACTTATCCTAGATCATCAAAAGATTGCGCACACCATACGTCGAATCGCTTTTCAAATTCTCGAAACTTACTCCGATGAGTCTGAAATTATCATCGCAGGTATTCAAGGTTCAGGTAGCTTACTGGCAGAAAAAATTGCCCTTGAATTAAGAAAAATCGATGAGTTAGAAATTAAAGTGGTGAACGTTTCATTAGACAAACATCAACCAGGAAATCAGTCACCTGAATTAGATATCGATGCTATACACCTGAAGGACAAAGCAGTTGTTCTTGTTGATGATGTACTGAATTCGGGAGCTACTTTAATGCACGGATGTCTTCCCTTTCTGCATGCCGGTGTTAAAAAATTAAAGACCGCTGTTCTCGTTAATCGAAATCATAAAAAATTTCCGATCAAAGCCGATTTCAAAGGTCTTTCACTATCCACATCATCCTACGAACACATAGAAGTGGTTTTCGAAGAAAATAACGACCGAGCTTACTTAAAGTAATTCTACCATTTCTTTGACGATCGTTTCAACTGATTTTTGATCGATATCAAGCACATGATCAGCTTGTAGATAGAAGTTCGAGCGCTCAAATAGATGCTTACCTATAAACTCAGGCAAGTCCTCATCACCGATCGATTGAATCAACGGTCGAGTGTCTTTTTCTGATAATAACCTTTCGGTAAGGGTTTTAATTGAGGCCTTTAAATAAAAAACTTTCGCATTCGGTGCCGACTTCATGAACTGTAAATTATTTCCATAGCATGGTGTACCCCCGCCCGTCGAAAGGATCATTTGATCATTTTCAGCAAGTACACTATTCAACACCTCATGTTCTAAACGTCTGAATTTCAACTCCCCAGAGGCTTCAAAAAAATCACTGATTGTCATACCCATCTGTTTCTCCATAGTATGATCTAAATCAATAAAGGATAGGTTTAATTCGTTAGCTAATGCTTTACCTATGGTCGACTTTCCAGACCCCATATAGCCGAGAAGAATAATTTTCATATTTGCCTATTGAATTTTCAAATATAGCCCTTATATTTGCACCCGAATTTAGACCTGGTAGCTCAGCTGGTAGAGCAATACACTTTTAATGTATGGGTCCTGGGTTCGAGCCCCAGCCAGGTCACAAAAGTTAAGGCAAACTTGTCTTAACTTTTTTTGTTTACCAGAGACTGTAACGCTTAGTTTCAGTTGATGCTCACGTGGTGGAATTGGTAGACACGCCATCTTGAGGGGGTGGTGTCCTATGGACGTGCTGGTTCGACTCCAGTCGTGAGCACAAATTTAACTAGTAAAAAAGGCATCCGAATGGATGCCTTTTTTTTGCGAAAAATCTATGAGTAACTCTACTAATTTATAGATGAATTAGTAAAGAGAAACAATTACCGATTTGTTTTTGACTAATGTTGACTTTAGACAATACTTGAACTGCTAATATTTACACCGATGTCCTCAATATATTTCTAAAAAATTCAACAAAAAGAAAGAATTCAAGCATTTTGTTAAACGATATATAAATCGGAGGCTCATTTTACCTATTTTTGTTTAAGATTTTAGATAGAATGATGAACAGTAGCAAAAAGTCGTTTAGCATTAGAGATCTCGAAAATCTTTCGGGGATCAAGGCCCATACTATTAGAATTTGGGAAAAGAGATATAACCTTTTGAGCCCTGAACGTACTGAAACAAATATTCGTACCTACCCCCTCGAGAGCCTTCAGAAGCTTTTAAACATTACTCTCCTATATAATAGTGGAAATAAAATCTCAAAGATTTCTAAAATTAAAGAAGAAGACATACCTCTTCTTGTCAATGAGATCATCGCAAAAAACAGTGAAAAGCACCATGCCATTAATGCGTTCAAGCTTGCCATGGTTAATTTTGACACGCATCAATTCTATAACACCTACAATAGCCTTGTTGCAGATCGAAGCTTCAAAGAGCTTTTTAATGAGGTGTTTATTCCTCTGATGACAGAGCTAGGTATGTTGTGGCAGTCAAAAACGATTTCTCCTGCTCATGAGCATTTTATCAGCAGTTTAATCAAACAGAAAATCTTTATACAGACCGAGAAGTACCAAAAATTACCCCCAACTAAAGAGGTACCAGTATATGTGCTGTATTTACCTGAAGGCGAGGTTCACGAAATAGGATTACTTTTCTTGAATTACGAATTAGTTTCAAGAGGTCATAAAACGATTTTTCTAGGTCAATCAAATAGTATTCACAGTTTGAAAGAGCTATTGAATTATTACGACAATCTAAACTTTGTGTCTTATTTCACCATCAGTCCAGGACCAGACGAACTCGACCGGTATTTTGAAGCCTTCTCTAATGAACTTCGTGGAAAGAATTCAAAGTTGATGATTCTTGGCTATCAAACTCAGAAACTTCAATCTAAGCCCAACTTTGATTTCGTAGAAATTTTTGAATCTATCGCTCATTTTACCGCACAGTTGCCTAATTAATGAAAAAAGTAATCGTAATTGGGTCAGGGTTTTCGTCCTTATCTGCGGCTAGCTACTTAGCTAAAGAAGGTCTTGAGGTATCAATCTTTGAAAAAAATGACACTCCCGGAGGAAGAGCTCGACAGCTTAAAAGGGATGGATATACTTTCGATATGGGCCCCTCTTGGTATTGGATGCCTGATATTTTCGAAAACTTCTTTCAAGATTTTGGAAAGACCACCAGTGACTTCTACGAATTAGAACGTTTAGATCCTGGTTATCAAATCTATTTCAAAGACAAACTACTTAAGGTTTACGCTGACCTAGATAAACTCTGTGAAACCTTTGAAGAAATTGAAAAAGGAAGTGGTAAAAAGCTATCCAAATTCATTGCAAAGGCGAAAGTGAACTATAAAATTGCGATTGGTAAAGTCGTAATGAGGCCAGGAAAATCTCCACTAGAATTAGTTACTCCAGAAACCGCGGTTCGAGTGGGTCAATTTTTAAGATCAGTGAGTGATGTTATTCAAAAAGACTTCAAAGACGAGGCTTTACGAGCTGCATTAGAGTTTCCCGTTTTGTTCTTAGGAGCTAAACCAGAAAACACGCCTTCGTTCTATATCTTTATGAATTATGCCGATTACGGCCTAGGTACCTGGCACCCTAGAGGAGGAATGTACGAGATTGTTAAAGCAATGGTAGCTATCGCTGAATCAAACGGAGTTAAAATTCACACTTCCTCGGCAGTGTCTGAAATTAAGGTGTCGCAAAGTGGAAAGACAGAAGGTATCGTTCTTGAAGATGGAAGTTTTCATGAAGCTGATTTTATAGTCAGTGGTGCTGACTATCATCACTCTGAAACCTTACTTCCCGAAAAGTATCGGCAATATTCAGAAGAATATTGGGCAAAACGCACCTTCGCTCCTTCTTCGCTTCTATTCTATGTCGGGTTTAATAAAAAATTAGCTAATACATTTGCGCATCACAACCTATTCTTTGATACAGACTTCAAAGCACATGCAAGTGATATTTACGATAAGCCCAATTGGCCAAAAGAACCTTTATTCTATGCTAATTTTCCATCAGCTTCAGACGAATCAATGGCTCCCAAGGGTAAAGAAGCAGGATTCTTTTTAATACCTATTGCTCCAGGAATTGAAGATACCCAAGAGCTACGCGATAAATACTTTAATAAGATTATCAAACGACTTGAAGACTTCTATGGCGAATCGCTTCAAGAGCATATAGAATTCACAGAAAGTTTCTGTGTTAACGACTTTGTAAGCGAGTATAACTCGTACAAAGGAAATGCTTATGGCCTGGCAAATACCTTACGTCAAACTGCATTTTTAAGACCGAAATTAGCCTCTAAGAAAGTGTCTAACCTATTCTTTACTGGCCAATTAACGGTACCTGGTCCTGGAGTACCCCCAGCCCTAATTTCTGGAAAAATTGTCTCCGAACTACTTCTAAAACAAAGCGTATGAAAAACTTGTTCGACCATGTTTCTGAACAATGTAGCCAATTAGTTACAAAGGCTTACAGTACGAGCTTCTCAACCGCAACAGCTCTTCTGGCACCTTCTGTTCGCTCCCATATTTTCAATATCTATGGCTTTGTTCGATTCGCAGATGAAATCGTCGATAGTTTTCATGACTATGACAAAGAACAACTATTCAAAAACTTCGAGCGTGATTTGGCAGAAGCATTAGAACATAAGATTAGTTTAAATCCTATTCTCAACTCCTTTCAAAACACCTATCACACCTTTAATATTGACTATGATTTAGTGGCTGCTTTTATGAAAAGTATGCGAATGGATCTCACTAAGAGCACCTATAGAAGTGTTGAAGAATACAAGGAATACATCTATGGATCTGCCGACGTTGTAGGGCTCATGTGTCTTACTGTTTTTGTAGAAGGAGATAAAGAGAAATACACTTCTTTAAAAGAGTCAGCAATGGCCTTAGGGTCTGCATTTCAAAAAGTTAACTTTCTAAGAGATCTTAAGGCAGATTTTGAAAATTTGGGAAGAACCTACTTTCCCAATGCGAATCTAGAAGCTCTTGATGAAGCTTCTAAGCAAGCCATTATTGACGAAATTGAGGCTGATTTCAATTTAGGTTTCGAAGGAATACAAAAATTACCTGCAACCGTACGATTGGGAGTGTATACCGCTTACCGTTACTATAAGCGACTACTTGACCGTCTAAAAAGCACACCCCCACTTGAAATTAAAAATAGTCGTATCCGGGTTCCAAACTACGAAAAGCTCGGGCTAGTGGCTCAGTCCTATTTTGAAATAAAATTTCAACGCGTATAAATCTATGAATACACTATTAGCAATTTTGACATTTTTAGGAACGTTCGCGATCATGGAATTCATGGCATGGTTTATTCACAAGTACATCATGCATGGTGTATTGTGGGTGCTTCATAAAGATCATCACCAGAAAGATCACGATTCTTGGTTTGAAAGAAACGACGCCTTCTTTTTATTTTTCGCGAGTCTCAGCATGTTCTTCTTAATGTTTGCAAAAGAATACTTTTGGCTAGCTACCCCAATAGGTTTAGGAATTTTGGCTTACGGCATCGCCTATTTCGTTGTCCACGATATTTTTATTCACCAACGTTTTAAATGGCTCAGAAATATCGATAACGCTTATGCTCGAGGAGTTCGTCGTGCTCACAAAATACATCATAAACATCTAAGTAAAGAGAAAGGTGAGAATTTTGGCATGCTAGTCGTTCCCAAAAAATATTTCAAATAGGTGATTGGAATCATCGGTTCTGGAATCGCAGGGCTTTCTGCTGCACTTCGACTCCGAAGTCTAGGTTATGAAGTAATTGTTTTTGAAGCGCATACAGGGCCAGGGGGTAAACTCGATGAAATTAGTCAAGACGGATACCGATTCGATCTCGGCCCATCCCTATTTACAATGCCCCAATACATCGATGAACTCTTTGAGTTGTTTGATGAAAATCCGAGAGATCATTTCAATTACCTTAAAAAAGAAGCCCTCTGCAATTATTTCTGGACCGATGGTACTCGATTTCAAACTCCGGCTGATAAAGAAGAATTTATAAACTCTTTTAGTACTTCTTTCAAAGAGAATCCGGCGAAGGTTAGACGGTTTTTGGAAGACAATTCACTGAAATACGAACTTACTGCTCCATTATTTCTTGAGCGATCACTGCACCGTTTAAAAACCTATCTCAATGGGATTACGGTTAAAGCTATCGCAAAGATTTATCGGCTCGATTTATTCAAGTCGCTTTACAGTACCCTACAATCCTATTTCAAAAATCCCAAAAGCCTGCAGTTTTTTAGTCGGCACGCTACATATAATGGTAGTTCGCCCTACCAAACTCCTGGGATCATGTCACTTATTCCCCATCTAGAGATGCATTTTGGAACTTATTATCCTGAAGGTGGAATGAGAAGTATTACCGAATCACTTTATCAGCTAGCAATTAGACATGGTGTTCAATTTCGCTTTGATGAAAAAGTAACCCGAATCGATTTACATAAGGGCAAAGTAATTGGGCTTTCAACGGCTAAAGGTTCTTATCCTTTTGATATTGTCGTAAGTAATATGGATGTGGTACCTACTTACAGAAAACTACTTAAAGCTGTTAAAGCTCCCGAGAAAACACTCGCTCAAGAACGATCGAGTAGCGCTTTAATCTTCTATTGGGGAATCCAGAAAACCTTCAAAGAACTAGACCTACATAATATTTTCTTTTCAGATAGTTACGAGGAAGAATTCAACTGTATTTTCAAGAAAAAGACGCTTTCTGAAGACCCAACGGTCTATGTCAATATCAGTAGCAAACACACCGCTTCTGACGCTCCTGAAGGCGGAGAAAACTGGTTCGTAATGATCAACGCACCAGGAAACTACGGCCAAAATTGGGAAGAGCTGATTGATTTATCGCGGGAACGTATTTTGAATAAGTTGAGCCTTCTGTTAGGAATAAATATCAAAGAACTCATTGAAACCGAATTTGTTTGGGACCCAAGAGGTATTGAAGCCAAAACAGACTCGTTCTTAGGAGCACTTTACGGTGCCGCAAGTAACGATCGTATGGCTGCGTTTTTAAGGCATCCGAATAGAGCGCCTCAAATTTCAAACCTTTATTTTTGTGGTGGATCGGTGCATCCTGGCGGAGGTATTCCGCTTTGTATACAATCCGGAAAAATAGTAAGCGAACTCATCAATGAAGACTTCCCAAAATAACCTCATCTCTCAAGTGATCGCCTTTATTTGGCTTCCTCACGTGGTAGGTATTATTGGAATTAGTTTGGGATTTCAAGAGTGGTTTGTGCAGAAAACGGTTCTCAACCTTATCGCCTCATTCGGATTCTTTTCCCTTTATTTTCCCATTCAAAATAAACGAAGATGGATGCTCTTCAGTTTTTTCTTCTTAGGCGGGATGACGGTAGAGTGGTTAGGTGTCCATCACGGATTATTTTTTGGTAACTACAGCTATGGAGCAAATCTTGGGCCCAAAATCGATGGTATCCCCCTAATCATAGGAATTTTTTGGGCAGTACTTACCTTTATCACCGCGAGAATAGCTAAAGCACTATTACCTGACAAAACCAGCTTTGTATTGGTTGCTGCATTCGGTGCTATACTCATGGTCGTATTAGATCTTTTACTTGAGCTTCTGGCTCCCCATTTTGATTACTGGACCTTCATACCCATAGCCCCTCCATTAGAAAACTATATCAGCTGGTGGGCGTTTGGGTTCCTATTCCAACTTCTCTTATTAGGAATTGAAAAGGATGATTTTGCCAGTGATCAAGATTCGCTTCGAGTCTCTACACACATCTATCTTGCCCAAGCTGTATTTTTCGGAGCTCTTGCCCTATTCAGATAATTGAAATCCTTCATACGAGCCAAGAATCTCGTAAGGTTGAAAACGACTAAATAATTCCTCGCTATACCAATCTAACTTTTTAGTCATTGAAATTGCCGTTTGATGTTCCTTTTTTCGATAAGCGAAAGCCATCATCTCCTCTTGTGAATTCCAAATAGAGAACGTAGCCATGTTTCGAAAAGGGACCTCACCAATACCTTTAGTAAAGCGTAAGCCTACGCTTTGAAAAACTCTTTGACTCACTGCTGGTACAGCGCTCCAAAATTTGAATTGATAACGCGTTTTTATCGTCGCACGGGTGATTACTGCGATCATTTTTTGCTGTTCATCGAGTTCAGATGAAGTACGAAAAGGATTTACTCCTCCCCATTCACCCTTAGCCTCTATGCTACGCATAGATACTCGAAGTAGTTCAGTACATTTTCGAACATAGGAAGAATACAGCATAGAGCTACTGAAGAAGTAAGAGGCTGTCTCTTTGTTTTCCCAAACTTGGACCAAAGCGTAGGTAGACCAATCAGGCCAAGGTGAGAACCCTTGTTTACCTGTGCCCATCAAAAAAAATCGCTCCTGACCCTTTACCTTTCGTAAGGGGCCACGAGCGAATTGCATCATTAAAAAAGCCCAGATTTTGGTTGACCATCGATCAAATCGAAAAAAAGTGATCGTAGTTACCTGCTGAGACATAAGATGATTTAAGCGTTCTCCTTTTTGATCACGTTAAGGGCAGAACCTTCTACAAACCATCCAATTTGAGAATCGTTATAGCTGTGATTTACCTTGATTGTATCTGAGCTACCATCTTTATGGTTAATCACCAAAGTAAGTTGCTTACCTGGTGCAAACCCATCAATATCAACAAAATCAAAACGGTCGTCTTCTTGGATTAAATCGTAATCAGCCTCATTATCAAAGGTAAGCGCTAGCATACCCTGCTTCTTAAGGTTGGTCTCGTGAATACGAGCAAAAGACTTTACAAGCACTGCAGCTACTCCAAGGTGACGAGGCTGCATTGCAGCGTGCTCTCTTGAAGAACCTTCACCGTAATTGTGATCTCCTACTACGATTGAATAGATCCCATTTGCCTTATAATCACGCTGGGTATCAGGAACCGCGCCATAAGCTCCAGTTAATTGATTTTTAACCAGATTCGTTTGCTGATTGAACGCATTCACCGCACCGATGAGTGTGTTATTTGCAATATTATCTAAATGCCCTCTATAACGTAACCATGGTCCAGCCATAGAAATATGGTCTGTCGTACATTTCCCGAAGGCTTTGATTAGTAATGGAATGTTCTTTAATCCACTTCGGTTAATCGGGATAAAAGGATCTAATAATTGAAGTCTTTGTGACTCTGAAGAAACTTTAACAGAAACTCCGCTACCATCCTCTAATGGCGATACGTAACCTGGATCTTCAACTGCAAAACCTTCTGGAGGTAGTTCGTATCCTATTGGCTCATCTAATTTAACTTCTATCCCCTCATCGTTGATTAGAGTATCGGTTATTGGATTGAAATCTAAACGTCCTGCGATAGCAATCGCAGTAACTAACTCTGGTGAACCTACAAATGCTAAGGTATTTGGATTACCATCAGCACGCTTAGCAAAGTTTCGGTTAAATGAGTGTACAATCGTATTTCTAGGCGCATCTGAAGCGTTATCACCATAACGATCCCACATACCAATACATGGACCGCATGCGTTTGCAAAAACGGTAGCACCGATAGCGTTGAATGTATCAATAAATCCATCGCGTTCAATCGTATAACGCACTTGCTCTGAACCTGGAGTGATTTTAAAATTCGCCTTAGTGGTTAGTTTCTTTTCGGCAACTTGTTTTGCAAGAGATGCTGCTCTCGAAATGTCTTCATAAGAAGAGTTCGTACAAGAACCGATTAGACCTACCTCCACTTGTAGTGGCCAGTCATTTGCCTTAGCTACTTCAGACATCTTTGAAATTGGAGTAGCTAAATCTGGAGTAAATGGCCCATTAAGGTGTGGCTCAAGCGTTGAAAGGTCAATTTCGATTACTTGATCGAAATACTGCTCTGGATTCGCGTACACTTCAGGGTCAGCAGTCAGGTGCTCTTTAACCTCAAAAGCAGCATCAGCAACGTCTGCACGATTAGTAGCTCTTAAGTAGCGATCCATAGACTCATCGTATCCGAAAGTAGAAGTAGTCGCACCTACTTCGGCACCCATATTACAGATGGTTCCTTTACCGGTACAAGACATACTGGTTGCACCCTCTCCAAAGTATTCAATAATCGCTCCTGTTCCTCCTTTAACGGTTAGGATATCAGCTACCTTAAGAATGACATCCTTAGGCGCTGTCCATCCTGAAAGTTTACCGGTTAATTTGATACCAATAAGTTTAGGGAATTTAAGTTCCCATGCCATTCCCGACATGACATCAACAGCATCTGCACCACCTACACCAACTGCAATCATTCCTAATCCACCTGCATTTACAGTGTGTGAATCGGTACCGATCATCATTCCTCCTGGGAAGGCGTAGTTTTCAAGTACTACTTGGTGAATAATCCCTGCACCTGGCTTCCAGAATCCAATGCCGTATTTGTTTGAAATAGAACCTAAGAAGTCGAATACTTCGTTTGAAGTTTCATTGGCTCTTTTTAAATCCTCACTAGCTCCTTGTTTTGCTTGTATCAGGTGATCACAATGAACCGTAGTTGGTACAGCAACTTTAGACTTACCCGCATGCATGAATTGAAGTAGTGCCATTTGTGCCGTAGCATCTTGACAGGCAACACGATCAGGAGTGAAATCTACGTAGTCTACTCCGCGCTTAAAAACAGTCGAAGGAGTACCCTCCCAAAGGTGACTGTAAAGAATCTTTTCAGAAAGTGTTAATGGTCTACCCGTAAGCTTACGAGCAGCTTCAACACGAGCCCCCATGCGCCCGTAAACCTCCTTGATCATTTCAATATCAAATGCCATATGCAGTGTATTTAATTATCTATTTTTTAGCGTGCGTGAAAATACGAATATTCACTTATTTCTTCAGCCAATTACTAGTAAAATCGCAGTCTTTTCGAGAGTCGTTAATTTGAACATAGGTTTGTTCAATTTTTTCTGAAATCCACTTTTCTATAAGCTTGCGTTCTTTATCGGCAAGAGCTAATTCTTTGATCTTCGTGTAATCTCTAGCGAAGTCTGCCATGTGTTCATCATAACGATTAGCAATCTTCATGATTTTAAATTTTGGAGCTCCCCCTCTCGGATCGTCTTCACGAATAGGCTTTGAAATTTCATTATCTCTTAATCGGGCGACCTGATTATACAAAGTAGGGTCCATATTAGTAAGCTCGAATCGAGCACTGTAATCTTGAGGATTTCGAAGAATACCCCCATCGTATTTAGTCTCAGTCTCATCTGAGAATTGCAGAGCCGCATCTTCAAAACTCAATCGATCAGCAATAATTTCATTTCGAATGCTATCGAGCTGAGTCTGTGCCGCAGTGATTTGCTCGTTAGAAATTTCAGGTATAATTAGGATGTGTCTTAAATCTACCTCCTGGCCTCGGATCTTTTCAACTAAAATAATATGGTAACCAAAATCAGTTTCAAAAGGCTCAGAAATCTCTCCCTCACGAAGTGAAAAAGCTACATCCTTAAATTCCTTAACAAAAGGGGTTTCCCGTGTCATGCTGTAGGCACCTCCGCTCGACTTCGAACCTGGATCTTGAGAATACAAGATTGCCTTCACACTGAAACTAGAACCATTTTCAATAACGTCTTGACGAATTTGTTCTAAACGTTGAATGACACGACGCTTTTCCTCTTCAGAAGGTTTAGGTTGTTTCACAATTTGAGCAATCTCTAATTCTGCACCAAATACCGGACGCTTAGTGATCGGAATATCGTAAAAAAATTGACGAACCTCCTCAGGAGTTACCTCTACATCACCAACAATCTCCATTTTCATTTTCTCCGCAAGCATTCTAAGCTTATTGATATCGTAGAGCTCATCTTTGAAAGATTGTAAGTCAGGTTGATTGTAAAACTCTAACACTTTTTCTACCGATCCAATCTGGCTTGCCAATTGTTGAATCTGGCGATCACTTGTTGCATTTACCTCTGTATCTGAAACCAATAAACTATCTTGAACAGCTTGGTGAGCATACAGGCGGTCTTCCATGAGTTTACCTAATAATTGGCAATCGCTAATTTCACCAGCAGCGGCTCCTTGATTTTCGATATCAACTTTAAGCTTTTCGATGTCAGAGTCTAATATCACGTAGTCACCTACTACAGCAGTAACTCCGTCAATTTTAACTCTTCGAGTAGATTGGGCATAAGTCGTGAATGAAAAGGCAAGTAGTGCTAAGAGAAAAAATTTAGCGGAATATTTCAAAGTCTCCTTTACGTAGGGCATCTTTAAGTAATTGTTTTTGAATGTTATCAATTCGGTCAAATTGGTCTCTGTTTTCTAAAATTTGCTGAAGTTCTGACTCCGCAAAAGTAAAAGGGGCAATATCGCCTTTTTTTCTCGTATCTAGTACCTGTCCGTAGTAATATCCGATACTATCCTGAAGGCTAAAAAATTGATAAGGCTTTAAATAACTCTTGGCATTCTGATAAGTAAGAGGTCGAATACGCTCAATAATAGACGAACTGCGCACCCAAAGAGAATCTTTAAGATAAACTTCTGTCAAATAATTATGACTACTTAGAGAATCTATAAATAACCGATCTTCCTCATTATACCTTTTAAAACGCTCTTCAATTTCATCAGGCTTGGTGTACGAAGAACTGAGTGCTATGAAGCGCAGTTTAATTAAGTCTTCATCTAATAAAAGACTCGATTTTTCCTTCTCATAAAGCTCCTGAAGCGCTTCTTCTTGAATCAAAGTGTCTTTGCCAATAGAAGCAACTGTGTTGTAATAAGCTTGCGTATATAATTCGATGCGATAATTTTCAACCATTCGATCGAGCTCCCATTGATCAGATTCAGAGAGGTAATTCAGCGCATTTTCTAAAGAGAGCCTCTTAGCCGCCCAAGATTCAATAAAATCGTACTCGGCAGATACGATAGATATAGAGTCAGCTAGATAAGAAAAATCAGGCAGATCAGATTCGTAAAGTACATAGCGCCCTACTCGGGCAACAGCTTCAGCGTTAGGCTCCTCAGAAACGATGAGGTCACAGCTACCCAAAAAGAGTAGCAGAAAGGAAGCAATAGTCAGCCTGAGCCTTGTACAAATCATAGGTTCAAAATTAAGCATAATCGTTGGTATCTTTGACCCTATGAAATCAAAACAGATTCAGCTTCTTTGGGACTTTAGAGGCCCTACTTCAGAGCCTACTGCAACACACTTTCTAGAGCACCTACTCCAATACCTCAAACAACCGAATAATCAAGATATTATTCATACTGATTCTGGCACTAAAGTGACCAATGAATCCTTGTGTTCAGTATACCTTAACACGTCGACTGAAAGTCTAGAAAAATTAAAATCAGATTTGAAACCGCACAGAGGAGTTTATATTGACGAGTCTGCCGGTTCAGCATAAAGGTCAAAATCTGCTGCTTCTACAATTTTAAGGGCTACAAAGTCACCAACGCGCAAGTAATGCTTCTTGGCATCTACCAATACCTCATTATCTACCTCAGGTGAGTCAAATTCGGTTCGAGCAACAAAAAAGCCATCTTCTACTCGATCGACCAAACATCTATAAACTCCACCGACATACCTTTGATTAAGTTCCCAAGAAATCTGTCCTTGAATTTCCATGATTTCTGCAGCCCGCTGCTCTTTGATTTCTTCAGGAACATCATCCTCTAACTGATAAGCGTGAGTATTTTCTTCGTGGGAATAAGTAAAGCATCCGAGACGCTCAAATCGGGTTTCTTTGACCCAATTTTTCAATACCTCAAAATCTTCTTCGGTCTCACCCGGATACCCCACAATAAGAGTAGTTCGAATCGCCATTCCCGGCACAGAGGCTCTAAATTTTTGCAGCAACTCATCCGTTTTTGCTTTAGTTGTACCTCGGCGCATACTTTTAAGTACTGGGTCAGCTATATGTTGAAGAGGAATATCAATGTAATTACAAACCTTCGGCTCATTAGCGATAACCTCGAGAACGTCTTCAGGGAATCCTGTTGGGAAAGCATAGTGCAAACGAATCCATTCAATACCATCCACTTTCACTAACGCTTTCAAAAGTCTTGCAAGAGCTCTCTCTTTATATAAATCAAGACCATAAAAGGTCAAATCCTGAGCAATAAGAATCAATTCTTTAACTCCCTTTGCAGCCAAGGCTTCGGCCTCGGTCACTAAATCTTCAATCGGCGTTGATCGGTGCGAGCCCCGCATCAACGGGATAGCGCAGAAAGAACACGGACGATCACAACCTTCAGAAATCTTCAAATAAGCGAAGTGTTTAGGAGTACTATTAAGACGCTCCCCTACTAATTCGTGCTTGTAATCAGCCCCCAAGGTCTTTAAGAGCTCTGGGAGGTTTCGAGTACCAAAATACCGATCAACATCAGGGATTTCTTTCTCTAAATCTTCTTTATAACGCTCACTTAAACAACCGGTTACATAGACCTTTTCAACAGCTCCTTGGTTTTTTTGATCGACGAAATGAAGAATGGTGTCAATACTTTCCTGTTTGGCATTCGCAATAAAGCCACAGGTATTGATAACTACAACCTCTCCTTGTCCTTCGTGTACGACCTCTTTACCATTAGCCTTTAGTTGGCCACTAAGCACCTCAGAATCGTAAATGTTCTTGCTACACCCAAGGGTAACCACATTGATTTTCTTCGGGCGGATAGATTTTGTTCTCATTATTAAACCTCAAAAAAAGTATCTACAAATCGTTCAGCGTCAAAAGGTTGGAGATCTTCAATTCCTTCTCCGACCCCAATAAATCGAACCGGTATATTGAATTGATCTGAAATACCTAAAACCACACCCCCTTTTGCGCTTCCATCTAACTTAGTAACAGCTAGAGAAGTAACTTCTGTTGCTGCGCTGAACTGTTTCGCCTGTTCGAAAGCATTTTGACCCGTAGAACCATCAAGTACCAGTAAGACCTCGTGAGGAGCATCTGCTACCACCTTAGACATTACCCGTTTAATCTTCGACAATTCATTCATCAGATTGATCTTATTATGCAAGCGACCGGCTGTATCTACCAGTAATACATCTATATCAGACGAGACAGCCTTACTAACCGCTTCATAAGCAACTGCCGCAGGGTCTGCGTTAGCAGCAAGTTTAACAAGGGGCACATGGGCACGTTCTGACCAAACCTCAAGCTGGTCAACAGCAGCTGCTCTAAAGGTGTCAGCGGCTGCGAGCATTACCTTTTTACCCTCATCAGACCACTTCTTTGCTAGCTTACCAATAGTGGTTGTTTTCCCTACACCATTAACTCCTACAACCATAATAACCGTCAGCTTCTCAGTAGAAGAAGATCCAAACTCACTAACTTCACTCGATTTAAAAAGGGACTTAATTTCATCCTTTAAAAGAAAATTCAGCTGATCAGTACCTAAATAAGGATCTTTCTGAACACGGGCCTCTAATCGGTCGATAATTTTTAGTGTGGTATCCACTCCTACATCAGAGGCAATTAAAACCTCTTCGAGATTATCTAAAACCTCTGCATCAATTGTTTTTTTACCAGCGACCGCAGTAGCTACTTTAGAGAAAAACCCTTGCTTGGACTTTTCTAAACCCTTATCGAGCGCTTCCTTATTACCGCTCCCGCTAAACCATTTATCGAATAATCCCATGAGATAAAATTACGAACTGAATGAGTACAAAAAAAGCCGCTTGAAGCGGCTTTAATTCAAATGCTAACGTTCAATTACTTAGCGTTTAACCATTCGTTTACAAGCTCAGGAGCCATAACCGATTCAACAAAAGTATAAGCACCAGTCTTAGGTGAGCGAACCATTTTAATCGCTTTAGTAAGACGCTTTGAACTAGTCTGTAATGATGCTACTGTTTTCTTTGCCATTACTTAATCTCTTTATGAACCGTCATCTTTTTAAGAATCGGGTTGAATTTTTTAATTTCTATACGATCAGGAGTATTCTTCTTGTTCTTAGTCGTAATGTAACGAGAAGTACCAGGCATACCTGATGTCTTATGCTCTGTACACTCTAAAATTACTTGAACTCTATTACCTTTCTTTGCCATGGCTACTTAATTATTTAATGAAACCTTTAGCCTTTGATTCTTTAAGAACCTCAGTGATTCCCTTTTTATCGATAATCTTAACCCCTTTCGATGAAACGTTAAGCGTCACCCAACGGTCTTCACCAGGAACATAGAATCGTTTCTTGCTGATGTTAACATCAAAACGACGCTTCGTTTTATTAATCGAGAACGATACATTGTTACCGAACATCACTTTCTTTCCAGTAACTTCACAAATTTTCGCCATCGTTATTGTTCTTTAAATCCTATTTTAAGAGTGTGCAAATGTAGGAGTTAAAATAGAAATGAACAAGCAGTACATTATAAATTTAGCAATTCATTGTAAATAAGCTCTAAAGCCTTACTCACACTGCGTCCAATCACACGTTCTCTATGGGTTCCCATAGAAAAAAGATGCGCTTCAGTTTTATCCGAAGTTGAGATTGCTAAGTAGATTTGACCTACCTCAGCTTCAGAATCTCCTTTCGTAGGCCCCGCATTGCCTGTACTGGCGATTGCTAGATCTGCACCTGATTTTAATCTCGCACCTTCGGCCATGGCGCAAGCTACCTCAGCACTAACTACGGAATGAGCTTCAATTAAATCCTTTGAAACGCCAAGCACTGAAGATTTCATGGTAGTGGCATAAGTCACATAACCTCCCAAGAAATAGGCCGATGAGCCAGAAACCGAACTAAGGGTAGATGCAATTCTACCTGAAGTAAAACTCTCTGCAGTTACCACATGAACCCCTTTTTGTCTCGCAAGTTGCAAAATTCTCGATTCTAGCCCCCCTTCTGACTCTTCACCCTGATAACAATCAGAAAGTCGATCTTTTAACTGCTGGGCAAAAGCATTGACCTTATGTTCAGCGTCAAAACGCTCGTGCGCTGAAACCTTCGCCGTAATCCTAAGACGCACTCTTCCAAAATTAGGTAAGTAGGCTAAAGAAAAACCTTGAGGCAGGGAGTCTTCTAGGTCTTCTATTCGCTCTGCGAGCCGGCTCTCACCTACCCCATAAGTGATTAGTGTCTTTTGAATAATCGCCGTACGCCCCGGTAGTTCAAAAAGCTTCTTCTTCAACTTATTTTCAAATAGACTTTTCATCTCAAAAGGCACCCCCGGCATGAAAGCACTCATTACTCCCTTATGCTCAAATAGCATTCCTGGAGCCGTCCCGTGATCATTAAATAGAACAGTACAAGACTCAGGCAACTTTGCCTGATTGCGATTATGGGCATTCATTGGCGCCTTGATGTAGTTGGCGAAGAGATACTCTAGGTGACTATAAACCTCCTGATTAAAGACTAATTCAGTATTGTAAAACTGGCAGAGTGCAGCTTTCGTTACATCATCTCTAGTGGGCCCTAGGCCTCCGGTAACCAGTACCACATTTACGCGACTATGAGCTAGTTGCAATGCTGAAGTAATATCTTCAACGGTATCACAACAAGTACTAATATGCTTTACCGTTATGCCTAATTCGGTAAGTGATTTAGCAAGAAAAGAAGCATTGGTATTAACGACTTGCCCGATAAGAAGCTCGTCTCCAATACTAATTATTTCTGCAGTTAGGGCTTTCATTATTTCACTCCTACCTTGAAAAACGATTCATTTTCAATAAAACCCTCTAATACGTCTCCTGCCTCTACTTTACCAACACCAGATGGGGTGCCAGAAAAAATAATATCTCCTTTTTTAAGGGTAAAAAACTGAGAAACATAGGAGATTAATTCGTCGATCTTCCAAAGCATTAGTTCTGAACTAGCCGATTGAACTACTTCGTTATTCTTCTTCAAACTAAAACTTACCTGATTGAGGTCTTTATAGTTTGATTTTGAAACCCATTTACCAATAACTGCTGATCCGTCAAAAGACTTAGCCTTTTCCCATGGCAGCCCTTTAGACTTCAATTCATCTTGTATATCTCGAGCAGTAAAATCAATCCCAAGACTTACTTCATCGTAGTATTTGTGTGCAAATTCTTTAGCGATATGCTTCCCAACCTTAGTAATCTTAACGAGAAGTTCTACCTCATGGTGAACATTATTGCTGAATGGCGGTAGGTAAAAGTCCTGCTCCTTCGGCAATACAGCAGAATCTGCTTTAATGAATACTACAGGGTCTTTTGGCCTCTCGTTTTCTAATTCCTCGATGTGAGCCGTGTAATTTCTACCGATACAAATAAGTTTCATAGCTAGGATTTAAAATAGGTTCCTAATTTGATTTGAGTGAGCACCTTTTTGGTATAGAGCGGAAAGTCAGCTCCTAAAATCCATCCGAAGTAACCAGGTTCTTTTTCTAGAACTTCTAATACAGGAACTCCTTTGTGCTTGCCAAAGTTGAAAACAGGGACTCCATTCTCATCTTTCGTAAGCATACCCGCAAAATCTACTCGATCTTGTCTCGAGGTAAATTCAGATAGTGACTTTACATCTTTAGGGAGATCATCATATCTGTTTAATTGCGCTTCGAGAACCTCATAGGTTGCTAGGGTGTCTGCTTCAGCACTATGTGCATCCTCAAGATCTTTATTACAGTAGAATTTGTAAGCTGCGGTAAGGGTACGTTTTTCCATTTTGTGAAAAATAGTCTGCACATCTACAGAGACCATTTTCTTTAGATCAACATCTACACCGACTCGCAATAGTTCTTCGATGAGCATGGGTATATCAAATCGGTCTGAATTGAACCCTGCTAAATCCGCATCCTTAAACCAATCATATATTTCGTGAGCCAATTGCTTAAAAGTAGGCTCATTAGCCACTTTATCATCAGATATTCCATGAACAGCTGTAGCTTCGGTGGGAATCGGCATCTCAGGATTCACTAACCAACTTTGCTGCTTTCTAGTACCGTTAGGGAATAATTTCAGTATTGAAATTTCAACAATTCGGTCTTTAACAATGTTAATACCTGTCGTCTCGAGATCGAAGAAGCAGATCGGTTTAGAGAGTTCTAAGGCCATGAAACTAGCTTTTGATGTTATACTTTTCGATCTATCGACCAATTTTCGAGGAGATCAGCTACATGCTTGATGAATAGCCCCCCTAGTGCTCCATTCACCACGCGGTGATCATAGGAGTGAGACAAGAACATTTTATGGCGTATAGCAATGAACTCACCTTGATCAGTATCAACCACAGCAGGGACTTTTCTAATAGCACCGATCGCTAATATAGCGACCTGCGGTTGAGGAATAATCGGAGTTCCCATAACACTACCAAAAGAGCCGATGTTCGTAATCGTATATGTGCCTTGCATCACCTCGTCAGGCTTAAGGGCACTCTTTCGAGCTCTAGCCGCTAGATCATTCACCTTCTTAGCTAGGCCAACTAAATTCAATGTATCTGCATCTTTAATAACCGGAACAATCAGGTTACCGTCTTCTAGAGCAGTTGCCATTCCCAGATTTACTGAAGCTTTCTTAATAATTTTCTCTCCGTCAAACTGAATATTCAACATCGGGAAAGCTTTCAAGGCCTTGGCTACTACTTCAAAGAAGATAGGAGTAAAAGTTAGCTTTTCACCATGAGTTCGCTCAAATTGATCTTTTATTGCTGCTCTCCATTCAACGACCTTAGTCATATCCACTTCGATAAAACTTTGAACATGGGCAGAGGTCTGCAAGCTACCAATCATATGGTCTGCAGTGAGCCTTGCCATTCGGTTCAGTTCTATGATCTCATCTCCAGAGGCAGGAACAGCAGTAGGAATTGATGCTGGTTTTACAGGTGTGCTAGGCACAATTGGTTTGGATTCTTTTACGGGTGTAGTTATCTCAGAAGGAGCAGCCGAAACAGATGGCGAACCACCGCGTTTTTCGAGATAGGCCATCATGTCATATTTTGTAACTCTACCGTCGAGTCCCGTACCTTGAACTTGACTTAATTCTTCATCAGAAACCCCCTCTTCCTTCGCCATATTTCTAACGAGTGGAGATAATAAGCCCGATGTAGTAATGGGTTTTGAAAAATGATTGGCTATAGGAGATTCAACGGCTTCGATAACTCCAGGAGTTGGCTCTTCGCTAACAGGCTCTTCGCTAACAGGCTCTTCTAATTCTTTTATGGGTTCAGTCTCTGACGGATGTTGAACGGGAGTAGATTCCGTTTCAACGGATGAATCTGATCCTCCTTCAGTCTCTATGATAGCAATCACAGCTCCCACTTCAGCCACCTCATCAATAGCAAATCGTTGCTCAATTAAAATGCCGGAATATTCACTAACTACTTCAGAGTCAACTTTATCGGTAGCTACCTCAACAATAACCTCATCTTCTTCTACACGGTCACCGACCGATTTGATCCAATCGGTTATCGTAGCCTCAGCTACGCTTTCGCCCATTTCAGGAAGTCGAATCTCAATTTTCGCCATGGCTACAAAGTTAGCAATTATCCTTTATCGTAGTCGAGTGGAATACGATTAGAAATGCTTCGGCCAAGGGTTATTTCGTCTGCGTATTGAAGTTCATCACCAACTGCTATACCTCTAGCGATGGTAGAAAACTTCAGACTAAGACCGGCTAATTGCTTGTAAATGTAAAAGTTAGTCGTATCCCCTTCCATAGTAGAACTCAGTGCAAAAATTAGCTCAGTAATCCCCTCTGTCTTCACTCGTGAAACCAAAGAGTCAATAGTAAGGTCTGAAGGTCCAATCCCATCCATCGGAGAAATCTTACCTCCTAGAACGTGATATCTCCCTCTGAATTCAGAGGTACCCTCAATAGCAAGCACATCTCTAATGTCTTCAACAATGCACAAGATTCCTATATCTCTTCTAGGGTCTTCACAAATTTGACAAATTTCGGTATCCGATAGGGTATGGCAATGTTTACAATTTTTAGAATTTTCTCGTAAGGAGAGCAAGGCTTTAGAAAGGTCTTCAGTCTGTGTTTGAGGTCTATTTAATAAATGTAATGCTAAACGAAGTGCAGAACGTTTTCCAATCCCAGGGAGCAATGAAATTTCATTCACCGCATTTTCTAATAACTTTGAGCCATATTCCATTTTTCAAAAATACTAGAAGCGACTCATGAATCCCACTCAAATTTTTATTCTTCTGATTGCTTATTTCGGTTTACTATTTGTAATCTCATACATTACCGGAAAGAGCGACTCTAACGAGGCCTTCTTTAAAGCCAATTCGAACTCACCTTGGTATCTCGTTGCTTTTGGAATGGTAGGCGCTTCTTTATCTGGAGTGACCTTCATTTCGGTTCCGGGCTGGGTGGGTCAAACGAGCTTCACTTACCTTCAAGTGGTAATCGGTTATTTTTTCGGATACCTGGTCGTCGCCTATATCCTATTACCTATTTACTACAAACTTCGCCTACCCTCTATTTACAGCTATTTAAGTGAGCGATTCAACCCAAGTACACAAAAAGTCGGGGCCTTCTACTTCTTAATTTCAAGAGTGATCGGAGCTTCTTTCAGGCTTTATTTGGTAGCGCTTGTGTTGCATACCTATTTATTTCAGCCGCTTGGAGTGCCCCTCGAGGCTACTGTTATTCTTTCGGTAGCTTTAATTTATGCCTATACTTTTAGGGGTGGAATTCGAACGATTGTAATTACAGATAGTTTACAGACCTTCTTAATGCTTCTTAGTGTTGGCCTGAGCATCTATCTCATTTTAGACGAGTTGAATTTCAGCGTTTCTCAGTATTTATCTTCTGCTTCCTTTGAAAGTATGAGCCAAGTTTGGGTCACCGAAGACTTCGGCAGAAGTGATTTCTTTCTCAAATCTCTAATCGGCGGAATGTTTATCACCATTAGCATGACCGGGCTCGATCAAGATATGATGCAGAAAAATCTAAGCTGTAGAAATTTGAAAGAAGCTCAGAAAAACATGCTTGTTTTCAGTACCGTATTAGTGATTGTGACCACTCTATTTATATTTTTAGGTGCACTACTCTATTCTTACGCAGAGGTGATGGGAATTGGCATACCTACTCAAAATGGAGTTGCTAGAACCGATTTATTATTTCCAGAAATCGCACTGAAAGGGAACTTAGGAATTCTAGTTTCTATATCCTTTTTCTTAGGACTAATAGCTGCGGCGTACAGCAGTGCTGACAGTGCGCTTACCTCCCTAACGACATCGATATGCTTTGACTTTCTAGACTTGGATAATGACAACTCCAGAGCAACGATCCAAAAACGAAAGTGGATTCACCTAGGGGTAGCGATTCTTCTGATCTTGGTAATCATCGCCTTTAGTTATTGGGTAGACCAAAATGTGATTGATAGTCTTCTTACAGTGGCTGGATATACCTACGGCCCTTTACTAGGATTATTTGCATTCGGACTTTTCACCTCGCACCAAATCAAGGGCAATCGGGTTTTCCCGATCACTATTGCATCGGTGATTCTGATTACCTTGACCGCTAATTTGCCAAGTGACTTTTTAGGAAATTATAAACTAGGATACGAGTTATTACCACTCAACGGATTAATAACCTACAGTCTACTTTACTTATTTCGATCTAGAACTTCATAATTACACTACCCCAGGTAAATCCGCTACCAAAGGCCGCAAGAACCACGAGATCACCCGCGTTTACCTTGCCTTTTTCCCAGGCCTCAGTTAAGGCAATTGGGATAGACGCAGCCGTAGTATTACCGTAGTGCATAATGTTATTGTAAACCTGATCGTCAGACAATCCGAATTTCGATTGAATAAATTGAGCTATTCTAAGATTTGCTTGGTGTGGAACCAGCATATCAATATCTGAACTAGTTAAACCATTGTGAGCTAGACCTTCTTTAATCACCTCTGAAAAACGTACCACCGCATTTTTAAAAACGAATTGTCCGTTCATATGTGGCAAGTACGACTCGTCGTTCGGATCATTATCTTTTAGAATATCTGTTACCCATCGCTTACCCATTCCAGGAGCGATTAAGGCTAATTCCTCGGCATGAGCACCTTCAGAATGCAAGTGAGTAGACAGTATTTTACGATTTTCATCTTCACTTTTTGAAACAATAGCTGCTCCTGCCCCATCTCCAAAAATAACGGAGACAGATCGGCCGCGAGTGGTCATGTCTAGGCCTTGACTGTGCAATTCAGAACCAATGACCAGTATATTCTTGTACATCCCTGAACGGATGTATTGATCAGCCACAGAAATTGCATATACAAACCCAGAACACTGATTTCTAACATCTAGAGCTCCTACTGTTTTCAAGCCTAAATCGCGTTGCACAAGAACTCCCGGGCCTGGGAAATAGTAATCAGGGCTAAGCGTTGCAAAGATGATGAAGTCAATTTCATCTTTATCTATTCCAGCGCGTTCGATGGCTACTTTGGCAGCCTCAACACCCATAGACGTGGTGGTGTCTTTACCTTTAACTGCAAAACGTCTTTCTTTAATACCGGTTCTTTCAGTGATCCATTCATCACTGGTTTCAATGATTTTTGAAAGGTCGTCGTTGGTTACCACCTGTTCTGGTACATAGTACCCCAATCCTCTGATGTAGGCGCTGTTCATAATAATAATTTAGTCCTTTTAAATTTAGGCTTAATTTGACAAATACTTGAGATAAGCCTTGGTGTCCACATCTGCCTTTAAATCGTAAAGCAAATTATAAAGACCGAAGAAGGTGCGATTCATATAAAGAAAATGCTTCGAACCTCTATTGGCATTCATCTTGCGAATGGTTTGATCCTGAGAGAAGAATTCAGCCATTTTGCCAATTCCGTCCCAGAATTCTGGATTAGCGAAATCAAACCGATCCCTATTAAACGGTGCCGTGAACAGCTGTAGCATTTCTCTAAAGAGTTTGGTGAAATAAGTTATTTCGTCTGCTCCATCAGAAGCTACTAACATTTCAAGTTCGTATAATTTCGAAAGAAAAAGATCTTGGTCTTCCATCGCAGAGGCATCTGCTAATTCGAAATAGGGAGTGTAAAACTGATCAGGTATTTCTTTGATACATCCGAAATCAATGACAATAAGTTCGCCTTGCCTGTTCACCAAAAAGTTACCCGGATGCGGATCTGCATGCACCGCCTTCAAACCGTGAATCTGAAACATATAGAAGTCCCAAAGCGATTGACCCAATGCTTGAGCGATATTAGCATCAAATTCACCATTAACGAAAGCTCCGAGGGGTGCTCCGTCCATCCAATCCATCGTTAAAATACGCTCAGAAGAATACGCTGGATAATAATTGGGAAATCGCAAATTCGGAATATGACTTGCCTTAGAGGTAATAGAAACGCTCATATCGAGTTCATGCAAATAATCGGTTTCTTCTTTAAGCTTTTCTTCAATTTCCTTGAAATACTTCTCAGACTCTCGGGCTCCCATATTAAACATTCTAAGCGCGATAGGCTTAACCAGTGCTAGGTCTGATGAAATGCTCTCAGCAACCCCAGGATATTGAATCTTTACAGCTAAATTCTTACCGTCTTTAGTAGCCTTATGTACTTGTCCGATAGATGCGGCGTTGATTGCATTGTAATCGAAAGAATCAAAGATATCCTCTGGCAACGCATTCATATATCTTTTGAAAGTCTTCTTCACTAGTGGACCTGAAAGAGGTGGAACTGAGAATTGAGAAAGCGAAAAACGCTCTACATACGCCCGGGGTAGTATATTGCGCTCCATGCTTAGCATTTGAGCTACTTTTAGAGCACTTCCCTTCAGCGTTTTTAATCCATCGTAAATGTCTGAAGCATTATTCTCGTTTAAACGATCCTTTGCTTCTTCAGAACCGACCAGGGACTCTCCGTAATATTTGAGGTAATTACCCCCAATCTTAACTCCAGTTTTAACCAATTTACTCGCCCGCTCGAGTTTGGATGTAGGAATTGAATCTAAGGTCTTCATTTAGCAAACAACTCCTTAGCCAAGAATTTGCCGAAATCAATAACGTTTTCTAAAGGAGTGTGATCAAAAACATCAAACACTGTATTGATTGATTTCTCTATAGCTACATCGGTTTTTTCAAAGCCCGGGGAGTCATCCTCTAAATTGAATTTTAGAATAAATAGAAACTGAGCCCACGCAGCCTCTGAGAAGATTTGTGTATTATGCTTGGTAAATGAAAACTTTTTCTCCTCATTCCCTGCCTCAATGAGTATTGTAGCAAACTTTAAAAAAGCAGCTCTAAGTTTAGAAAGCTCAGAAAGCGATTGTAAACTCTTGATCCCTTGCTCCTTTTTTAAGCTAAACAGTACATAACTTCTATTGAGAGTAATCAGTTCAAAAAACGAAAAATAATACGCTAATAATTTTGATCGTCGGTCATAGCCTTCATACTGCTGATCTCCTTCAAGAGCCTTCATGGTGTTTTCATGAAAAGCCAGCCAAACCTCTTTGGCGAGAGTCTCTAAAGAACCAAAATGCTTGTAGAATTGCGAATCCTCAATTCCCAAATGAGAACAAAATTTGAAAACTGACTTAGGAACCACCTCATGTTCCAAGCAGGTATTCATATAATGAGAAATGATTTCTTGTTTTGAAATCTCTTTAGATTTGGCAGCCATAGTAAATGTGTTTAGACAAATTTAATTAACCCTGAACAAAAAATGAAATAGATAAAAGTAAGAGAAAAAGAAAACGCGCCATCTGTAGAAATGATAACGCGTTTTCAACAACCTAACCAATAAATAAACAAACTTGTTGTGTTTCTTTTTCATAGCAAAAATTCCACAACACTTCAAATATACATTTTGTTTATTAAAATCCAAAAATAATTAAACATAATTTTAAAAATAATTAAATCTGTCAGTTTGTCACTGAAATAAGGCTTGGTATTCTTTTTGAAATTTTAAGTGCAATTAATCATTTGAATAAAACGTATGGAAAAAGGTAAAATCAACGTTTCTGTGGACAACATATTTCCACTGATCAAGAAGTTTCTTTACAGCGATCAAGAAATATTTTTGCGAGAGCTCGTTTCTAATGCAACAGATGCGACCTTAAAACTGAAGCATTTATGCAACATAGGGGAATCTTCCGCTGAGTACGGAAACCCACAGATCGAGATCAAGATCAATGAAAAAGAAAATACCCTTCATATCATTGACCAAGGAATTGGTATGAGTGAAGAGGAAGTTAAAAAATACATTAACGAAGTAGCCTTTTCTGGTGCAGAGGAATTTTTAGACAAATACAAGGATAGCGCTAAGGATAGTGGCATTATCGGCCACTTCGGTCTTGGATTCTATTCAGCATTTATGGTAGCCCATAAAGTAGAAATTATTACCAAGAGCCATACCGATGCCCCAGCTGTTCATTGGAGCTGTGATGGATCGCCAGAATTTATTCTTGAACCCTCCGACAAAACCGTTAGAGGTACTGAGATCATTCTCCACATTTCTGAAGATTCTAAGGATTATTTAGAAAAAGGAAAAATCAGAGGTTTATTAGAGAAATACAATAAGTTCATGCCTATTCCTATTAAGATGGGTACGAGAACTGAAACCCTTCCGAAACCCGAGGGGGCGAAAGATGAGGATCCAGCACCCACCAAGGAAGTCGATGATATTGTAAATAATCCGAATCCTGCATGGACAAAATCGCCAAGTGATCTCAATGATGAAGATTACAAGAATTTCTACCGCGAGCTCTACCCGATGCAGTTTGAGGAGCCCTTATTCAATATTCACTTGAACGTTGACTATCCATTTAACCTAACGGGTATCCTTTATTTTCCAAAGCTATCTAATGACCTAAATATTCAAAAGGATCGCATACAACTGTATCAAAACCAGGTTTTTGTGACCGATAATGTAGAAGGTATTGTACCCGAATTTTTAACGATGCTTAGAGGGGTTATCGATTCTCCAGATATCCCACTGAACGTGTCAAGATCTTACCTTCAAGCAGATGGTGCCGTTAAGAAAATTAGCTCATACATCACTCGTAAGGTTGCCGACAAACTCACTTCTCTGTTCAAAGATGACCGTAAGTCATTCGAGGAGAAGTGGAACGATATTAAAGTGGTCATTGAATATGGAATGCTGTCTGAAGAGAAATTCTTTGAAAAGGCAGAAAAGTTTGCTTTATACCCTTCGGTTGACAACGAGTACTTTACCTATGAAGAGTTAGAAGCTAAAATTAAAGATGCTCATACCGATAAGGACGGTAAACTTGTACTTCTTTACGCATCAAATCTAGAAGAACAACATTCTTACATTGAAGCTGCAAAAGAGAAAGGTTACACGGTTTTATTATTAGACAGCCCAATCGTTCCTCATTTACTTCAGAAATTAGAAACCTCTAAGGAGAACATTTCATTCGCCCGAGTTGATTCAGATGCTGTTGAGAATTTAATCAAGAAAGAAGAGGAATCGATCTCAAAATTAGATGAGACTCAAATCACTACTTTAAAAGAAAAGGTAGAAGGCGTTGTAAAGGATACTGGATATATCATTCAAACCGAAGCACTTAATAGCGACGCACTGCCTTTTATGCTGACTGAACCAGAATTCATGAGAAGAATGAAGGATATGCAAAAAACAGGAGGCGGTGGCTTTATGGGTCAAAATATGCCTGATATGTATAACCTAGTAATCAATACCAACCACCCTTTAGCCAGTGAAATTCTCGAGACTAAAACTGATAAAAAGCGAGAAAAACTAATTCGTCAAGCACTCGATCTGGCTAAATTATCGAAAGGAGTTCTTAAAGGGGCAGACCTTAGCGCTTTTATTAAGAGAAGTGTCGATCTGATTAAATAGTCTCTATAAAGATAGAAAACAAAAAAGGCCCTTCTTTCGAAGGGCCTTTTTTAACCTTAACAATTAACTAAACTATTGCACTTTTACAATTTGCTCGAAAGCATTTTGATTGTAGGCAACCACAATTTTGTATGAATCGTTGAAAGCTTTAGAGAAGTCAAATGCTTTCTCAACGATTAAGTCTCCAGCCACACGCTCTTTGTAAACTACATTATTTTGGCTATCAAGTACTCTGATCTCTACCATTACCTGGTCAGCATTTAAGAAGCTTACTAATAACTTATCACCTTTTCTTTTGAAAACTGGATCCAATGAAAGAACTTCAGATTCAATACCAAAAGCGGTAGTGGTGACTACTGATGCAGGATTAGCAACTGCTGATAATACAGTAAAAACTAGGGCTAGGGTTAAAATAACTTTTTTCATTTCTATTCGTTTTTTGATTGATGATTCTTGATTGATGATTGATACTGCAAATATAGAATCACAAAGAACCTAGTAAATACACATCCATTATCCAGTTTATGTACAATTTTAACCTTAAAAGACAAAAATTGAAGTAATAAAGTGAATATAGAGACAATTCAGTCGTATTTTTGAAAAGTCAAAAGGATACCTAATGAGTAAACAACCTATTGCATTTGAAGTAATTACCCCCGTGTTCGGAAACTCTTTTGCATTGCAAAGCTTTGACGAGCAAAACATTAATCATTACAAGAGCTGGCATTATCATCCAGAAATAGAACTGGTATACATTAATGGAGGAGCTGGTAAACGACAAATAGGTTCTCACATGTCCTATTTTAATGACGGAGACTTAATATTAATCGGCAAGAATCTACCTCATTGCGGATTTACCGATCGTTTTACAGGTAATAAAAAAGAAACCTTAGTTCAATTCAAAGAGGATTTCTTGGGGCCAAACTTCTTCGACATTCCAGAAATGATTGCCATTAACGACTTATTCGAACTTTCAAAGCAAGGGCTTGCATTTCACGGAATAACCAAAGAAAAGGTCGGCGAAGCAATGGAAACTATGCTTCACCTCCCCGATTTTAAACGTCTATTAAAGCTACTAGACATTTTACATGATCTAAGTATCTCTAAGGAGTTCACCATTTTAAATGCAGAAGGATTCAGCATTTCTACCGAAGTAGCCGATAACGATCGAATCAACCGAGTTTTCAACTACATCAAAAACCACTACCAAGAGAGCATTTCGCTAGATGAAATATCTGATCTAGCGGGGATGACTGAACCTTCATTCTGCCGATACTTCAAAAAAACGACAAGTAAAACCTTTACTCAATTCGTTAACGAATATCGGTTAGTTCATGCCTCTAAACTATTAGCTGAAAATAACTTACCCATTACCGACATTGCCTTTGAATGTGGATTTCAAAACTTCTCCCATTTTAGTAGAACCTTTAAGAAGTTCACAGGGGTATCACCGCTTCGTTATAGAAACCAAATGAAAACCATTATTGATTCTTAATGATTGACCTCAGTATTGACAGTGCTAAACTCTACTTCTGGCCTGATTTTTTATCGACTATTGAGGCAGATGAATTGTATGCAGAATTAATGAAAGTTAGTCTGTGGAGACAAGACAAGGTGAAAGTATTCGGTAAAGTTTACGACCAACCGAGACTTTGCTTTCTAGCTGCTGACAAAGAGATCAACTACACCTACTCTGGGCTAACACTGCCTGCGGTTGAATTTTCAGAAAGTCTTCTATCATTAAAGAATCGCATTGAAGAGACTACCTCCGCGAAGTTCAATAGCTGCTTAGCAAATCTTTACAGAGATGGCAATGATAGTAATGGTTGGCATTCAGACGATGAAAAAGAGTTGGGTAGCCAGCCAATTATTGCGTCAATCAGCCTCGGGGTGACACGTAACTTCGACTTAAAACACAAAAAAAATTCGCTATTGAAAAAACGTATCGAACTCACCCATGGCAGTCTCCTTTTAATGAGTGGTCGAACCCAAGAAGACTTTAAACATCAAATCGCAAAGTCAAAACGTATTCACGAACCTCGCATCAATCTCACTTTTAGATATATCTTTGAGGAGCTATGAAAAAAGAATTTACTGAGAGAGAAATCGATCGAATCATCGAAATGGCCTGGGAAGATCGTACACCATTCGATGCAATCACTTTTCAATTTGGAATATCAGAGCAAGAGACCATCAATCTAATGCGTAGAGAGATGAAACCCTCTAGTTTTAGGATGTGGCGTGCTCGCGTTCAAGGCCGAGCAACGAAACATTTGAAATTAAGAGACAACGTAAAAGGACGTTTTAAATGTTCCCGACAGAGGCACATCTCTGGAAATAAGGTCTCTAAGAGAAGATAGAACCGCTAGTCAAATAATTGATTGAGTAATCGAGCTAGTCGTACTCCGCCCTTCTGAAGCTGAGCAAATAGTAAATCGTTGTACTCATAACTGTACCTGTAGGCCAATCGATCTCCTTCTTTGGCCGAGTCATAAATACTTGCAGCGGCCTCATGAGAGTCTTCAATCCAGTCTAAGTAGGTTCCCGAATTATATCGGGTAAGTTGCCTGCTAGATAGCTGATTGTTTAGTTCAGCAGCCAGTTCGGTATAAGAAAGGTTTACCGACTCGATCAAATCAGAATCCCATAAACGATGCAAATTGGTAGGTTTTGAAAACCATGAGAGTTTAATATCATTACCTCCACGATCCTCTTCTCGTCCGGCGTGAAGCGGCATATGCATGTCTCCAATTAAATGGACTAAAAGAGCTAAGTGAAATTGCTGCTCTTCAAAACTCGAATTAACATCTGAAAGTACTTTAACACACTGCTCAATACCAAAAATAATATCACCAGCATCGTCTCGATTTGAAACATCATAATTAGTACCCAGTGCATAATTCACATAATGCCAAGGGCCATATTTAGAAAAGGCGCTATCAGATTTTATTTCATCGGCATAAGTTGAAACAAATGCAAGGCTTTTTCCTTCTAGCAATTTTTCAATTTTACGACTCGCTTTACGAGTCAAATGACTTTCTGCGATGAGTCCAATAACTCGATGTCCGGTCTGACCCCAAAGAGCTGTTTCCTCAGAAAGGCGATCGCTATACGTTTCAGGAGCATTATTAGATGTTAATAGGCTGAATAAGACTAAAAGTAGTTTCATGTCGATATGATTTAGGGCAAAAGTAACCTCATATTCTTCAAAAAAAGAAGATTTAACATAATCCTAGAAGGGATTCTATTATTTTTAGGGGTTATGAGAAAAATTCTTTTCATACTAGTCACAGCACTAGTTATCTCTTTGAGTGCAAATGCTCAAAAAAGAAGTGTTACGGCAAAGCTAGTAAGTACTGAATTGATCATCGACGGAAAGCTTGATGAAGCAGTATGGCAAAGTCAAGAACCATCAGGTGAGTTTACCCAATACTTCCCGACTGACACCCTTCCGGCAACCAATGATAGCAATATTCGCATTCTTTATGATAAAGATGCTATCTATATTGGTTTAACCATGCAAACATCCTCAGACCAATTCGTAGTTAACTCGCTGAGGAGAGATTATAGAGGTAGTGGCATTGACAATATCGCGGTAATGTTTGACACCTTCAATGATGGTAACAACGCCTTTATTTTTGGAATGACTCCACTAGGAGTTCAGCGCGAAGGTTTGATCACCAACGGGGGGGCTACAAGAAATGACTATCAATTCTCATGGGATGCGAAATGGCAAGGAGAAGCCTATATCGGTGATGGATATTACAGTTTAGAAATGGCGATTCCTTTTAACTCATTAAAGTTCGAGAACAATGCCACTAAATGGGGGTTCAGAGTGCATCGCTTCGATATGCAAACCAACGAAACGAGTGTTTGGGTACCCATACCTCAAAACCAAATCTTAGGAAGTCTCGCTTTTACAGGAGAACTTGAATTTGAGCAGCCGCTTTCAGATTCAAAAACTTCGGTGGCTTTAATACCTTTTCTAACCGCTGGCTCCTCTAAAGATTTCGAGAATGCTACTCCGAAATCAAGTTTTTCAAGTATCGGTGGAGATGTAAAGATCCCAGTAGGTAAAGGGATGAATCTTGACCTAACCTTTAACCCAGACTTCTCCCAGGTAGAGGTAGACAATTTCATTACGAATTTGACACGTTTTGAAGTATCACTCCCAGAGCGCCGCCAATTCTTTATAGATAACAATGACCTCTTCGGAGCCTTTGGTGGAGGTAGAGATGCGAACCCATTCTTCTCTCGCCGTATCGGAATCGCGAAAGACAATGAGGGTAATACCATTGAAAACGGAATAACAGCGGGAATGCGATTGACCGGTAAATTAAATGACAAACTCAGAGTTGGGGTTCTATCTATTCAAACCGAAAGTGATCTTGGCAATGGCATACCATCGAATAATAATTCAATGATTGCTCTGCAACAAAAAGTGTTTAGTCGATCAAATATTTCTGCCTTCATTATTAATCGAGAATCTTCAGAATCAGAAAATACAGATTACGAAAAATACAATCGTGTAATTGGGGTCGACTACAACCTTGCTTCAGCAGACAATACCTATGTCGGGAAGTTTTACACCCATAAATCACTCTCCCCAGGAGATACAGATGGCAACTTGTCGGTAGGTACGAACCTTCAATACAATACACGAACTTGGAGCGGATTTCTCGATGCTATTTACATCGATGAAGAATTTGTTTCAGACCTAGGTTTTATCCCTAGAAAAGGAATTCTAAAATGGGGCGGAAAAATTGGTTATCGTATCTGGCCTAAGAAAGGAATCTTCAATAGTCACAGTTTTGACACCTTTCAAAGTTATACTCATCTATCAAGCTTAGATTACACTCAAACTGATTATATTAGAAATATCGGATATGAGGGTCGATTGAATCAGCAAGGACAAATCGAATTATCTATCAATAACAGATATACTTTTCTAATCGACGAATTTAGTCCTACTCGACAAGACGATGCCACACCATTACCGGCTAACAGTGAATATGATTACACAAGTGTTCGCTTTCAATTTCAATCAGATCCAAGAAAATTATTTTCCTATAACATTCAAACCGATATTGGAGAATTCTTTAACGGAACAAAATCTTCATTTGAAACGAGATTAAGTTTCAGAGTTCAACCCAAATTAAATGTGGGTCTTAACTCTAACATTGACCGCATCGATCTGCCTGAAGACTACGGCAATGCCACTATAGTTCTCATCAGTCCTCGTATTGATTATACCTTTAATAGATCACTTTTCTGGTCGGCTCTTATTCAGTACAGTAATCAAAGAGATAACTTAGGAATCAATTCAAGATTGCAATGGAGATTCGCTCCTTTATCTGATTTATTTCTTGTTTACAACGACAACTATTTCGTCAACCAATGGGGACCTCGAAGTCGTTCAATCAATCTTAAAATCACCTATTGGCTAAATATTTAATGGATTCGATTACCAACGATACCATCATATTCGGTCTATTAGCATTCATTTTAGCCGGAGTTTTCTACACCCAAAAACACAAAAGACTACAGTCTTTCTACAATGTAGTTCCCGCAGTTCTGCTTTGTTATTTGCTTCCGGCAATATTGGTTTACTTAAAGGTTATCGATCCCTCAGAATCGAAGCTCTATTTTGTAGCCTCTAGATATCTATTACCCGCTGCATTAGTCCTAATGACCTTAAGCGTTGATCTCAAAGCGGTTTTACGATTAGGTCCCAAAGCACTAATCCTATTTTTTACAGGAACCTTAGGAATTATCATTGGAGGGCCCTTAGCACTGCTTATAACGGGATCATTCTGGCCAGAACTATTGCAACTCGAAGGAAACGATGCAATTTGGAGAGGACTTGCAACAATCGCTGGTAGTTGGATTGGTGGAGGCGCCAATCAAGCGGCCATGTTAGAGGTTTTTAATTATAACAAGAATCTCTATGGCTCAATGGTTTTGGTAGACGTTCTTGTCGCTAACTTTTGGTTGGCTATACTTATTTTCTTTGTGGGAAAAAAAACGCAAATCGATCACTATTTAAAAGCAGATAATCGATCGATAGATCATCTCATTGAGAAAATGGAAGGCTACCAAAAAAGTGTACGAAGAGTAGCTTCCACCACAGACTTAATGCTTCTATTAGGTGTTGGTTTCGGATCGGTAGGCCTAGCTCATTTCATCGGAAATTATATTAGCACTCACCTTCCCTACTGGTTTCCCGTTCTTGAAGATCCAAAACATATTTTAGCGTCTATTACCTCTCCATTTCTATGGATGGTGTTGACCGCAACCATTATCGGTATTCTAGCCTCTAGAACCCAATTAAGGTCGCTCGAAGGTGTAGGGTCAAGTAATTTAGGCAGTGTGTTTATTTACCTACTTGTAGCTACTATCGGTATGCAAATTGATCTTAAGGCCATTGGCGAGCAACCTGAACTCCTTCTTATTGGTCTTATCTGGATCACCATTCACTCCTTACTCCTTTTCTTAGTTGGAAAATGGGTAAAAGCCCCCTACTTCTTTCTCGCAGTAGGTAGTCAAGCTAACGTAGGAGGAGCAGCTTCAGCACCAGTAATCGCAGCAAGTTTTCACCCAGCCTTAAGCTCGGTAGGCATCCTACTCGCCATATGCGGTTATATTGTGGGTACTATTGGCGCTTATTTTTGTGCTTTATTACTTCAAGTTGCACATAACCTTTAAAGAGTCAGATCATTTGACGATATTTGCCTCGGACAACCAAAAGGATTTATGAAGCGTTTTCTACTTTCTATTTCTGCATTAGCCCTACTGGCTAGTTGCAATTCAACTTCTAAGAATACTGAAGTAACTATCACTATTGATGGTTTAAAAAAGGGCACAGTATATCTTCAAAAGATTACAGATGCAGGACTTATTAATTTAGACTCTGTAGAAAGTAATGGGAAAGAGACGCTTAACTTGGGGTTAAATCTAAATCACCCAGAGCTCATCTATGCTTATCTAGATAAAGCTGACGGTTCAACGTTCAACGATCGCCTTGCTTTTTTTGCTGAACCTGGAGAAATTGAAATAACAACTTCATTAACGAATTTCGAAAATGCCGCGGTAATCAAAGCTGGTGAGGAGCACGAGGCATTCGAAAGCCTGCAAGTAATACTGAGTCGCTTTACTAAGAAAGACTTTGAGCTAATGCAATTAGCTCAAACCGATCGTATAAGTGATGAACGCTTTGTTGATTCGATAGTGAATCAAAGCAATAGCAATAACCTTAAACGCTATCAGTTCATAGCTAACTACGCGCTTACTAACCCAAATAAATACGTTTCAGCTTATTTGGTTACTAGTGAAGGGGAAGAACTAAATCCAAAGTGGAAGGACTCAATTTTTAATGGCTTTTCTGATGCCATTAAAAAATCCTCATATGGTCAGCTGCTAAACAGTCAACTGTCTCAGTAGTTTAGTCTCCTAAACTGTTGATTTGATCGGCAATTTCATTTGCCTTCTTTTCTAAATACTCATTAACCTTTTTAAAGTGATCCTTTTTCATTAGATTCTCCTTATTATTTACAAGGTCGATAAGCTCATCGTAAACTTCAATACAGTTGTCGATGATTCGATTTCCTGCTTCAGAGTTGAGATTTTTTGTTTCAGACTCCCACTCATAAACTGCCTCGATGAGTTCGCCTAAAACGTAGTTGATCTCTTTCTTTAAAGCTTTAATACTTGCCATTATATTATACTAATTTCAAATCAAGTTAATTAAAAAAGTTAAACAAAAAACACTTGGTTTATCTTTTTTGAAAAAAGGTTAAACGAATAATTAGAAGGTTACAAATTCTAGTTGCCCGAATAAGTCACAAAGTTTCTAGGAGTCTCATATAGAACTACTTCGATATCCTTATCCGCCTCAATGTGTGGTCTAAGTTTATGGTAAATTACAACAGCAATATTCTCTGCGGTAGGATTCATTTCTTTGAATTCAGGTACCTCAAGATTTAAATTCTTATGATCAAATGCGTTTTCAACCTCAGATTTGATTAAATCCTTGAGCACTTTCATATCCATAACGTAACCCGTTATGGGATCAATTTCGCCGGTAACGCTAACAATCAATTCATAATTGTGTCCATGGTAATTGGGGTTATTACATAAACCAAACACCTCTTGATTTTTATCAAATGACCATTCAGCACGATACAAACGGTGTGCTGCATTAAAATGGGCTTGTCTACTTACTTTAACTCTCATGATTGTTTGGTTAAAAATTCTACGAAACGATCAAAAATGATCTTGAACCAGGCGGTGTAATCTTGAGGATGATCCTTCATGTCTTGTTGAAGCACCTCCATATTAATCCATTTCCAAGAAGCTACCTCTTCAAGATTAATGGTAGGCTCACCATTATAATAGCCCACCATCACATGGTCTAGTTCATGTTCAGTGAGGCCATTATCGAATTCTGCTTTGTACACAAAATAAAACTTCTCATCTAGATCGACCTCAAAGCCCATTTCCTCTCTTAGTCTTCGCTTTCCGGCCTCAATATTAGATTCCCTTTGTCGCTGATGACTGCAGCAAGTATTAGTCCAAAGAAGTGGCGAATGATATTTATGCGCAGCACGTTGTTGAAGCATGAGCTCTCCACGATCATTAAAGATAAAAACAGAGAAAGCACGATGAAGAATCGCCTTCTCGTGAGCCTCCATTTTTTCCATGGTACCTAATTCACGGTCGGCAGTGTCCACCAATATTACATATTCCTTTTTCATTTTATAAAATTACTCAATTCTTATTCGCTAGCCACGAAATGACCAAACTGAAAATATGGCTATTTTTGCGGTCTTATTGCTTATTATGTCTATCGCGAAAGAAATCAATAAACGTAGAACGTTCGGAATCATCTCCCATCCAGATGCTGGTAAAACCACTTTGACTGAAAAACTTCTTTTATTCGGAGGAGCGATTCAAGAGGCTGGAGCTGTAAAAAATAATAAGATCAAGAAAACCGCGACCAGTGACTTTATGGAAATTGAGCGCCAAAGAGGGATCTCCGTAGCCACTTCAGTTCTTGCTTTTGAATACCGCGATAAAAAGATCAATATTCTCGACACACCTGGTCACAAAGACTTCGCAGAAGACACCTACCGCACCCTAACAGCGGTAGATAGCGTAATCGTAGTAATCGATGTGGCAAAAGGAGTCGAGGAACAAACTGAAAAACTGGTTTCAGTTTGTAGAATGAGAAATATCCCTATGATTGTGTTCATTAACAAACTCGATCGCGAAGGTAAAGACGCATTCGATCTTTTAGATGAGGTTGAACAAAAACTAGGTCTTGCAGTTACACCCTTGAGTTTCCCAATCGGCATGGGATACGATTTCAAAGGAATCTACAATCTCTATGAAAAAAATGTCAATCTATTTGATGGGAGCAATAAAACTCATGTATCTAAAACGACTGCAATAAACGATGTTCAAAGTGAACAACTTTACAAGTTGGTAGGATCGAATGCTGCAGATACGCTAAGAGAAAATCTAGAACTCGTCGAGGGGGTATATCCAAGTTTTAATCGTGATGAATATTTAGCCGGAACTCAACAACCCGTTTTTTTCGGTTCAGCATTAAACAACTTCGGAGTTAGAGAATTACTTGACTGTTTTATAGATATCGCTCCAACCCCACGTCCAAAGGCGGCCGAGGAAAGAGTCGTAAAACCTGAAGAAGAAGAGTTTAGCGGATTCGTATTTAAGATTCATGCCAACATGGATCCGAAACACAGAGACCGTTTGGCATTTATTAAAATCGTTTCAGGAACCTTTGAGCGTAATAAACCTTACTTACACGTTAGACATCAGAAAAAACTAAAATTCTCCAGTCCAAATACCTTCTTCGCTGAGCGCAAAGAAATCGTTGACATATCTTATCCTGGAGACATCGTAGGTCTACATGATACTGGGAATTTTAAAATCGGTGACACCCTTACTTCTGGAGAAAATTTGAATTATCGAGGTATTCCAAGCTTCTCACCAGAACACTTTAGATACATTAATAACGCAGACCCAATGAAAGCAAAACAACTATTCAAAGGGATTGATCAATTAATGGATGAAGGGGTAGCTCAGTTATTTACCCTAGATATTAACGGAAGAAAAATTATTGGTACCGTGGGTGCACTTCAGTACGAGGTCATCCAATATCGTTTAGAACACGAATATGGAGCGAAGTGTACCTATGAAAACTTCCCCATTCACAAAGCTTGCTGGGTAGATACAGACAATCCAAACAGCGAAGAGTTTAAAGACTTTAAACGAGTAAAACAGAAATTCCTAGCAAGAGACAAGTCGAATCAACTAGTGTTTCTTGCTGACTCAGCCTTTTCCCTTCAAATGGCCGAACAGAAATACCCAAGTATTCGATTCCACCTCACTTCAGAGTTTAAATAAAAAAAGCGCCGTTCACGGCGCCTTTTTTATGCTTCTCCCATTTTACCGAAATTGATCGGGATCGTGGGTTGTTGATATTCCTTGATCTCTCCGTGTGCAGCTTCAAAGTTGGCAATATTGTTTTGCAACGCCTTCACTAACTTCTTAGCATGTTCGGGAGTAAGGATAACACGACTCTTAACTTTAGCCTTTGGAGTAGCAGGCATAATACTTACAAAATCTACAACAAACTCTGATGCAGAGTGGTTGATAACCGCCAAGTTAGAATAAATCCCCTCAGCGGTTTTTTCATCGATTTCTACGTTTATGCTCTGATCCTTCTCTGACATGAGCTTAGATATTTATCGCGTCTTCGTCTACTAGGGTCAGAGCAGCTTGGCTAGCTTCATACTCATCTTTTGAACCTACGATGATATGATCGTAGTCTCTAAGACCAGTACCTGCAGGGATCTTGTGACCAACGATCACATTTTCCTTAAGACCTTCTAGTCCGTCTACTTTACCATTAACCGCAGCTTCGTTAAGAACCTTAGTCGTTTCTTGGAACGATGCAGCTGAGATGAATGATTTGGTCTGTAGCGAAGCTCTAGTAATACCTTGAAGGATTGGAGTAGCCGTAGCTGCAATCGCCTCACGGGCACTTACTAAGGTCTTATCTTGACGCTTAAGTAGAGAGTTTTCATCTCTAAGTTGACGTACGGTAACAAGCTGACCTGCTTTAAGATTTTCAGATTCACCAGCATCTTCAACTACCTTCATACCGAAAATAGCATCGTTTTCTTTGATGAATTCATCCTTGTGTACTAACTGTCCTTCAAGGAATAGCGTATCTCCAGCATCAACGATTTCTACTTTACGCATCATCTGGCGAACAACTACCTCAAAGTGCTTATCGTTAATCTTAACCCCTTGAAGTCGGTAAACCTCTTGGATTTCATTAACTAAGTACTGCTGAACTGCCGATGGTCCTTTAATCGAAAGAATATCATTCGGAGTGATTGAACCATCAGATAGTGGCATGCCCGCTTTAACGAAGTCATTCTCTTGAACAAGGATTTGGTTCGATAACTTAATTAAGTATTTACGAACATCACCAAGCTTAGACTCTACAATAATCTCACGGTTACCACGCTTAATTTTACCAAAGGATACTACACCGTCAATTTCAGATACAACTGCAGGGTTTGAAGGATTTCTTGCCTCGAATAACTCGGTTACTCTTGGTAGACCTCCCGTAATATCTCCAGCTTTAGCCGATTTACGTGGAATCTTAACTAGGATCTTACCCTCCTTAATTAAATCACCTTCGTTTACTATAAGGTGAGAACCAACCGGTAGGTTGTATGATCTAAGTACGTTTCCTTTCTTATCGTTGATAAGGAGTGTAGGGATTAATTTCTTGTTTCTTGACTCAGAAATAACTTTTTCTTGGAAACCAGTCTGTTCGTCGATTTCTACCTGATAGGTTACCCCTTGCTCAATATTTTCGAAGGCAACGGTACCTGTAAATTCAGAAATAATTACACCGTTGTAAGGATCCCATTGGCAAAGAACATCACCCTTCTTAATCTTAGCTCCATTCTCTACAAATACTTGAGAACCGTAAGGTAGGTTATGTGTACTTAATACAGCACCCGTTTTAGGTTCAACAAGTTTGAATTCAGCGGTTCTAGAAATAATGATATTAGCCTTCTCACCTTCAGCGTTTTCACCTTGAACGACACGTAAGTCCTCAATCTCAGCAACCCCGTCGAACTTAGCGATCAACTGGCTTTCTTCAGATACGTTACCTGCGATACCCCCTACGTGGAAGGTACGAAGGGTAAGCTGTGTACCAGGCTCTCCAATCGATTGAGCAGCAACAACCCCTACTGATTCACCTTTTTGAACCGGCTTGTTCGTTGCTAGGTTTCTACCGTAACATTTCTCACAAATACCTTTCTCAGCCTCACAAGTAAGTGCAGATCTAACTTCTACGCGATCGATGGCAGTAGCGTTAATTTTCTGTACTTCTGAAGCCTCGATATATCCGCCTGCTTCAACGATTACGTCTCCTGTTAAAGGATCAACGATGTCGTTTAGGGCAACACGTCCAAGAATACGTTCTCCAAGAGTTTCAACGATTTCTTCGTTTTTCTTTAAGGCCTCAACCTCAACACCTCTTAGCGTACCACAATCCTGGGTAGTAATGATTACATCTTGAGCAACGTCAACGAGTCGACGAGTAAGGTATCCAGCATCCGCAGTTTTAAGTGCAGTATCCGCAAGACCTTTACGAGCACCGTGCGTTGAAATAAAGTACTCAAGAATTGAAAGTCCTTCTTTAAAGTTTGAAAGAATTGGGTTTTCAATGATCTCACCACCACCAGCAGTAGATTTTTTAGGCTTAGCCATAAGACCACGCATACCGGTTAACTGACGAATCTGTTCTTTAGATCCACGAGCACCAGAATCAAGCATCATGTATACCGAGTTAAATCCTTGCTGATCTTCTCGGATACGCTTCATGGCAAGTTCAGTAAGCATCGCGTTGGTAGACGTCCAAACATCAATCACCTGATTGTAACGCTCGTTATTAGTGATCAATCCCATGTTATAGTTACCCATGATACCATCTACTTGAGCATTTGCCTCTTCGATCATCTTTGTTTTTTCAGCAGGGATAATAATATCACCTAAGCTGAAAGAAAGACCACCTTTGAAAGCGAACTCATAACCCATCTGCTTGATACGATCTAAGAACTCAGCAGTTCTAGGAACATCAGTTACTTCAAGGATACGTCCGATAATATCACGAAGCGCTTTCTTGTTCAATACTTGATTGATGAAACCAGCTTCTTCAGGAACTACATTATTAAATAATACACGCCCTACAGTAGTTTCAATGATTTGAGGTACTAACTCACCTGCCTCATTGAAATCCTTAACGCGGATTTTAATTGCAGCATTAAGATTTACTCTTTTCTCATTGAAAGCGATAACTACCTCTTCAGGAGAATAGAAGGTTAACCCTTCACCTTGAACAGGAACTTCTGGGGTAGAACGTCTTTCTTTAGTCATATAGTACAGACCCAGTACCATGTCCTGAGAAGGTACGGTAATTGGTGAACCATTGGCAGGGTTCAGGATATTCTGAGAAGCCAACATTAATAGTTGTGCCTCTAGAATCGCTTCTGGACCTAATGGTAAGTGAACCGCCATCTGATCCCCATCAAAGTCAGCGTTAAATGCCGTACATGCAAGTGGGTGAAGACGAATTGCTTTACCTTCAATCAATTTAGGTTGGAAAGCCTGAATACCTAAACGGTGAAGTGTGGGGGCACGGTTAAGAAGAACTGGGTGACCTTTGATCACGTTCTCTAAGATGTCCCAAACTACAGGTTCTTTCTTATCGATAATCTTCTTCGCTGATTTAACGGTTTTTACAATACCGCGCTCAATCAGTTTACGAATAATGAAAGGCTTGTATAGCTCGGCAGCCATATCTTTTGGTAAACCACACTCAAATAATTTTAAGTCTGGACCAACAACGATTACCGAACGAGCTGAATAATCTACACGCTTACCTAATAAGTTTTGACGAAAACGACCTTGCTTACCTTTCAATGAATCAGAAAGTGATTTAAGCGGACGATTTGATTCTGTCTTAACCGCAGAAGCCTTACGTGTGTTATCGAATAATGAATCCACAGCCTCTTGAAGCATACGTTTCTCGTTTCTTAAGATTACTTCAGGAGCTTTAATCTCGATAAGTCTCTTAAGACGGTTGTTACGAATAATTACTCGTCTATATAAATCATTTAAATCTGAGGTTGCAAAACGACCTCCATCTAGTGGTACAAGCGGACGTAATTCTGGTGGAATTACAGGAACCACTTTCATGATCATCCACTCAGGCTTATTCTCACGATTAGCCTGAGACTCACGGAAAGACTCGACAACCTGTAGACGCTTTAACGCCTCCGTTTTACGTTGCTTAGAAGTCTCGGTGTTTGCCTTATGACGTAATTCATAAGACAAGGTCTCTAGATCAATACGTTGAAGTAATTGGATCAAACATTCGGCACCCATTTTAGCGATGAATTTGTTTGGATCTGAATCTTCTAGATATTGGTTCTCTTGAGGAAGTTCATCAATAATATTTAGGTATTCTTCTTCAGTTAAGAAGTCTAGCATTTGAAGATCTTCACCTTCAGGACCTTTTGCAATACCTGGTTGAATAACTACATAACGTTCGTAGTAGATGATCATGTCAAGTTTCTTCGACGGAAGTCCAAGAAGGTAACCTAACTTGTTTGGTAACGAACGGAAGTACCAAATATGAGCAACAGGGACTACTAGTGAAATGTGTCCAACGCGATCACGACGAACTTTCTTCTCCGTAACCTCAACACCACATCGATCACAAACGATACCGCGGTAACGGATACGCTTATATTTACCACAAGCACACTCGTAATCCTTTACAGGACCGAAGATACGCTCACAAAAGAGACCATCTCTTTCAGGCTTGTGTGTACGGTAATTGATGGTTTCAGGCTTCAACACCTCTCCTCGCGATGCTGCAAGGATAGATTCTGGAGAAGCAAGACCAATCGAAATCTTATTAAATCTTTGCTCAGTTGTATCGTTAACTCTGGCCATAATAACGTAAAGCTTTGTTTAATTAATGTTTAGAATTATTCTTCGAGACGAATGTCGAGTCCTAATCCTTTTAATTCGTGCATAAGAACGTTGAATGATTCAGGTAGACCAGGCTCTGGCATAGTCTCCCCTTTCACAATCGCCTCATAGGTCTTCGCACGACCTACTACGTCATCCGATTTAACGGTTAAGATTTCTCTTAGCGTAGAAGAAGCTCCATAAGCTTCAAGTGCCCACACCTCCATCTCACCGAAACGCTGACCTCCGAACTGTGCTTTACCACCAAGTGGTTGCTGAGTAATCAGAGAATATGGTCCGATAGAACGTGCGTGCATCTTATCATCAACCATGTGGCCTAGTTTAAGCATGTAGATCACACCAACCGTTGCTGGTTGATCAAAACGCTCTCCGGTTCCACCGTCAAATAAATAAGTGTGTCCGTATCTAGGAATACCGGCTTCATCAGTTAAAGCATTGATCTGGTCAATGTCCGCTCCGTCAAAAATTGGAGTAGCATATTTCTGACCTAATTTTTGACCTGCCCAACCAAGAACAGTTTCATAGATCTGACCAATGTTCATACGAGAAGGTACCCCAAGTGGGTTAAGCACGATATCTACAGGTGTACCGTCTTCGAGGAAAGGCATATCCTCGTCGCGAACAATACGTGCAACGATACCTTTGTTTCCGTGACGACCTGCCATCTTATCACCTACTTTCAGCTTACGCTTCTTAGCAATATAAACTTTAGCAAGTTTCATGATACCTGCAGGTAACTCATCTCCAATAGAAATGGTAAACTTATCTCTTCTAAGATTACCTTGAAGATCGTTAAGCTTAATCTTGTAGTTGTGAAGTAGGTCTGCAATAAGCGCGTTTACAGGCTCATCAACCGTCCAGCTTCCGCCAACAAAGTGAGCGAAATCTTCAACTGCGTGAAGCATTTTAAGCGTATACTTCTTACCTTTTGGTAAAACCTCTTCACCTAAATCATTAAGAACTCCCTGAGAAGTCTTACCATTTACGATAGTGAATAATTTCTCTACCAAACGGTCTTTCAACTCCTGGAATTTAACTTCATACTCAAGTTCTAAAGCTTGGATAGCGTCCTTTTCTTCTGAACGTTTACGCTTATCCTTAACGCTTCTCGCAAATAATTTCTTATCAATTACTACACCTCTAAGCGAAGGCGAAGCTTTTAATGAAGCATCTTTTACATCTCCAGCCTTATCACCGAAGATCGCGCGAAGTAATTTTTCTTCTGGAGTTGGGTCAGATTCACCTTTAGGTGTAATCTTACCAATTAGAATATCACCTGGCTTAACTTCTGCTCCGATACGAATCATTCCGTTTTCATCAAGGTCTTTAGTAGCCTCTTCAGAAACGTTAGGAATATCGTTGGTAAGTTCTTCAGCTCCTAGTTTGGTATCTCTAACTTCAAGAGTATACTCGTCTACGTGAATCGATGTAAAGATATCTTCACGAACTACACGCTCAGAGATTACGATGGCATCCTCGAAGTTATAACCCTTCCAAGGCATGAAGGCAACCTTCATGTTTCTACCTAAAGCAAGTTCGCCTTTTTCAGTTGCGTAACCCTCACAAAGTACTTGACCTTTTTCGACACGATCTCCACGAGATACAATCGGTTTAAGGTTAATACTCGAACCTTGGTTCGTCTTTCTGAATTTAATGAGGTTGTACTCTTTCTCATCTTCATCAAAAGAAACTAAACGCTCTTCATCAGTCTTAGTATACTTGATAACGATACGCTCTGAGTCTACGTATTCAACAACACCGTCACCCTCTGCATTAATAAGAACTCTTGAGTCTTTAGCAACTTGACGCTCTAAACCAGTTCCAACAATTGGAGATTCAGGACGTAAAAGTGGTACCGCCTGACGCATCATGTTTGATCCCATCAGTGCACGGTTTGCATCATCGTGCTCAAGGAAAGGGATTAACGATGCTGAAATTGAAGCGATCTGGTTGGGTGCCACATCCGTATAGTGAATTTCTTCTGGAGAAACTACAGGGAAATCACCCTCCATACGAGCAATTACTTTATCCGCTTCAATCGTTCCGTCGGCTTTCATCGGAATATTAGCCTGCGCGATTAAACGCTCTTCTTCTTCCTCGGCACTTAAATAAGTGAAACCAGATAAATCTACTTTTCCGTTTTCGACTTTACGATAAGGAGTCTCAAGGAATCCCATGGTATTCACCTTAGAGAATACCGACATCGATGAAATAAGACCGATGTTTGGACCTTCAGGAGTCTCAATCGGACATAATCTACCGTAATGAGTATAGTGAACGTCACGAACCTCGAAACCAGCACGCTCACGTGAAAGACCACCAGGCCCTAGAGCAGATAATCTACGCTTGTGAGTGATCTCAGCAAGTGGATTCGTTTGATCCATGAACTGAGAAAGCTGATTCGTTCCAAAGAACGAGTTGATCACCGATGAAAGCGTCTTCGCATTGATCAAATCAATAGGAGTAAACACTTCGTTGTCGCGAACATTCATTCGTTCTCTAATGGTTCGAGCCATACGAGCTAAACCAACGCCGAACTGTTGTGAAAGTTGTTCTCCAACGGTTCTTACACGACGGTTTGAAAGGTGATCGATATCATCAATCTCTGCCTTAGAGTTAATCAACTCGATCAGATACTTAATGATAGTAATAATATCTTCTTTAGTTAAGACTTGCTTATCCATCTCGATATCAAGACCTAACTTCTTGTTCATTCTATAACGACCTACTTCTCCAAGATTGTAACGTTGATCAGAGAAGAATAGTTTATCGATAATACCACGAGCGGTTTCCTCATCTGGTGGCTCGGCATTTCTCAATTGACGATAAACATGCTCAACAGCTTCTTTTTCAGAGTTTGTTGGGTCTTTCTGTAGGGTATTGTGAATAATTGCGTATTCAGCTTGAGCGTTGTTTTCCTTGTGAAGAAGAATCGTTTTCACATCAGCCTCAATAATCATATCAACGTGCTCCTTCTCTAAAATCGTATCACGATCTAATACAATCTCGTTACGCTCAATCGATACTACCTCTCCTGTATCCTCATCCACGAAATCTTCGTGCCAAGTATTTAATACACGAGCAGCAAGTTTACGACCAAGAACTTTCTTAAGACCAGTCTTCGAAACCTTAACCTCCTCAGAGAGATCGAAAATTTCAAGAATGTCCTTATCGCGTTCGTAGCCGATAGCTCTAAAGAGTGTAGTAACCGGTAATTTCTTTTTACGATCAATGTAAGCGTACATAACGCCATTGATATCCGTAGCAAATTCAATCCATGAACCTTTAAAAGGGATAACACGGGCTGAATATAATTTGGTTCCGTTAGCGTGAACCGATTGACCAAAGAATACACCAGGTGAACGGTGAAGTTGAGAAACAATCACTCGCTCTGCACCGTTAATCACAAAAGTTCCAGAAGGTGTCATGTAAGGAATAGTTCCTAAGTAAACATCCTGAACAATCGTCTCGAAGTCTTCGTGCTCTGGGTCAGTACAATAAAGTTTTAAACGTGCTTTTAGCGGCACACTGTAGGTAAGACCTCTCTCGATACACTCTTGAATGTTGTATCGGGGTGGATCAACGAAATAATCCAAAAACTCAAGAACAAACTGATTTCTTGTGTCTGTAATTGGAAAGTTCTCCATGAAGGTGTTAAAAAGACCTTCATTACCTCTAGCGTCCGACTTAGTTTCTAATTGAAAGAAATCTTGAAAGGATTTGATTTGAATATCTAAGAAGTCTGGATATTCAGGAATGCTCTTTGCAGATGCGAAATGTACTCTTTCGGTTTGTTTTGTAACCATCTAACGGACAATTTATAGTCAAAAAAAGTATTATAAGTCGACCTTATTTGAAAGGTCCTAACAACCTTGGTTGTTTAAAACAGGCGAAGGTCTAACCAACATTCATTGGATAGACCTTTGCCTGTTTTAAACAACCAAGGTTGTTAGGACCTTTCAAATAAGGTCGACTTATAATACTTTTTTTGACTATAAATTGTCCGTTAGATGGTTACAAAACAAACCG
>CAXPJI010000051.1:0-3630 GCA_964217345.1 Euzebya sp.
TTTTATAATCCCCGAAACTGTTGGTAATCGATAACTGCCTTTGACCGAAGTCTCCTGTCAACATACTGACTGAACTCATCCCTTCACCTCCCGGCGAGAGGGTATTTATGGCGATGACCCCACCCGATGCATTCCCATATCTCAGTGCGCTGGGCCCACGAATGACAGAGATTTCTCGAATCAGATTTAAAGGAAGATTGTCTAATTGCCCCTGCCCATCGGGAGTGGTCTCTGGAATACCATCAACCACTAATTTGATTCCGCGAATACCAAAGCCTGCTCTGGCTCCAAAACCTCGAATCGAGATACGTAGATCTTGAGCGTAGTTGCTACTGTTAAGTGTAAATACTCCGGGGATGGCCGTTAAATACTCTTGAAGCGATCGTGAAGGCCCTGTCCAATCGGGCGAAATGGCCTGTACGGATAAGGATAAAGGTGCATTGAACTTATTGACCTTAGCTCGAAAGGCGCTTACTTCAACCTCTTCTAGGTTTACCGTTATTAACGAATCTTTTTCTTCTTGAGCGATAATCGCCATATTCCCTGCAAGAAACAAGCAGGCCAGCAAAAACAGGGGGTTAAATTTCATAGCACTCAAAGGTCGAAATTTCCTCCGACTTCTGCTTCGGTACAATTAATTCAGTTGAAAGGAAAGTAAAATAGGTAGGTGATCTGAAATCCAGCGTCCGTTCATTCTTCTAGTAGCGAGGTGTTGGTAACCCATGACGTTTACCCCTTTGGTGAAAATATAATCGATTCGGCGATCTAAGTTTGCATCTAACTCAAAGCCACTGAAGGTACCTACTGGCCCCTGCAGCTCGACCTTATTTGCAGGATCCTCGAAAGAATTTTTAAGTACCCCAATAGGTTCTTCATGAGGCTCGGCATTAAAGTCTCCAGTTAAAATAATTGCCTCGCCATCACTTACTAAAGCTGCTATTTTTGATATGATCAGTTTAGCCGATTCAGCGCGAGCTTCTTTACCCATGTGATCGAAGTGGGTATTGAAATGCCAGAATGTTCTTTTTGAAGAAACGAGTTCAAATTGAGCGTAGGAGCAGATTCGGGGGAGGGCAGCGTCCCATCCGACAGAAACCTTTTCAGGAGTTGGTGAAAGCCAGAAGGTATCTTCTTGAAGAACCCGGAGGTCGCTTTTTTTATAAAAGATGGCGCTGAATTCGCCCTTGGTGGCACCGTCCTCTCTGCCGACTCCGATATAATTATAATTGGGTAAACCGGCTTCAAGATCTTTCATCTGGGTGAGGGTGGCTTCTTGAACTCCGAAACTGATAGGGTCGATTTCTTTTATTTGATCGATAAGTTCGGTTTTTCGTAAGTCCCATAAATCGAGACCGTCACCAGAAGAATTGTATCTGATGTTATAGGATAAAACAGCAATCTCCTGCCCGAAGACAGGAGAAAGCAAGAATAAACTAAGTATAAATAGAAATTGTTTTATGGCTTTAAAATGTTTTTGATATACTCAAAAGAACGCTTTACCTCCTGAACGGCGTCTGAGCCTTCAGGGATTTCATACTCTAATTCAACGGTGATTGGAAAGGTGTATCCGTTATCGCGAATAAGGGTAACCACTTCTGCAATTGGGGTGTCTCCTGTTCCCCACATAAGGTTACCACCGCCATTCGATTGCTTCTGACGATCTTTAAGGTGCATGCTTGCGATGGATGCGTGTTTGTCTTTAATGATCTGAAGTGGGTTTTCATTTTCGGCGGCAATGTAGTGTCCGAAATCTAGGTTCATACTATTACCACTTGATTGTGCAAGGGCAGTATCCCAAAGGGTTGGGGTTTGTTGCATGTGTCCGTGATAGGCCATAAGAATTCCTTCTTCTTCGGCGATTTTACCCAAACGAGCGGTATGCTCATCGTCTTCAGGGTGTTCTACCGTCACATGATTCGCACCTAAGGCTTTAGCGGCACGCATTCCGTATCTGATATCGTCATCGGTGTTGTTTTTTCCGAAAACTGATGGTTTGAAGGCGTAAATCGAAATTCCGTTGGCTGCATAGAGATCACGTAGTTCTTCAAATTTTGAATAGTCTACCTCAGAGCGCCATGTTGCTAAGTCTGCGTTAAACTGTGCCATTTCTTCGCGCAGTATAACGGCTAATTCAGCTTCTTCATCGGTAAGTTCTTGTTGGCGCCATTGCTTGATCATTATCGCGCGTTTGGCAGGGTCATCCATAGGGCTGGATGGGGCACCGGCAAAAGGTTCTGCATGGTTACCCATAAGCTCGACATGCTTGATGCCGGTCTCTTTAATGTACTCTAATATGGCTAGCGGGCTTTCATCTTCTTGAGTTCTGAAAGAATAGGTTTGAACTCCGATGGTAACTCCTAAATCATCGCTTGGGGTATTGGTGCAAGAGGCAAGTACCACTAAAAGTGCGGTCGCAATCGTGTATAACTGCTTCATCATTATTGGTTTATAAGGTTCAATCTTTTAAATGTAATAGAAATCTCTTTGTCTTGGTGGTGCAATGGTTATATTTAACATTCACGATCGAACCATGCGCCTGAACACAGTTTTTAAGATTCTTGTTTTATCCTTTTTTCTAATAGCTTGTTCCAAAGACACCTTACCTGAAGAAAGTGGAGGGGGTGTGGTTTATGAATATCCGCCCAATACCTTACCGCTTGTTGCCATATATACCCAAAATGTAGCAGTACCTGATGAGCCCAAAATACGTGCAACCTTAAAAATTAGTGAACGAGGAGAACCTTTGTTTGAAGGGCCTATAGGCATCGAAACGCGTGGGCAATCTTCTCAATATTTTTATCCGAAAAAACAATACGGATTTGAGACGCGCTCTACCGAAGATTTTGAATTAGATGTGGACGTCTCGCTTCTCGGTTTACCCGAAGAGGAGGATTGGATACTTCAAGCCCCTTACGGTGATAAATCACTCATGCGTAACGTACTTACCTATTCGCTTTCTGAAGATATGGGTAGATACGCCTCTAGAACACGCTATGTCAATTTGAATTTGAATGATCAAAACGATGGGGTATATGTGCTCATGGAGCGATTAAAGCGGGATGTGAATCGTATTGATATTAATGAATTGCGTGAGGTTGAAAATGAAGGCTCAGCCCTGACCGGTGGATACATCCTTAAAATCGATAAAGGAACCGACATCAATGCAACCACAGCTTTTGCATCAAAGTATACGAGTTCAGAGCAGTCGGTAATTCATTTTCTCTATGAGACGCCCGATGCTGAAACTATAACCCCTGCTCAGAAGGAATACATACAGACCTACATCAGTGACTTCGAAGATGCCCTTCAGTCTGAGAACTTTACCGATGCTATCGAGGGCTATAAGGCATATATCGATGTGGATAGTTTCGTTGACTTCTTTATTTTGACAGAACTTGGAAATAATGTAGATGGATATAGGCTCAGTACCTGGCTCACTAAAGATCGAGATGAGAAGTTAAAAATGGGCCCGATTTGGGACTTTAACTTGGCCTATGGTAATGCTAATTATTGTGCTGCCGAACGCTATGATGTTTGGGCCTATCGTTTGAGTGAGCGATGTCCGGGAGATTTTTATCCGGTTCCTTTCTGGTGGATGCGACTCATGCAAGACCCAGCTTTCAAAGAGGC
>CAXPJI010000052.1:0-10265 GCA_964217345.1 Euzebya sp.
CCGTAACCGTTTCTCCTCCATCGGCAGTCGCTCCAGCATCCGTCCACGAACTTCCCTTCTCTACCGTATCATCTCCTGAAGTCACCGTAACCACTGGCGCAGTCGTATCCCGTACCGTTACCGTAAACGCCGATGTAGTGGTTGTATTTCCAGAGACATCCGCTGCAGTAACCGTAAAACTATACGAAGATTGGGCCTGGTAATTCGCCGCTGTATTTAACGTCAGTGTACCTCCCGCAATGCTGATCTTAGACGCATCTTCTCCACCAACACTCCAAGTCTCAATGGTTTCATTCGCACTCACACTACCTAACGAGGTCGATCCATCATTGATCGAACTCTCTACCGAACTGGTAAGAACCGGAGCTGTCGTATCCCCATCACACGGGCCCTCCGAATGATCTTCATGACCCTTTTTTGGATTACCATTCTCGTCATAGTGAGAATTACGGTTTTCCTGAACGGTTACTCCATCAATACAAACATCAATAAAACCTTGAAATGAGTATGAAAAAGAGGGAAAAAAGAAAATAGAAAGGAGTAAACCGCGAAAGAAAAACTTTGTAGTTCTACTAAAAAGAAAAGATATGGTTAGATTTTTACGCAAATGGTGTCACCAAAGCTTAGACTTTGGAAACTCAAATTGCTAAAAACGCCCTGATTTGCAGTTATGATCGAGGAAGATCATTGACTATTTTAACCAAACACACTCTTTGGTTAAAATATATGTTGCAAAAAACAATAAACACTACTTAAGGTTAAAATAAAAATCGACTTTAACGATAATGCAAAACTTTTATAAAAATTTTACATGGATAAATTAGCCGCCTGTTCTTTGGATATAGAAGGAGCGTGACCTAAAACATCTTTAAAGTTATTATACAAAGTAACGCGGTTATTAAAACCAACCTCATGGGCCAGAGCGTTCATGTCATTTTTAAGGAGAAAATCATTATTAATCAAATATTCCGCCCTCAATACGCGTAACAGTTTAGTGTATTTAGACCAAGAATAATTACAATACACGTTAAAAAAGAGTTCTAAAATCGAACTATTTACTTTCAATATTTGAGATAATGTATAAAGGTCCGTAACAAAATCATACTGACCTAAATTTTGAATTACAGAAAGTTCGTAAAAAGTAATCTTTTGATAAATCTCTGAGGAGTGCTTCTCTAATTCTTTAATTAGAATAACCTCATTAGTAAATTTCTGAAATGAAATAGAACCATGAGTAAACCGCCATAATTTAGGATTCAATGAAGCATACGAGGTTGATCTATGTATAGTTTGCTCCATTTGCTCAAGCTTATCAAAGTTTTCGACAAACCCAATGTCCCCAGAGAGAATTCTGGGAAATAGTAAAATCAAAACAAAGGATAGTAAAATAAGAATATTCATAATAATCAAATTCATCTCATTACTGATCAATGTTGAATAATCTCCTTTGATAACATCAACTTCAATCTGCCAAAAAGCCATTAAAATGGAAATGATTTGGATACATGAAATAGTAATTACCCAAATCTTGAACTGCATATCCCAAATTTTGGTGATGAAAAAGACTTCAAGGTTAATAAAAAAGAAAAAAACAAAGGTAAATGCCAGAATGAGTTCTATTTTCTTTAATTCAAATATTGAATAATCGAAATAACCGGCAATGAAAAGGATGATTAAAGCGACAGAAAAACACAATACTATCCCCTTAATTAGTCTGCCCGGTTTAACCAAAAAATAGAAATGGGTAATCAATAATAGTGGATTCAAAAAACCCGCGATAAAAGTAAAGAAAGAGGATTTCAAAGAGTATCTAAAAATACTCCAATCGAAAATATCAAATATCAATCCAAATCTTAGAACAGCAAGATCTAAAACAAGTAATAAAAGTGTTAGGGAAGAGATTGATGTTGTTAAACTGTTTCCTTGCTTGAAGAATTGATAGCAAATTAAACCTCCCGAAAGTGAGATTAGTATCGAGGTAAATAAAACAATCAGTTGCATTAAAAATCATTAAACCACTAAAATACAAGAATTTTAAACTTTAATTTCAAAATACAATGTAATCCACTTATTTTACTCCAAAATATCCACTACACTCCCACAGGTAAGCATCACATCTCCGTAAAAAGGATTTCGGATTTGTTCCTCAGTACTCAACCACTTCGCACCCTTATTATTATTTGCCATGGGGCAGAACTGAACGTAGAGTTTGCTCGACACCGACTGGGAAGTAGATGCCCACTGAATCATTTCATTTGAAATTAAACGAAATAACTCGCGCTGCACTTCAATATCTTCTGTCTTTTGTAAAGACTCTAGATGTGCTTTTAAATTAGTTCTTGAGAAGGCATATTTCTTATCTGAAAGAAGTACTAACATTTCTTTGGCGAGTGCGCTAGAAGTTTTGGCGTCAGAACGAACTAGTTCATCTTTAAGCTTTAAATAAGGGGCGACAAGAGCCCTCATCATTGAGTCGTCTAAAACACTAAAAGACTCTATATTTTCTTCATCTTCAGCTTGATAACTCATCATTGATTCAAGTCCTCTTAATTGGGCAGAAGCGTCTATTTGAAATGCGCCATCAACCACCACAGGCTCTCCTTCTGAAAGACCCGACAATACGGTGTAGAATTCAGAATCTTCTTGACCTACCTCAACTTCACGTAGTTCAAAACTCGATGAGTTCATCTGTACATATACGAGTGAACGCTTTCCTGTCCAAAGAACAGCGCTAGTAGGAATTTGAAGTCCGCTAGAATCAGGAGATTCCAAAGTTGCACGTACGAACATTCCAGGCTTTAAGATTCCGCGATCATTTAAGACTTCAACTCGAATTCCGTAGACTCGTGTTTTTTCGTTGATCACTTTGTCGATAAAGCTAATGGTACCCTCTGAACTAAACATAGAGAGATTGGGGCTCTTAAGAATTACTCTTTGACCTACCGAAACACTTTCAAGGTTATTCTCATACCCATCTAATTGTGCCCAAACCTTAGATAGATCTGCAGAACGGTACAGTACCTGGCCTTTTTTAACGGCATCACCTTCGCTGACCGCTAAATCGATGATGGTTCCGTCCATTTCAGCTACTAAATCAAAGTAAGCTTGTGCCTCACCTCTAGACTCAAGGGCATCGATCCACTGATCTGAAAACTTCATAATTCGCAGCTTTTCACGAACTGCCTGATAATACAAAGGTTGGATATTCTTCGACCCAGCAGCAATCAATAACTCCTTTTGGGCTTTATAGATTTCAGGAGAAAAGATTTCAGCAATCTTTTGACCTTTTCGAATCATCTCTCCATTAGAGTGAACTAGTAGGCGCTCTACTCTACCACTATATTTGGCAGTTTGATCAAATACGGTGGTTTCATCAACCTGTATGCTACCAGACAACTCTTCCAAAGTCGATGAACCCTCTGACTGACCCACGGTAAACGTCTCTACGTTCATAAGTGATAACGCTTCTTCAGTGAAAGACAACGTAGATGGGTCTGTACCGCTTGTATTCAAATCCTTTTCAATAAGGGCCATACCACATATCGGACAGCTCCCTGGTGCATCTTGGGTTATCTGAGGGTGCATAGAGCAGGTATAGGTCACTGACTGCTCATGGTTATGGGTCTCCTTCGTTGTTTCAGGCTGCTTTTTATCTGAGCAGCTTAGCGAAGCTAGTGCGAGAAATAGAAAAAGTTGCTTTTTCATAATTGAAATCATTTAGTAAAACGTCGAACCGTTGGCGAGGATACTCCCCATAAAACAAAACCACTGAGAACAGTGATCAACCCCAATAGTGAGAACGATCGAAGTAATAACGTATTAAAGTCGTCTCTAGTTTGATAATCCATAGTATGGGTCATCCATAAGAAGTCAAACCATCGCCAGTCACGATGTCGAACCGTTTGAAAAGAACCGTCAATTACGGAGACATAGGCGGTCACCTTTTCTTCAGAATCAAAAGAAATTTGGTAGGCTGGTAATTTTTTGCCCCGATATTCGTGATGCGCATCAGTGGTTTCAATAAGTGATGCACCGCTAAGTATTAAATCATCTCGAAGATGTTCACGGGCAATAGAAACCGCCTCTTCTTCAGTAATACCAGGCTTAATTACACCCGATTGCGCATGAATCAGTGTAGATTCATTGACAAAATAATAGGGTTCCCCTAAAAGATTTGTGAGGATCAAACTCTCAACAGGCTGATCAAAGGAAAGCTCTGAAAGCCCGGCGAGATTGGTAAAAATCGGTTGCTCAGGCTCGCTTCGAAAATGATCTCCGTGGATCTCATCGATGTCGGTCCAGCTAAAATAAAGACCGCTAATCGTCCACATTAAAAACTGAACACCTAAGAACAATCCCAGGTAGCGGTGTATTTTTCTAATTCTTTGAGAGGTAACCCTATTAACCATTTCTTAGTGATTGTCGTGTGATTCTTCTTCCTTGTAATCTTCGTTAAGCACGTAAGTCAGTCCACAAACCGGACACTTACCTTCTTCGTGGCTTCCGCTACCTTCACAGTGCATTGGACAAACGTACTTTGAAGTAAATTCAGGGCCAAGTTTTGCTTCAGCCTGAGTTATTTGGTGTTCACTGTGCTCCATTGCTGGCTTTTCAGCGGTTTTGGCCTCCTTCTTGCCTGCATTTCCACAAGAGAAAAGTAGCACTAATACTGTCATTGCTAAGGTCTTTGATACCATTGATGTTGTTTTCATAAAAGTGAATTAAGGATTAATTAAATAATTGATAACTGATAATTGATTGTAATAAGCCACCACTGCAGCTACCTGTTGAAGCTGAAGGTTGAGCTCATTTTCTTTAAGTTGGATTAATTTTTGAAAATCTATATCTCCGGCCACATACCCACTAAGTAATAGTTCCTCTGTTTGACCTAAGCGCTCAAGGCTGTCATCGAGTAATTTAATAGTTAGCCGAGCTTCTTTAAACTTAGCCAGAGTTTCAAAATAACGGTCTTCAATGAGATTGAGTCTGAAGGCCTGTTCAGCCTTGATACGGCTTAACTCGATTTTGTTCTGCTTGGTTTTCGATTCATATTTCTTTCCAAATACCGGAATCGATAGATTTACTCTAGGCATTAGGATATCTTTTCCGTTGTCGGTGACCGCCAAATCAGTTCGTGGTGCTACCGATAAATAATCAACTCCAAAGGCAATACCCGGTAGGCGTTCTTTTTGATTCAATCGTTCTAGATCTTCAACCGATTCGAATAACCCGTCGTAGAGAAGCAATTCAGGATGTTTGGTAAAATCAGGGGTTTCAGGTAGAATTACCTCAGCAATTGATAGGTCTGTAGGCAGCTCGACAAGATCGTCCAAAGCCTGTCCTACCAGGTTACTGAACTTCTGCTGTGCAGCTTTCAAACCGAAGGTCAGACTACCCTTACGCTGTTTCAGTGTATTTTCGAAAATATCTAATTCGAGTAACTCGCTAAGCGCCGATTCACCCGCTGATAAAGAACCTAACAATTGGGCTCTTCTTAGTTCAAGCCAATCTAGAATTTGAAGTACCAAATCTAAACTCTTGTTTAAACGATAGAGTTCATAATAAGATTGGGCTACCGATAAGCTTAGCTTTCGCTTGGCTATGCTCAGTTCGACAAAAGCATTTTCGGCTAATGATTTGGCATAAGTTTCTCGAGCCGATAAGGTACCAAACCAAGGAATCATTTGCCCGATGGCAACTCTTGACTGTTGAGGGCCCGTGCGTGTCTCTGGTTCACTGATGAAGTATCCGAGACTTAACTCGGTGTTCGCCAAACTACGCGATTGATTGACCTTCTCATTGGCAATATCATTAGCCAATAGAATCGCCTGAATTTGCGGATGGTTTTCTTCAGCGATTTGAATATAATCTTGCAGGCTTTGTCCGAAAGAACTTGCCGATACTAACCACAGGGCACAAAGGAATCTCACTTTATTTCTCATCAGACGTCATTTTTAATTGCCATTCTTTCTTCAGACTGTAAAGTACAGGTACCACGAATAGCGTGATTAATGCGATTGCCATCCCTCCGAAACTTGGAATTGCCATGGGGATCATAATATCGCTTCCTTTACCCGTGCTGGTTAAAATCGGAAGCAAAGCGAGAAGTGTAGTCGCTGTTGTCATTAGGCAGGGGCGAATTCGTCGCTCTCCCGCAATGACTACCAAATCTCTAATTTCATCAACCGACTTAACCGTTGCCCCATTAAAGGATTGGTCGAGATAGGTCGCCATGAGTACTCCATCGTCGGTGGCAATACCGAATAAGGCGATAAAGCCCACCCATACCGCAACGCTTAAATAGATCGGATGTATCTGAAACAACTCCCTCAGGTTCACCCCGAAGAAGGATAGATCTAAAAACCAAGGTTGTCCATAAAGCCAGATCATGATAAATCCGCCCGCAAAGGCCACTGCAATTCCTGAAAACACCATCAGTGTAGTACTCATCGATTTGAATTGTAAATAGAGAATCACTAGAATGATAAGCAAAACAAGAGGCACCACAATCGAAAGGGTTTGTTCAGCTCTCAGTTGATTCTCATAAGTACCGGTAAACTCAAAACTAATACCTTGAGGAACCAGTAGATCACCTGAGGCGACGTGGTTTTCAATGAGTTGTTGAGCGTTTTCAACGACTTCTACTTCTGAATATCCGGCACTCTTATCAAAGAGCACATAACCGACTAAAAAGGTGTCTTCGCTTTTAATCGATTGAGGTCCTTTTTCATATCGAATTGCTGCCAATTCTGACAAGGGAACTTGCACTCCCTTAGCGACAGTAACGTAGGTATTGGCAATCGTGGTAGGAGTATTTCTAAGTTCTCTCGGATATCGAACCCTCACCGTATAGCGTTCCCGTCCTTCAACGGTCTGGGTGATTGGCATACCCCCCAAAGCAACCTGAATGACCTTTTGAACTTTATCAACCGACACCCCGTAGCGAAGTAAAGCATTGCGATCGATATCGATAAGGAGATAGGGCTTACCGACAATTCTGTCTGCAAACACTGAAGAAGGCTTAACTCCGGTTGACTGTTTTAAAAGCGACTCTAATTCTAACCCGAACGATTCTATGGTACTCAGATCTTGCCCCTTTACTTTGACTCCCATCGGAGCACGCATGCCTGACTGTAACATAACGAGTCGTGTTTCAATCGGTTGCAGCTTCGGAGCAGAGGTTACTCCAGGCAACTGGGTAGCACGAACAATTTCATCCCAAATGTCATCTCGAGACTGAATACTTGGTCTCCAGTTTCTGAAATACTCCCCATCAGTATCTTCAATCAACAGTCGATGATCGAATCGCGGCATTTGCTGTACACCTGAAGTCAAATTTGGATTAACAATAACACCACCAGTCGAAAGAATAAATCTTCCCAATTCATCGATCTTGAAAGTGGCTGGCTTACCCGTACGTAATTCGTACTCTGGATAATAGACAATCACATTTTCAAACATCGAAAGAGGCGCAGGATCTAGTGCAGATTCGATTCTCCCCGATTTACCCACTACAGTTTCTACCTCTGGGATTTGAGCTACCGCCTTGTCTAAATTTTGTAGAATAGCACGATTCTCTGATACCCCAGTATGTGGCATCGAGGTAGGCATGAGTAAGAACGAGCCTTCGTTCAGTGAAGGCATAAATTCTTCAGGAGTAGAACGCATAATAGCGTAACCCACCAATAGTATAGCTAACGGAATACTTAGAAAGTAAGCCTTGTGCGCAAGTGCCCATCGCAGCATACGAGTATAGTAGAGTCTAAATAAGTAGAATCCACCAAGCAGGCCTCCACAAATTAAACTCACGAAAAGTAAGTTGCTCATTAAGCTTCGGTCAAAACCAAGCGGTCTCCAATACTGAGCTAATAGAATAATTAGCGTAAATACACTAAAGCCTAAGCTGAGTTTAGTATAAGACTCCTTGCCGAGTTGATCTAATAGATGCGCAATACCCAATGCCCCAAAGACAAGGAGTATTAAGGATGGGGCAAATCCACCGATAAGACCACCTAAACCTAAGAGGATCAGAGTGGCGTTTAAAATGATCTTAGTGAGACGTCCGCTTTTTGGTTTTTTGAAGACCAGAACTGCGAAGGTCGGAATCAAATAAAGCGTCACCACAATCGCCCCCAGAAGGGCAAACGTTTTGGTGAAAGCTAGGGGGCTAAATAATTTTCCTTCAGCACCGGTTAATGTAAATACCGGGATAAAACTGATGATTGTCGTAAATACCGCAGTGATAATCGCACCCGACACTTCAGTAGTCGCCTCATAAACAATATCAACGACAGGACCCTCTTTCTGTTTTAAATGGTTCAGAATGTTCTCGGTGAGGATTACTCCTAGATCGACCATGGTACCGATCGCAATCGCTATACCAGAAAGGGCAACAATATTTGCATCTACCCCGAAGTATTTCATTGCGATAAACACCGATAGAATTGCAACCGGAAGTAAACCAGAGATCAACAATGAGGCTCTTAAGTTGTACACCATGACAATGACAATAAGCATGGTAATCAGCACCTCAAGAATAAGCGCTAGGTTAAGCGTATCAAGGGTTTCATAGATCAGTTCGCTTCGGTCATAAAAGGGTACCAGGGTAACCTTTGATTCTGTACCGTCTGCCAATACTTTGGTCGGAAGCCCCTTTTGCAACTCCTCAATCTTTTGTTTCACCTGATCAATTACCTCGAGCGGATTTGACCCATAGCGCGCCACAACAACACCCCCGACAGCCTCTGCTCCTGCCTTGTCAAGCATCCCTCTGCGTTCTGCCGGTCCCAAACTTACACGAGCCACTTCACTGAGCGGAATCGATTTAAAATCTGAACTCGTAACGGTTACATTTTTTAGATCCTCAATCGACTTTAGGTAACCTAGGCCTCTAACTAAGTACTCTACTTTATTAATCTCAAGGGTTTGAGCCCCTACATCTCGATTGCTTTGTTTGACGGCCGAAACTACCTGCTCCAGGTCGATTCCGTAGACCTTCAATCGCTCAGGGTCAACATCAATCTGATACTCTCTAACAAAACCTCCGATAGAGGCAACTTCTGAGACGCCTCCCGCAGATGCTAAGGCATATTTAACATAGTAATCTTGGGTACTTCTGAGCTCGTCGAGACTCCATCCGCCAGTGGCATTACCTTCTGAATCTCGCCCCTCAAGGGTATACCAAAAAACCTGACCTAATGCGGTCGCATCTGGCCCAAGGGCCGGAGAAACTCCTTCGGGCAATAACCCACTAGGCAAGGCGTTTAGCTTTTCAAGAATTCGACTACGACTCCAATAGAAATCGATGTCCTCTTCGAAAATGATATAAATGCTTGAAAAACCAAGCATCGAAGAACTTCGGATGGTTTTCACACCCGGGATTCCTAATAAAGAGGAAGTGAGCGGATAAGTAATCTGATCTTCAATGTCTTTTGGAGAGCGTCCGTCCCATTTAGTAAAGACAATCTGTTGATTCTCTCCCAAGTCAGGAATAGCATCAATGGCCACCGAATCAGCTCCCACCCAAGAATTCGAGGAAGGAAAAGGGATAACTCTTGCCCCCCAGATGACCAAAACGGCAAAAAGCAGGTAGGCAAATAATTGATTTTGAAGAAAAAACTTAATGCTTTTGTTGAGCATAATTCATTGATTTAATAGGATAATACATGTATTACTCTAGCGCAATTAGCCTAGAGCTCAGTAAGACCTATCAATCAAATTAAAAACACCTGATACATCAGGTGCAATCGCTCGGGAGGGTCAGGAGGATTAGATCTAAAAATTGAAGGAGCTTCAATCGCAACCTCAACCGGTTCAATAATTGAAAGTTCCCAAGACTCAACAACCACCGCTACAGGAGCATAGTCAATAATTACCTCGCTGTGTTTCAGATCGTCTTGACCTTTTAATGTATGTGTTTCATGATCACAACACTTATTGTCTTCACTCATTGCCATACCGCAACCGGCGGCCTCAGAAAACACTGCTGTACTCACTACACGACCCATACAGATATGCTGATCTACCGTCCAAGAGACCGTAGAAACCAAGACGAGAAGACTCATCGCCCATGAAAATATCTGAAGACCAATTCGTTGCATACGAGATCAAAGCTACAAAATAATTGTATTTAAAGTTCGTTTACGATTTGGATTGAATCTCAAACTTATCGTATATTTGTCGTCCACATCGCGGGATAGAGCAGTAGGTAGCTCGTCGGGCTCATAACCCGAAGGTCACAGGTTCGAGTCCTGTTCCCGCTACTA
>CAXPJI010000053.1:0-58132 GCA_964217345.1 Euzebya sp.
GTTTTAAGGGCCCTTTTCGAGCAATGCGAGAAAAAAATCCCAAGTACAAAACCTCTTTTTAATCCGCTGATTATCAAGGGGTTTTTTATTTTCAAATACTTCTTTCCGCTACCCTAACAACGAATTCGATTTTGCATTAAGTTTGTTCGCTTTTTTACTGAGCATTATGCCAAACGAATTTTAGATCTTTCTGCTTAGATCACATTGAAAACAAAGCAGTCAGGAGACGACAAAAGAAAGTATCTTTTTGTCTCAAAATGGGGTGATTCTCTAGATGTTGCCTACGGTGTTCAAAATGAAGGACATCAAGTACTCATGTATATAGAGGACAAACGATCACGTGAAATCGGTTACGGATTCGTTAAAAAAACCAACAATTACAAGAAACATATCGACTGGGCCGATATCGTCGTGTTCGACTACACAGGATTCGGTGAAGAAAGTGATGAACTGCGCTCAAGTGGTAAAATCGTTTTCGGTGGTTCAAGTTATACCGATGAGCTAGAACTAGACCGAAATTTCGGACAAGAAGAACTGAAACGCAGTGGAGTGAAAACCCTACCATTCAAAGAATTCGACAGTTTTCAATCTGCTGTAAACTACATCGAGAAACATCCCGATGCCTATGTGATCAAACCCAGTGGTGAAACTCAAGAATTGAAACAGTTACTATTCGTTGGTCAAGATGAAAATGGTGAAGACGTAATTCGAATGCTCAAAGCCTATGAAAAATCGTGGGGGAGTGATTTTGGAGTATTTCAACTACAGCGAAAAGTTAAGGGGGTAGAAGTTGCGGTTGGAGCCTTCTTTAACGGTAATGAATTCATTCCTCCCTACAATATAAACTTTGAGCATAAAAAATTGTTTCCCAATGAATTAGGAGTTTCTACGGGTGAGATGGGAACGAGTATGTTTTGGGCGAAAGAATCCATTCTTTTCGAAAAAACCTTGAAAAAACTTGAGTCGCGATTAAGAGAAAATAGGTTTAGAGGTCATATCGATGTTAATTCCATTGTAAATCATAATGGTATTTATCCGTTAGAATTTACCTCAAGGTTTGGCTATCCTCAAGTACACATTCAGCGTGATGGGCTTTTAACTCCATTTTCGAAAGTCCTTTGGGATACTGCAAGTGGAAATACCACCCCCTTTCATGCAAAAATGGGATTTCAGGTTGGTGCTTATATTGTGGTACCACCCTTTCCCTACGAGGATCCAAAAAGTTTTAGATTATTCTCAAAAGATTCGGTAGTGATTTTCAAGAAACCGAGTGAGAATGGGATACATCCGATCAATGTAAAAAAAGTTAATGGACACTGGCTGGTAACTGGGGACAGAGGAATTGTGACTCTTGTAACCGGTCAAGGAACCACAATGAAAGAAGCCCAAAAAAATATGTACAACCGAATCTCAACACTAATGATCAACAATTCCTATTATCGCAATGATATAGGTGATCGATGGACAGAGGATTCTGATAAATTGAGATCATGGGGATATCTGTAGGGGATGCTCAACTAGTATCATTACATTTAGAAGTAGCAGATTTATCACTGATCTATCCGAACGATTGGGTTAAAGTACTTGAACCTCAATGGAATAAATTAAGCAATAGCGCTTCTGTTTTTGCTCTATTTCATGCAGAAGAATTGATGTGTGTAGGTATTGTTTTTACCGATGATCTACCTGAATTATCTGAGCTTGAAAAGACAGTGAAAGAAGAATTCGATAACCTCCCTTATATCGGATACCTATTCACACCAGAGAAATATCGAAGACAAGGATGGGCTCGACTTTGGTTTCAGAAATTAATAGCAGAGACCGGTTTAAGTAAGTTGTGGTTAACTATTGAAGAAGAACACCTATATGGGTTTTATCAAAAACTAGGGTTTTCTAGTCATTGCAAAGATGAGAATGAAGAGGTGTTACTGTTCGAAGTTAAGCCTCTCGTAACTCCTTAGCTTGACTCCAAATACCCTTGATCACTGCTGCCACTTGATCGTGTTCGATAAGGAAGGCATCATGGCCATGAAGGGAGTAAATTTTAAAGTGATCGGTTGGTTTTCCCAGAGATCGAAGTGAATTAACCGTTTTATCGTCTTCTGCAGGAATGAAAAGTAAGTCAGAGGTAATGCTAACCACATAAAATTCGGTTTTCACTGTAGCAAAAACAGATTCAAAGGTTTGATCTTCGGGTACGGCGTCAATCTGTCTAAGAATTTGATTCAGATGTCGATAGGCTCTAGCATGAAAGCGAGAGGTAAGGGCATCTCCGTGATAGTCAAGCCAAGATTCTACCGCATAATTAGAGCTTTTTCTCTCGCGCTGAAAGCGTGAATCGAAAGATTGCGGCGTGCGGTAGGTGAGCATAGCATGTTGACGAGCAAGTTTTAGACCCCACTCCGTTTCTTCCTCTAATAGACGCTCCTGAATATGACAATGGGCAATGATCCAATCGGTAGATTTCCAGTCAGTTGCGATAGGAACAAAACGCTTAAAATGGATGCGATTTTGGGCTACCATGCTCCAGGCAATTCCACCGCCGACAGATCCGGCAACAAAAAGAGCGACTTCTGAAATAGATAAGTTTTCTAAACCGGTGATGAAAATACGTGCGATGTCCGTAGCGGTTAATTGAATATCCGCATCCAAGAAAAATCCGTCATACCCATTACCGGGTATATTAAAACAAAGTACGGTAGCACGATCTGTATCAATAGCCTTCGCCGAACCCACGATGGGCTCCCACCAACCCTTGTCTCCGGTAAGACTAGAGTTGGCAGTAAGCGCGTGGCCGACCAAAATTAGCGGTGCTGACCCTAAGGGCCTACCGAAAACTTCGTAGCTCAGTGGAAAAGGATCAAGAACCCTTTTATTCACTGTTTCGAAATCACTAATCTCAATCGAACGTAACATACACTAATATACTTTCTTAAGCTAGAAAGGCTTGTTCTAAATCTGTTTTTAAGTCTTGAAGGTCCTCTAGGCCAACTGATAAGCGAATAAGCTCTGGTGTGACCCCAGTGGCTTCTTGCTGCTTGTCAGTTAACTGCTGGTGTGTGGTAGAAGCCGGATGCACAATGATCGATTTCGAATCTCCGAAATTTGCTGCAATTTTAAAGATTAGCGTGGCATCTGCTACCTTTTTTGCTGCCTCGAAACCTCCCTTCAATCCGAAAGTAACTAAACCACTAGCTCCTTTTTGAAGGTATTTCTCAGCTAAGATTTGCTCTCTAGAGTTTTTGTGACCTGGATAATTTACCCATTCCACCTCCGGTCTTGCAGCCAGCCATTCAGCAAGCGCTAAGGCGTTCTCACTGTGTTTTTTGATTCTTATATCTAAGGTTTCTAAGCCTTGAATAATTTGAAATGCATTTAGCGGACTCAGCGCTGCTCCGAAATCTCTTAGCCCTTCGATTCGTACCTTAGCAATAAATGATGCGGCTCCTAAAGCATCGTGATAGACTAGACCGTGGTATCCGGGTGAAGGCGTAGTAAACTCATCAAATTTTCCGCTAGACCAGTCAAAAGTTCCAGCGTCAATGATCACTCCACCCAATGCAGTACCATTACCATTGATATACTTAGTGAGAGAATGAATTACAATGTTCGCTCCGTATTTGATTGGGTTTAATAACGCAGGGGTAGGAACCGTGTTATCTACTATTAGAGGAATTTGGTGTCTTTTGGCTACCGAAGAGATGGCCTCAATGTCAAGGATATCTAACTTTGGATTTCCAATCGATTCAAGAAAAACCGCACGCGTATTCTCTGTTACGGCATCTTCAAAGTTTTGAATCTCTGATGGGTCAACAAAAGTTGTAGTAATTCCTAACCTCGGCAAGGTTACCGCTAGTAAATTATACGTACCCCCATAGACACTGTTAGACGCTACGATGTGGTCTCCCTGCTTCAATAAAACCTGAAGGGTTGTTGCAACGGCAGAAGTTCCCGAAGCAGTTACTACGGCTCCAATTCCTCCTTCAAGAGTCGCAAGACGTTCCTCTAGAATAGCATTGGTAGGATTGGTGAGGCGGGTATAGATATTACCTGCTTCACTGAGATTGAACAATGCGGCAGCATGATCTGAAGAATCAAATCGATAAGCCGTGGTTTGGTAAATGGGCACGGCTACTGTTTTACCATGCTGATTGAGATTGTGCCCTGCGGTTAAAGCGCTAGTGGCGAATTGGTGTTGTGCACTCATTACGATGTAATTTTTTTTAGGTTAAATAATAATGAGGCAACTGCTAAAAAGAAAAGATGGATAGCCAAAGTGGCTTAGCATCGTTATCTCTCCCAATTGGGGTAGAATTTAGCACCTTCTCGAAGATCGAGGGTTGCTAAGGCTTCATAGGGTCTATTCCCTTCACCTTTCTTGATAACAATTACATCATGTGAATGAACGTTGCAAAGATGAGATGGACATCTGAAATAAACAACTCTTTCTAAAAAGAAATTGAAAATATCACAAAATACCAGGCGAGTGTAGGGTCCTTATGCCGAGTTACGACTAGCGTTAATATTACCAAACATCGAGCGAGTAATCATCTTCTCAAAAAGCTGCTTTTCCTCGCTATTGGCAGTTTTACTAACTCTATTTAGTGCATATTGCTGTATGGTAAGTAGGGGCTGAACAATACCTTCTCTGATTTCAATCGAAGCCTTACCTGCCTTTTCATTTTGCATGAGCTGTTCAAAACCTGTCAGCTCAAGAAGTAATTCCTTAGACTTAAGATACTCCTGATGAATCAGCTTCCAGAAATCTCCATAGACAGGATCTTCAGACATATACGAAGTGAGGTCAAAGAATGACTTCGTAAGACTCATCATAGAATTTGCAATCAGTGTTCTGAAGTAAGCATTGTTCTTGTATAGCGATTGAACATGATCAAATCTACCGCTATCCTTGAAAGCTTGAAGTGCCGTTCCTACTCCAAAAAATCCAGGAACATTTTGTTTTAGTTGACTCCAACTACCTACAAATGGAATTGCACGAAGATCCTCAAAAGCTAACTCCTTTTTACCTCCTCGCTTGGCGGGGCGGCTACCGATATTCGTTTTCGCATAATAAGGTAGCGTGGTCATTTCTTGGAGATAAGGCAAGAACTTATCGTGTGCTTTGAAGGCTTGGTAGGCTTGGTAGCTTAAGTCAGCCAATTCTTCGATAGTGGCGCGATCTGAGTCACTTAAATTGTTCTGACCTTTATTGGTCAATTGATTTTTAATTCCTGAACTAAGTAATTGCTCGAGGTTATATTGGGAAGACTCTAAAGTTCCGAAATTAGAACTAATCGTTTGTCCCTGAACGGTTAGTTGAATATCATCAGCCTGAATATCCTCACTCATCGAAGCATAAAATTCATGAGTGCGACCCCCTCCACGAGCAGGAGGGCCTCCTCTACCATCAAAGAAGGCAACCGATATGCCATTCTCTGTAGAAACCTTACTAAGTGCCTCCTTAGCCTTATAGATTCCCCAGTTAGCCATAAGGTATCCGCCATCTTTGGTTCCGTCAGAGAAACCTAACATGATCGTCTGCTTATTTCTTCTAGTTTCTAAATGGGCTGCATATTCCGTAATTGAATAGAATGCACTCATAATTTGAGGAGCCGCATTTAAATCGTTGATAGTTTCGAAAAGAGGAATGAAATCTACGGTCGGATGCTCCCAATCACACATACGAACAAGCGCATAAAGTTGCAATAAATGTTCTAGCGATTGGCAATTACTGATGATGTATCGATTGGCTCCAAGCTCTCCGTTTTCAGCTTGAATTTGCTTCATTACATAGATCGAATCAATCGTTTGAGCAGTGATTGAATCTGCATCAAACCAGCTTGACGACACCGATCCTTTTAAACCGATGAGTACTTGGTATTTTTCTTCTAAACTCAGTTCAGCATAGGGTTTAGAAGGCAGATTTTCAATATGAGCGGTTGCCATTGGATGATTGATAATCTCAGCAAACACCGCTTCATGAATCCTAGAATCTTGACGTAGATCAAGGCTAGCGAAATGATATCCGAATAGCTTCACTTTTTGGATGAGATCTAGTACAAGATCTTCATATAAACCACTGTGTTTCTCCTTGATTTCTAGGTGTATCGATTGTAATTCAGCCTCTAATTCTTCTAGAGATAACGATGGGAGCTCTGGAAAAAATAAGGTATGATACATTCTTGTTTCAAGCTCTTCTACTCGTTCTAAAATACCCTTAAAGGTCAATCGGGTTTTTAAATCTCGAATCTCCCTGTAATAATTACGCTGAATATGATGTCTAAGTGTTTGAGCAGTCTTCATAGTAATCTCTGAGGTCACAAAGGGGTTACCATCGCGATCTCCCCCTGGCCAGAATCCGAAATCAAATAAACGATGCTCGATTACTTTGTTGTCAAAGAAGTTCTTTCTGAGGTAATTAACAATCGATCCTGCAGAGTGATAAAAAACATTCTCTAGATACCAAATGAGCCCATTCGCCTCATCGAGCGGTGAAGGCTTTGCCTTATTATAAAATGGAGTAAGACCTAACTGATCGAGTAATTGCTTAATATCATCAATATCATTGCGCTTAACAGCTGTAGAAAGTGATCGAATAATACCTAACACACTATTCGGATAGAACTGGGTAGGGTGAGCTGTGAGTACTACACGAACGGCAAACCGCTCTAAATACTCGAGAAGATCTTCGTATTTGTTATTGTTCTGAGCCTCTTCTTTGATATAGCGAAGGGTACCTCTACCGTGCATATTGTTCACGTATGAGAAGCCAGCATCCTCAATAGCATCAAAAAGCACCACCTGCCTTTCGATATATTTAATAAAGGAGAATAGTAAATCGTTGCGATCCTTTTCTCCGATGTCTTTCAAATAGGTATCAAAAAAGTTCGTTACAATTTGATTGGGACTAAGTCCAGCTGCAAAACCTTCTTTACAAGTTTCTGCAAAAAGTGGAAGTAATAGAGCGGTGTTTTTAATACTCGGAAAAGGAAGTGTTAAAAACAGACTATTATAGATCTGAAACTTAGACTTAACTACTTCATTAAAGCGCTCAATTTGAGGTCTTCTGGCCATTTCGTGATTTTTGATTGATGCAAGGGTACTAAAATATAGTCAACTTTGACAAAAAACCCAGATATGGCTAACAAAATTGAAATAAAATGAAGCTTCTTATTTCAATTACAAAGCAAATTGAGGATTTACTGAGGAGCTTTAACCTCGAGATTAGCCACTTCCTTTAAAAAGCTATTGGTGGCTCTATACACACCCACGACATCATTTGAAGCCAATGGACTGGCCAAAATATGATCACCTGCTTTTGGAAAAGCTTGCTTTTGCTTTTGACTCGATGGGGTACCCAATTGCTCATACATTCGAAGCATTGCGGGTACAGAAACTACCTTGTCTTGTTCCTCCTCATTCTTAAAGTAGTAGCCTAAAAACACAGGCTCATCCACGGTCTTAAAGTTCATAGGTGTCATAGCTCGTGAAATAAAGGCTTGCAATTGAGGTAGACTCTCTAATCGATATCTGTGATACCAATAAGGCTTTCTACTATCAGGCATGTTCGCTATGTGATAGTCACTCCCTTTCACCTTTTTAGCAATCTCAAGACCCCATGGATCATCTAAAAGCTTCGCCGTAGGGTCATAAATCTCAATGTTTGGAGAGTAGAGTATAAGCGCTGCCAAATCAGAAATTGATTCTGCCAAGTAAAGCGCCAGAGCCCCCCCATTAGAGGTAGCCACAATAACCACGCGATCTCCAATAAGCTGAGCGATACTGAGTGCCTCTTTAGCCGAATCAACCAAATCATCAGCAGTGATGTCTAACAGGGCCTCTTCTTTAGAAAGCCCGTGTTCGGCGAGTCTTGGTAAATATAAATTAGCTCTTAAATCCTGAGCAATTTGACGATGAACCGGGTCGCCCTCAACGGCAGATGCCGACCAACCATGCAAATAAACAACACTAATTGGCGTCTTTGTTTTTGAAGAATCAGCCCAAATAATTCTAGATTCGTTTCCTTCTTTTACCGGTAAACTAGCTTCTTTCTCTGCGATATAGGCGTCAATTTCTTCAAGGGGTATATCAATTACTGGTAAGATCTTGTCGAAAGAAGGTCTTTCTACCTTGGGACCTAAGACATACCCTAAGAAGAGCAAGTCTAAAACTGCCACCAAAAATAGTACTAACCAAAGTTTTTTCATACCTGTTGATCTATGTGATGAAACTTCACTACGAAGTAACCCTATTTTTCAATAGATTTAACCACTTTTCGATATGGATATTAAACGATTTTTCAACCGCCTTGGACCCGGGCTGCTTTTTGCTAGTATGGCAATTGGCACCTCGCACTTAGTGCTATCCACAAAGGCTGGGGCCGTTTACGGAATGTTAATGGTCGTTCCTATTTTACTCGCCAACCTTTTAAAATATCCCTTTTTCGAATTTGGAGTACGATATACAAGGGTCAAAGAGCATTCCTTAACTGAAGGATATGCAAAAACCTCTAAATTTTATCTATGGATCTATGCTGGGGTAAACCTGGTTAGTGCTTTTACCATTTTGGCAGCCCTTTATTCGGTAACTGCAGGGATGACATTAAACATCATCGGACAAGGAAGTGGACTTAGTATGCAATCGATGTCTGTGATTCTATTTCTCTTAATCAGTCTTCTAATTATCATAGGAAAATATGCTTACCTCGAAAAATCGTTGAAGTATCTGGTTATCATTCTCTTTATCGCCCTGTTAGCTACCGTATTCTTAGCTCTAGGAAAAGGAAAAGTAGCCACCGCAGAAAACTTCATTGCTCCCGATATTTTTGACCAAACAGGACTGTTATTTCTAATTAGTTTAATCGGATGGATGCCTACAGCGGTCGAAGCTTCGGGCTGGGTGAGTCTTTGGAATCTTGAAAAGTTGAAGAAGCATAGGGAGGCGCCCAGCTTAAACGAAACTCTTCGAGAGTTTAATTTGGGGTATTTCATTACGGCATTACTCGCCGTATTTTTCTTCTTTCTAGGTTTTATGACACTCTACGGTACAGGAACCGCACTAAGCGCAAGTGGAGTAGTATTTGCAAAAGAACTTACCGAGATATTTACGGCACAATTAGGGAACTGGGCCCGAGTTCTAATTTCTATATCCGCATTAGCAGCGATGTTCAGTACCTGTCTAAGTGCACACGATGCGTTAGCTAGGGTTTTAGTGGATATGAGCCAACGATTAAATTGGACAAGGAAGAATTACTTCAACCTAGCGGTAATTGGGTTATCACTATCAAATCTTTCAGTGATCATTGGGTTTACCAGCTCGATGGGAAAATTGGTGAGTATAGCCACCTTCGCATCTTTTGTCTTTGCTCCAATACTCGGCTACATGAATCACCGTCTAGTTTTTGCAGATGACTTCGAAGCTAAGCCTTCAAAAGTGATGAGAACACTGAGTTATTGCGGTATTATTTTTCTTGGAGGATTCTCGATTTACTATCTGATCAGCTTATTCTGATGCACTAGCTACTTCAGCAGAACGATCAATTTTTTTGATGAGTCCTTGAAGTACCTTCCCTGGGCCATATTCTGTAAAAGAAGTGGCACCATCTTCAATCATTTTCTGAACACTCTGCGTCCATTTTACCGGAGCCGTCAATTGGGCGATCAACTGGGCTTTTAAAAGTTCGCTGTCGGTAACAGCTGTAGCACTTACATTTTGATAGATAGGACACTTCGGACTTGAAAAAGTAATAGCTTCAATGGCTGATGCTAATGCTTCCTTAGCCGGAGCCATTAGCGGTGAATGAAAAGCACCCCCCACTGGTAAAATAAGCGCTCGCTTCGCTCCCGCTTCTTTCATCTTTTCACAAGCATGCTCTACGGCCTCGTAAGCACCCGAAATTACCAATTGACCAGGACAGTTGTAATTGGCAGCAACAACCACCCCTTCAATCGAGTCACAAACTTCTTCAACCACAGCATCTTCAAGACCCAAAACAGCGGCCATGGTCCCTCTTTGCAAACCACAAGCTTCTTGCATGGCCTGAGCTCTTTGAGCAACCAATTTCAATCCGTCTTCAAAGGTTAAAACACCGGAAGCTACAAGAGCCGAGAACTCCCCTAAAGAGTGCCCTGCAACCATGCTAGGATTAAAAGAATCTCCTTCAAGCAGCGCTTCAACCACCGAATGAATAAAAATAGCAGGTTGAGTTACCTCGGTTCGCTTTAATGCCTCAGCATCACCTTCAAACATCACATCAGTAATTCGGAAACCAAGAATGTCATTTGCCTTTTCAAAATAAGATTTAGCTAGAGCCGATTGCTCGTATAAGTCTTTACCCATTCCTACAAATTGAGCCCCTTGACCCGGAAAAACTGCTGCTTTCATATCAAAAATTTTAGCGAAAATACGGCAAGGTTAACAATTCAGCACTTCGTACTTTTGTAAAAAGTTTTGAAAATGGAATACAACATCACTACAATAGCAACGAAACACCCTTCAATTCTCAAGTTTCAAGCCAATCACTTTTTAGTTAAAGGCACTTATGAATTCGCCTCTATTGACGATACTAAAGATGCACCACTAGCCTATGAGTTATTCCAATTACCCTTTGTGAAGACGGTTTACATCGCAAGTAATTTTATTGCGATTCAGCGCTATGATATTGTAGAGTGGGATGATGTTAAGGACGCCGTTGCTCAGAGACTCGTAGATTACCTCAACGAAGGTGAACCTGTAGTGCACGAAACTACCACAGGAGGCCCCCAGGCCATTACGGTTTATGCCGAAGCTACTCCTAATCCTGGAGTGATGAAGTTTGTCGCGAATAAACCCATCGTACCAGCACTGTATGAATTTAAAAATATCGACGAAGCTAAAGATGCTCCGCTTGCTACTACCCTTTTTCAAAAGCCTTATGTGAAACAAGTGTTTATGGATGAGAATTATGTTTCAGTAACCAAATACGATATTGGAAACTGGGATGAAATCACCGTAGAACTAAGAGAACTGATCAGAGACTTCATGGCAAGTGACCAAGAAGCGGTCATTACTCAAAAGGTTGCAAGTACAAAACCAACCGAGGGCACCCCAACGAAAGAAGCGCCTGCTCCTGCCACTTCGGCAAACTTCGAAGAAGGAAGTATCGAAGCTAAAATCGTGTCTATCCTCGAGGAGTATGTAAAACCTGCTGTAGCTGCAGATGGGGGTAATATTGCCTTCGAGAAATTTGATGCAGATACCAAAGCTGTCCACGTTGTTCTGCAGGGAGCCTGTAGCGGATGTCCTTCTTCTACTTTTACCTTAAAAAATGGTATTGAGACCATGCTTCAAAATATGCTCGGCGATCAGGTCGGACAAGTAATCGCAATAAATGGCTAGTGATTCACATAAAGCCAATGATCTCCAGCATGAGAGTTCACCATACCTCTTGCAACACGCGTACAACCCAGTAGACTGGAAGCCCTTCAAACAAGAAATTCTTGACAGAGCCAGAAAAGAACGAAAGTTATTGTTCATAAGCATTGGTTATTCTGCCTGCCACTGGTGCCATGTGATGGAATCAGAATGCTTTGAAGACCAAGAAGTAGCCGATTTTTTAAAACAACATTTTGTCTCCATCAAAGTGGATCGCGAAGAGAGGCCTGACGTCGATCAAATTTATATGGATGCGCTTCAACTCATGACCGGGTCAGGAGGATGGCCACTCAACGTTATCTGTCTCCCCGACGGAAGACCCTTCTGGGGAGCCACCTATCTTCCCAAAGAACGATTTCTCGCCTCTCTGAATCAACTAGTTTCTATTAATATCGAAGATGTCGAACGAGTTCTAGAATATGCAGCTTCACTATCTCGAGGATTAAAAGGAATGACTGAAATTGTTTCTGAATCTAGCAGCCCGGAGACTATTGACCATTCCTTTACCATAAAGACCTATCTAGAAGCCCTAGATCCGATTTATGGCGGATTCAAAGGCGCTCCAAAATTCATGATGCCCAATACTCTTGAGTATCTGCTGCATTACGTGAGTCTAAGGCCTAATGCAGAGGCACACGAACTCATTAAAACGAGTCTTCTTAGAATGGGGTACGGAGGTATTTTTGATCCCATCGACGGTGGATTCTCAAGATATAGTGTAGATGATCGATGGCACATTCCACACTTTGAAAAAATGGCCTACGACAATGCACAATTATTAGGACTTTACGCTGAATCATACCAATATTTTAAGGAGCCTTTCTTTAAAGAGATCACAGCAAAAACAGCCACATTCATCCAATCCCATTTCATTGATCCAGATACTGGCGGATGTTTTACCGCATACGATGCCGACTCCCTAAATGCCGAGGGAATACTTGAAGAAGGAGCCTATTACGTTTTCACCAAGGATGAACTACAACAACAACTTGGAAGTATTTACGAATTGTTCTCCTTAGCTTTTAACATTAACGACTTTGGTCATTGGGAAAAGGGCAACTATGTTCTCATCCGAACATCAAGCAATGCAGACCTTGCCACTAAGCTAGGAATCGATGAATTAGAGGTTTCAACACAACTAGAACAAGCCATTCAGCGATTGAAAGAGGTTAGAAAAAGTAGAGCCCTCCCCTTTCGAGATCACAAAATACTTATGAGTAATACGGCTATGATGGCTATAGGCCTCAGTAGAGCCTACCGGTTTGCACTCAGAGATCATCCATCGATAAAAGAAACCGCAATCAAGGCTGTTGATTTTGTATATAACCGCATTGGTATAGAAGGCAACCTTTTAAGAAACCATACGGGCAAGAGAGCCACACTTGACGGAGTACTTGAAGATTACGCGTTTGCCATAGCCGCACTCATCGAAGGGTATGAATTATGCTTCAATGAAAATTACTTAGCGGCAGCCGTAAGATTGAAGTCATATGTGATTGAAAAATTTAGTTCTGAAAACGCCCTGTTTTACTATACCTCAGCGAATAGCCGAGAACTCATAAGACGAAGCATAGAAACAGAGGACAATGTTATTAGCGCGTCTAATTCAGTGATGGCTATAAATTTCTTTAAACTCTATCAACTAGGATTCGGTGAAGATCTTAAGACCAGAGCCCAGGCGATGCTCTCTCAAATGAGAGATCGTGTGAATCAATTCCCCAAGAACCATTCGAATTGGCTTCGACTATCCCTGTTAGTAGAAAACCCCTTTGAAGTAACTGTAATAAGTGGTAAAAAGGCTTTTGAATGGTCAAATCAACTTGATTTAACATGGGCTTCAAATCGAATGATTGCCGCCAGCGAAAAATACTCGAATCTCGATCTGTTCAAAGATCGTTTTTCAGAAGAACAAACATCTATCTTTGCATGTGTAGAAGGAAGCTGTTCATTACCGATCACAGATCCTAAGAACTACAAACCGATAAATGCATCACTATGATTGAACAAACCATTAAAAATTACGAAGAGCACGTAAAAGAGCTGATTAATTTGCTGTGGGAGATTTTCCCAAATATAGTTTCTGCCCTAGTCCTAGGTTTTGTCGGATGGTGGGTAATCAAACTCATCAACATCGGTGTAGCTAAATTCTTTGAAAGAAAAGATTATGATCGCACCCTTGAGACCTTTTTAGAGGACTTCATCAATAACGGTTTAAAAGTCCTTCTTTTTGTAATGGTTATTACTCAGGTTGGAGTAGAAACCTCGTCACTCATAGCGATGCTCGGTGCAGCTGGTCTTGCATTGGGATTAGCTCTTCAAGGGTCACTATCAAATTTTGCGGGCGGAATCCTTATTCTAATCTTCAAGCCATTTAAAGTGGGAGATTTTATTTCAGCCCAAGGTAGTGAGGGTACCGTTAAACAGATTACAGTTTTTAACACCAAACTCGTAACCTTCGGAAACCAAGAAGTAATTATTCCTAACGGAAACCTATCTAATGATAAAATCACGAACTACAGTTCTGAAGGAGTTAGAAGAGAAAATTTAGTGATCGGAATCAGCTACAGCAGCAGCATCCAGAAAGCAAAAGATCTTATTCTCGAATTGTGTGCAGCAGATGAAAATATCATGACAGAAGAGGGTAAAGAAGCGATGGTTGTTGTGACTGAGCTTGCAGATAGTTCAGTTAATCTTTCGGTTCGTTATTGGACAACATCCGAAACTTTTTGGCCAACAAAATTCAAAATGATTGAAAATATCAAAACGGCCTTCGATCGAGAAGGAATCGAAATACCATTCCCACATCGTGTGATGGTCACACAGAAATAATTACCCATGTTTTGGAGTAAGCATAAAATCTTTCAAATAAAAAGGTTCGAAGGTGATTACATTTTCGAACCTTTTTTGTTTGAATAAATCTTCAAGCAGAGACCCAATCGATCGGGTATCCGGATAACCCTCTGGAGAAAACATAAATTGATTAATACGCTCATGCGAGATCAAAAAATCTCTTGTTTTAACCGCTGCATCACCCACAAAGCGTATTGAATGATCAGTATATCTTTCTAAAAGCGATTCAAAAGCTTCACTGTCAAGAATAATATTGGTCGTTGATTCTAACTCGATGTATTCCTTTTCTTTTCGAATAAAAACTTTGGCATAAGCTTCTAGACGTCTAGCATCAATCATCGGGATGAAAATCGATTCGTTTGTAGGCTCTACACCTGCAATGATTAAATCCAGACTCTCGATTGAAATGAGAGGAATATCAAGACCATAAGCTAGGCCTTTGGCAGAAGAAACTCCAATTCTTAATCCTGTATAAGAGCCAGGTCCTTTACCTACTGCAACGGCATCTAGTTGACTGAATTTCACTTGAGCCTTTTGCATCACCTCCGAAATTCTGAGATGAAGTTCTTCAGCATGCGTATAGCCCTCTGACACCCTATGCCATGAAGCTAAAAGCTCGGAGTCTCTGTAAAGAGAAACCGAGCATGCTTTAGTTGACGTATCAAATACAATAATGCATGCCATAAGACAAAGATAGTAGGCTTGCTCTTATTGAAGTACAGTAATCGGAATACCGAAGTAGAATTCTAAAATCTTTAATCGAAAGATATAGTCATACTTAGTGCGAATCACACTTGCCTCAGCATTATCTAAACGCGCCTGAGCTTGACTAAAGTTGAAAGAGTTCATAAGACCGACATCAAAACGATCTTTTGCATATTGATAGGCCAATTTTCTAGCTTCTAATGTCTTTTGTGCCGCCTCATAAGCCTTAGCGAAAGTCTTTACATCGTTATAGGCTTGGTTCACCGAATTTTCAAGATCTAGTTTTGCCTGCTCAAATTGGAGCTTTGATCTTCTCACTCCTATTTCAGCTCGCTTTATGCTGTTATTTGTTGAGAATCCGTTGAAAATCGGAATGTTCATTGACATCCCAAAAGAGATTCCATCATTCGCCTCTAACTGAGCGACAAAATCGGGCCTTACTAAATTGAAATCATCCGTAGGATCGTTAGGATCTTCATTCGGATTAGCCTGAATCGTGAAACGATCACTGGCAAAGGTGTTATAGTTTAAGAAGGCATTAAGTGTAGGTAGTGCAGCACCTTTTGCAATTGCTAAGTCTTGTTCAGACAATGAAACATTCGCCTCTGATAATTTAATATCATTTCTAAAACTCAAAGCTTTATTGAAAATTTGACGGGGAGTCTTATCTAAAATATCTGAACTCGGAACCTCAAACGATTCATCTGCGATATCAAAGTTTTCATAGTCGGTAATTTGTAGAAGCTGTGCTAGTGTAATTCTCGAAAGAATAACACGAGCCTCAGCATTTACAATAGCTTGTTCTTGATTCGCGGCAGTAGCCTCAATCTCTAAAAGATCACCCTGTGGCACTACTCCCAAACCTACAAGTTCTTTCGTTCTTTTTAGATCTTGCTCAGTAACTGCATATTGAGCTTCAGCAACGCGGAGTGACTCCTTCGACGATATTACACTTAAATAGGCATTAGCTACTCTTAAACGAATATCATCTTGAAGATTAGCTAGGCGATATTGATTGGCAATCGTATTGATTTGAGCTCTCTGCGCTCTTTTAATATTACGAAGACCATCAAAAATGGTATAACCCGCTGAAAGGCTAATACTTCCCGATAAAATATTACCTGCTACATTCGTTTGAGTTTGAGGGTCAAGAATTAATCCTTTACTCTCGTTCACAGATAGCGAACCATTCAATCGTGGCAGAAATTGACCTAGGGCATCCAAATTTCCAAGCTCAGCCGATTCTAGGTCTAACTCAAACTGTGCAACTGTAATATTGTTTTCTAGGGCATATTCTACGCATTCAGCCAAAGACATCTTCTTCACCTGAGCAGAAGCTCCAATACTGAAAACCGTTAAAAAAAGTAATAAATATGATCTCATAGGTTGTAGTTTAGAATTAAGAAGTACTTGTTACACTCCGCGTTCAGGGGCATCTTCCTTCTCAATCTTTATTGGCTCAGTCTTGTTCCACTGTTTTACCTTATCATCAGCAGTTAATCCATCAAGGATCTCTACGTTAATTCCATCTGAAATTCCGATGGTAATATCTCTTCTTTCGAACTTTTGCTCACCAACTTCAACTTCAACATAAGGTAAATCAGTTGCCTTATCAAATTGTAAAAGTGCTTCAGGTAAAACCAGGATATTCTCCTTTCTTTCTAGGATTAAAGATGCGTTTGCACTGTATCCCGCTCTAACTGTAAAATCATCTTCAATGACTACATCTCCTTCAATCTTAAATTTAACCGCACCAGACTCCTCTTGTCCTTTTGGAGCAATGAAGCGAAGTCTAGCATCAAATTCTTTATCTACAATAGCTCCTAAACTAACCTTTAAGGGCATACCAACTTTAAGCTTACCTACCTCTCCTTCATCAACTTTACCTTCAAAAACCATTTTAGTTAGGTCAGCTACAGTGGCAATCGTAGTACCCGCGTTAAACGAGTTTGATTGAATAACCTGATCCCCCTTTTCAACTGGAATTTCAAGAATAGTCCCCGTAGTAGTAGCTCTAATATTGGTATTTGCAGAAGAGGAGCCTCCTACAGAACCTTCTTTTATAATCTGGTAATCAGCCTCTGCATTTTTCAAATCTTGGGTTGCTTGATCGAAAGCTAGTTTCAGATTATTGTAATCTTGATTCGAAATAACACCGCGTTCAAATAGAGCCTTGTTTCTTTCAAACTCAAGTTTAGCATTGTTCAATCGTAATTCGGCATTTTTTACACGTCCTTGAGCAGCAAAAAGAGATTGCTCATTAGGAACTACCTTGATCACAGCAATTAAATCACCTACCTGAACAAAGTCTCCTTCTTTTTTAACAAGCTCATCAATAATTCCTTGAATCTGAGGCTTGATTTCAACTTCATCCTCAGGAACTACGGTACCAGTCGCTACGGTCTTTTGTTCGATATCTCCGTAAAAAGGCTGAAAAGACTCATAGGTAATTGCACCCTTGCTATTCGATTTTACAAAGAATGCGGCTGCCCAAAGACCTCCTAAGGTAAGCACAGCAATTACACTCCATTTAACTACATTTTTCATGATAGGTATTTAATTATATAGTAATAGTATTGATTAAATTATTCTTCTCTTAGTGCATCAATTGGTTTTATACTTACCGCTCTCTGCGCAGGAATTAGTCCAATAAGTGTACCAAGAATGACCATTAAAGCTAATGCTCCAACCACATAGGGTATAGGTACTGTCGGATTCGTATAAGGGAAATCACTCCCTTCGGTCAGATTATTGACTAAGTTCAGTGTTGCAGCGCCTAAAATAATACCTAGTAAACCGGATACAAGGGTCAAGAAAACAGACTCCAATAAAATCAAATTTCTCACCTCAGCCGGAGTAGCTCCAAGTGCTCTTCTGACTCCAAGTTCTTTCGTTCGCTCTTTAACCGAGATCAGCAGGATATTACCAATTCCAATAACACCGGCAAGAATAGTTGCAGCTCCAATAATTAGAGATAAAAAGGTTAGACCGTTCGCAAAACCGCGAATTTGACCAAAAATCTCCCCAAGATTAAATGAACCAAAAGCGCGATCATCAGTTGGGTCAACGTTGTGAATCGACTTTAATACAGTCTTAACGTCCTCTTCTACTTTCACGATATCTGCATCATCAAAGGCTGCGATGCTCATAAAATCTACATTATCTCCTTTATTATAAAGTTTATTGAACGTGGTAAAGGGAATAAAAATATCACTATCTGATTCGAAACCTCCACCAGGAACAAACTTGTGGACACCGACCACCCTAAAATAGATGTCGTTGATTCGAATAAAAGATCCTATTGCCTCCTCTTCATCTTCAAAAAGTTCCGTTTTAGTTCTTTCTCCAATAACACAAACTCTGCGAGACTCTTCGATATCCATTTCATTGATAAACCTGCCACCATCGTAAATTTTCTTTGTTGCAATCTTGGTATATACGGGGAAGTCTCCGTACACATTATAACTACCCGATTTCTGACCTCTAACCGTCAAAGCAGGGCTGCCTCCAAAAACACCGGTAGCATTTCGTGGAGCGATGTATTGAATCTCTGGAATTCTTTTTTTCAAAACATCGATATCCCCCAATCGAAGCTGAATTCTTCGACCTGTTCGAAAACCTTTATAAGGTTTGCTTGTAGACTGCGACCAAGCAAACAGCGAATTCATTGCAACCGTCTCAAATTGTCTTTCAAAACCATTGTCCAAACCTTTGGCAGCACCAGACATTGCGATGTAGACAAAGATTCCCCAAAGCACGCCAATAACCGTTAAGAGTGTTCTAACTCGATTCTTGCTAATCGAGCTGAATATTTCTTGCCATGTATCGCTTTTAAATAAAAATCGCATATTATTCGTCTCTAAGCGCTACAATGGGTTTGATTCGAGCAGCACGCTTCGCGGGAATATACCCAGCGATGCTTCCGAAAATGATTAAGATTACAGTGGCTCCAATGGCGAATCCCAAATCGATATAAGGATTAGTGATAAAATAGTCTTCAAGCTTGCCCCCCAGATTTTGAAGAATAACCACTCCAGCGAGCATCCCAGAGAAACCAGATAAAATAGTTATGGTAGTCGCTTCTAATAAAATGGTACTAATCACGACTCTAGGTGTTGCTCCTAACGCTTTTCGAATTCCGATTTCTTTGGTGCGCTCCTTAACCACAAAAATCATGATATTACTTACACCAATGATACCTGCCACAATTGTACCAATTGCAAAGAACAGTGCAATAAAGCCTAAAACTTGAGCAAACTGTTGATTCTGTTTGAGTTCATCTGCAATATTTCTAATGAATATTCCGCTGCGATCTTCCCTTGCTATGAACTTTTTCTCCTTGAGAAGTTTGGTCACATTCTTTTCAAGGGCCATAGCACCAGCATAACCTATACTAGGGTTAAACCCAAGGATGATCTGTTCAATCTTATCATTTCCTTTTTCAATTAACTGCCTTGTGGTATAGGGGATGTATATGAAGCGCTCTTCATTATCACCGCCATCATCTTGAAACACACCAATAACTTTAAATGCGCTATCGCCCAAAGTGATGTATTTCCCGACAGGATCTTCGTCTTTAAATAAATCCTTGGCAACTAAACGCCCAATCACTGCATACTTGGCTCTGATATTTATATCGTTTTCATTTAAAAAACGACCTTTCATGATAATCGTCTTCTCGCTGAATTGATGGGCTGGAGCAACGGCTCTATTCGTGTAGTTATTCGATTCTCCCTTATATCTTACAAGACTAGAACGAGTAATACGGGGAGTAATATAATCGAGAAACATTGCAAAATTTTCCTCTATATCTTTTAAGTCTGAATTATCGAATTGAATTCTTCGATTCGAAGTGTATCCCTTGTAAGGCATAGATGTTCGTCCTGGAAATACGAAAAGGGTGTTCGTAGCGTCATCACCGAAGAATTTTTCAAAGGTATTCTGCAGACCATTGGTAAACCCTACCAGTATGACTACAATAAAAATCCCTAGGGCCATTGTGAACCCTGTCAAAAAGGTCCTAAGCTTATTCTTTCGAATGGTATCGAAAATCTCCTTCCAGGTATCTCTGCTAAACATATTCAGAGGCGCGTACTTGGTCTACTTTTTTATCTTCAACAATCACGCCGTCTTTCAAGTAGACGATTCGCTTGCACATATGGGCGATATCTTCCTCATGAGTTACTACTAGTATGGTATTGCCCTCATCATTAATTTTCTGAATGAGGTCCATTACCTCATAAGAAGTTTTACTATCCAAAGCTCCTGTAGGCTCATCAGCTAAAAGAACTTTGGGATCTGCAGCCATTGCACGAGCAATAGCTACACGTTGCTTTTGACCTCCTGATAGTTCGCTTGGCAAATGATCGGCCCAAGGTTTTAGCCCCACTCGATCAAGATATTCTAGTGCAGTAGCATTTCGCTCCTTTCTAGATTTACCTTGATAATACAATGGGAGCGCAACATTCTCAACAGCTGATTTGTAATTGATCAAGTTAAAAGACTGGAAAATAAATCCAAGAAACTTATTTCGATATTCAGCAGCCTTGGTCTCATTAAGGTCTACAATAGGCACAGAATCTAAGGTATAAGAACCTGAATCAGCTTCATCTAACATTCCTAATATGTTCAGTAAAGTCGATTTACCAGAACCCGAAGAACCCATAATTGCCACCAATTCACCTTGTTCTACAGAAAAGTTGATTCCTTTTAAAACATGCAGTGAATTACTGCCCATTTGATATGACTTATGCAAGTCTTTAATTTTTATCATCAATACGAGTAGCTACGTTTATACTCATTTAGACGACAAAGAAACTGCTTTGTTACAGCATATATTCTCCTCGCAACGTTAAAATTTCAATAAAACAGATTTTACAGCGGGTTTTTCTCTGACAAAGCCAAAAAAAGCCCTGACCACAATCGCTGAAATTTCGATTTAGATATCCAATAAATGCGGCCTACAGAGGGATCCATAATCTGTATTTTATTCACAGTGTAGCCATACACCACGACATAGTGTCCAAGACCCATATAGCTTAAGTGAACCAGACAAGGAATACAATTCAATCATTTGATCTTTATTGTAAACCCGAACCGAAATGTCCACTTCTAAATCAAATAATTCGCGGTAATAATAGGTCTGTCGTGAACGATCGTAGTCAATGAGGGCGTCAAAATCTCTAAGCTGTTCAACCAAAAGGTAAACCAAACGCTCGCTGACATGAAGACGTCTAGAAAGTTCATAAGGAGTACCAGTGCATTCAGATCGAATGAGCTGGTGTAATCTTTTTAATCGGTTTAGATTTTTAATACTATTCATCGTAAATGATTTTAAAACGAACAGCAAACTATCTCGTATACAGATGGTTACGAAATTATATTCGTTGCGATTTATAAATCACAGCGCTGATTAAAAAAAAGCGGTAATTAAGAGTCCTTCGTGGGTGTCATTTTTTTATAAACCGCATAAAAAACCACTCCAACAAGGATATAAGGAATGGCCATAAGGTAAACAATACCGTTGTTGATTCCCTCGGCGGCAGAGGTATCAGAGCCTGACTCAAGTACCGCGCGACACATAGCGCATTGAGCACTGATCTCTGAAAAGAAGATCAGAAAAAATCCAAAAAAGAATAGCGATTTTATTCTAGTAGGCATAATAGGGCGAAATCATTAAGTATACTACCACACCGGTAACTGCCACATAGAACCAGATTGGAAAGGTAATTCTAGCGAGCTTTTTATGCCCTTGAAAATCTTTCAAATACGCTCTTAAATAGGTATGCAGTACTAGAGGGATAATAATTATTGATAACAGGATATGAGACACTAGAAGGATAAAATAGAGCGTTCTAACTATTCCTTCACCACCAAACGGAGTAGAATCAGAGGTCATATGATACGCCACATACATCAAAAGAAATGAAAGCGAAAGGGCAATACAAGTCTTCATGATATTCTGGTGAAGAGTAATTTTTTTCGCTTTTATTGCCCAAAGTGCTACAATCAGAAGAACCGCAGTTAGGCCATTAATTGAAGCATAAATAGGTGGTAAAAAACTCAAGGGTTCTATATTAGGTAATCGAACTCCGAATAAGATCGCAACAACCACAGGAACAGCGATAGAGACAATCGTAATTAACTTCTTTGCTACAGACTCTTTCATATTACTTCTTTTCGTTTAATAAACTATGGATATCAGACACTAGCTGAGATATTTGTTCAGTTTCACCATCTGAGTCAACTCCCATTTCTCGAGTGATCGTTCCTCGATAATAAATTAGTGGGTTCCCAAAATCATCTTTAGAAGATCTAAAGTATCCCTCTGAATCAATTAGAGCAAATAATCCTGAGTGCTCAAAACCACCTGGAGCAGCCTCATTCTCTTGTGCAATCATGAAGAATCCCTTTTCTGCGAGCGCATAGATTTCTTCGCGCTCTCCTGTTAACAAGAACCATGAATGGGAATCGGCCAAATACTTCTTCTGATAACTCAATAAGCGCTCAGGAGTATCATAGAATGGATTAATACTAATTGATACAAAAACAACCTCATCATCTTTAAACTCATCGGCTAACTCTGCCATGTTCTGAGACATGATCGGGCAAATGGTTGGACAGGTCGTGAAGAAAAAGTCAAGAATAACAACTTTTCCCTTTAGATCATCAGGAGACAAGATATTTCCATTTTGATCTGTAAAACTAAAATCCGGAATTTGACGGGCACCTTCTGGCCCAATTAAATAAGCAAGAGATTCTTCCGAAGAACCGTACAATACTTCAGGGGTTAATGTCAATCGATTGTTATCAATGATCGTCCCATTTTTTATGCGGGACACCAAGCTAGGAATGGTAACTATTCCAAAGATGAAAACAATAATTGACACCCATAAATAGGTGGTCTTCTTATTCGATTTACTTGCGGTCGGCATAATTCTTTTTTAAAGCTAGTCGGTATTCTGCGAGTAAAACCTTCACATCATCCTCCATCTTGTTGTTTAATACAGCTACCGATCTGATATCATAACCGTAAAGAATTCCTTCATCCTCATCATCCGTTCTTCCTCTTAGCGAACCCTTCTTATCAATAATATAAACCAGTGGAGAGCTACCTGAGTTTAATGCTCCTTTGCTATTTAACGCATCAAACAATTTTATCGAATCGGATTCATCAAGATAAAGAACCTTATAGCGACTGGTGTCTGTGATTTGGCCTAACTCTAACAACAATTGTTCAACAGCAACTTTCTGATTGGGATAGGCGACTAGCAGCGTTTGAAAGTCATTAAACTCATAAAATCGTTTGTAAATTTTCTGATTAAAGTTAAATAGGTAGCCTTTCATTAGTTCAACTTCTTCCCCTAGAAAAGAAAGTACAGTGATCTTGTTCTGAAATAGATCCATTGCCTCCTTTTCAGAGGACAACAAAACCGTTTCTGATGCAAAGCTATCTGTCAACACAGGTAAACGACCGAAACGGTTCACCCCTGAGGCGAAGAAAAGATAGATCACCAAGGGTAGAATAAATAAGATACCTAATACCAGTGGTTTTTTCATAGCAGATGAACTGAAGTACAAAAATAAAAAAAGGCGATCACCTAATCGGTAATCGCCTCAAGTATATTATTTATCGAACTCCTAGAAGTTCCAGGTCATGAAAGTTGTATTGAAAATTTCATAGACATAGGTTGCTTCAAAAAGAAGTAAGGTAACTAAGTAAGAAATAAGGAATACCGGAGTCCATACAACTACTCTTCTTAACGACGCCTTTTCATCGCGAAGGTGCATAAAATCCCAAGCGATATAGTAGGCTTTAACTAAGGTAAGAATAATGAAAATCCAGTTAAGCGGCTTCATTCCGGGGAACGAAGTGTTCATTAAAAACTCAGGCTTCGCAATACCCAATCCAACCTCAATCGCCGTTACAATAGAGAGAAATAAAAGAACTCCCCAAATCTTTTGCTGGTTATTCTTGAAGGTTACTAACCCTCTAAAAATTGATAGTTTGTGCTCGTGTGCCATAATTATACCAGATAAAAGAATGTAAATACAAATACCCAAACAAGGTCTACAAAGTGCCAATACAACCCAACTTTCTCAACCATTTCGTAGTGACCTCTTCTGTCATAGGTTCCCATTAGAACATTGAAGAAAATAATCACGTTAATCGCAACACCCGATAAAACGTGAAAACCATGGAACCCAGTGATGAAGAAAAAGAAGTCTGCAAATAATCGACTTCCATATTCATTGCGAATTAAATTAGCTCCTTCTACAACAATGGCAGCATCAGCTAACTTAGCAACTGCATCTTCACGAGAAAGTACATTCTTTTCTCCTTCAATGATTTGCTCAGTTCGTATCGTTACTGATTCATCAGCGAGGAATCCTGCTTTAACTTCTTCTAGACTGAAAGTTGAAGGCTTATCTCCTTCTAAAAACCAAATACCCTTTGAAGATTCATGGTATACAGCGGTTTCATTTGGATTTTCAATGGTGAAATCTCTAAGAGCAACGCGCTCTCCTGTTTCCATATCTACAAATTGTAAGATACGGCCTCCCTTAGTTTCTAAGGCACCGAAATCTCCCTTGATAAAGGTAGCCCATTCCCAAGCTTGAGAACCAACGAATATCGCCCCCCCAATAATGGTAAGGAGCATGTATAGGGTTACTTTCTTTCGATCCATGTGATGACCAGCATCAACAGCAAGTACCATGGTAACCGAAGACATGATCAGAATGAAAGTCATGAAGGCCACGTAATACATTGGATAATTCCCATGAAAGAATGGTACGTGTGTAAAAACCTCATCTGCAATAGGCCAGGTCTCGATAAATTTAAATCTAGAAAAACCGTAAGCGGCAAGGAAACCAGAGAAGGTTAAGGCATCCGAGACGATGAAAAACCACATCATCAATTTACCATAACTCGCTCTTAGTGGTTGTTGATCACCACCACCCCAAACGTTTTCGTCTTTTGCTGTTGAAATTGAAGTATCCATTAGTTTGGCATTAATTGTCGCAAAGGTACACCTTTGAGTATTTTTTAAAAATAATTGAATCGATTTACTTGACGAAAAACATAAATAAAACAAGATAAACCCAAAGCACTCCAAGGAAATGCCAAAACGTCTCTCCAAGTTCAAAGCCTAGTCTATTTTCAGACGAATATTTTGAACGTATCAGTTTGTAATTAACAAGCCCTAGACTGATTAACCCAGCAAATAGATGCAGTAGGTGGACAAAAGCGATTAAGAAGATGTAAGACATCTTGATACTGCTAGTTGGTCCCGTAAAATAGTATCCAGCGGCAACCATTTGACTAAATCCATTGAACTGAATAAATACGAACGAAACACCTAACAATAAGGTAATTAGAGCCCATCTCGAAGACAAGTTCAACTTATCTGCCTTTAGGGCAAGGCGGGCAAGAATGTAGGTTAGACTACTCAAAATGATTACTGCCGTTGACCACCAAAAGGCCTGAGGCAATTCAATATTGGCCACCCAATCTTTTCGCTTACTACTTACGATATAGGCGCTTGTCCATCCTGCAAATCCCATAACAAGGGAGATAATTCCGAACCAAAGCATCATTTTTTTTGCCCGTTGTTGCTTTTCAAACTCTGTGCGTTCTAACATAATTTTTTGGTCTATCTAATAAGGTGATCGATAACATAGATCACCTGAATTAATGAAATATATATTACGCTCCTAAGCATTAATTTTTTAGCATAGGATACCTCTAGAGAATTGAACAATTGAAGTGCAGGTATCATCATATAAAGGCCCGAAATACCTACGGCAATTGCAGCAGGAATTGAAATCACAAGTTTTCCGGTAAATCCAAACACTGGAGTGATGGACGCCAAAATCGTCCATAAGGTGTAAACAATAATTTGAAACGCGGTACTCTGATCTCTCTCACCCGTTGGAAGCATTTTGAATCCTCCTTTTTTATAATCATCATCTAACATCCAAGCCAGTGCCCAAAAATGAGGAAACTGCCAAAAAAATTGAATCATAAATAAGGTTCCAGCTTCAATTCCGAAAGACCCTGTAGCACCTACCCAACCCAACATGAATGGTATGGCCCCGGGAAACGCACCTACAAAAACAGACAGTGATGTCTTAGTTTTTAATGGGGTATAAACTAAAGCGTATAGAATTACCGAGAGTAAACCAAAAAAAGCCGTTTTAAGATTGAGAAAATAAAGTAACCCCCCTCCTAGAATCGTGAGTGAAAAGGCAATAATCAAGGCCAAAGCATCTGAGAAACGACCCGTCGGTAATGGTCGCTCTTTGGTACGATTCATCTTTGAATCTAGATCCTTTTCTATGATTTGGTTATAGGCATTCGAGGCTGCAACCAACGAAAAACCTCCGACTAGAAGAAGTACTAGTTCTAGTGCTTTATACGATTCAGCACCCAACAAATAGCCCGCCAATGCAGAGAACACCACGCTAAGTGCTAAACGAACCTTCGTTAAAGCCTTAAGATCTGTCCAGAACAAGGAAGTAGGATGTGTTGTTGCCCCTTCAATCATAGAGTGCAAAGATAAGATGCACAAATAGCTTTCAAATAAAAAAACCGGGCAATAAGCCCGGTTTTCTATAATTTATTCTCCGTACTACTGTAAACGGAAAGTAATTGGAATACTGAATGGTACTTTTACAGGACGCCCACGCTGTCTACCCGGTGTCATGTTTGGAAGCAGGTTGATAATACGCAATGCTTCAGCCTCTAGGTTTTTGTCTGGACCTCTCATTCGAATTCCTCCAATTGAACCGTCTCTTTGGATGACGAACATCACATTCACACGACCCTGAACACCCATTTCTTGAGCGATTTCAGGATATCTGAAGTGCTTACGGATGTGCTTTTGCATTTGCTCTTGAAAACAAGCCTTTTTATCACTAGCACCTTCACAGCCTGGGAATACAGGCACATCTTCAATAACCGCGAATGGAATTGAAATATCTTCTTCTACTTCTCCAACCTCAACCTCTTCGATTTCGATGACTTCTTCCTCTTGAGAAGTTTCAGTAGATTCAATAATGGTTTCTTCAACCTCTTCTTCATCTTCTACCACTTCAATAACTTCAGGAGCTGCTGGAGGTGGTGGAGGTGGTGGAGTTTTGATTTGTTCAGTCAAAGGTACCTCCTCATCAAGCTGATCCTCTACATTTAGAGATATATCGTAATTCGTTACCTCATCGTATTTCTTCCACTCTAAGGCTCTCCAAACAACGAACATTGTAAAGGCTAAACCTAGTGCAAAATACAATCCACTATTACGACCTATATCTGCTTTTGGACTTTTCTTCGGTTCCATACTCTAAATTTTGATGATGGCTAATTTAAATATTAATTCGAAAAAGCACCGAATTATTTCGGGTTTTTCACTCTGTTAAAAAAAGGATCTAAAACCTTTAAGGCAACTAATCCAGAAATGACTCCTACCGAATTGGCAATAAAATCACCAAGCTCTGCCGAACGGTAGACAGTAAAAAAACCTTGCAATAATTCAATGATGCCACTGTAGGTCATTGCAATTAATGCGACTATTATTTTTGCCTTCCTACCTAAAGCTTGCGCTAAAGAACCTTTGTAGGCTAAAGCCATTAGGAAAGTAAACCCAAAATAAAAAAGACAGTGCACCAATTTGTCCGCACCTTCAAAACTAAGAAGTGAACTACCAGTCGAGTCAATGCGCGCTAAACTAAGCACGGTGATACCGATGGCGTACAGCAAGAAGGCGGCAGTAAACGGATTAAATAGCCGGTGTTTAATTCTAAGCACCCACTAGGGCTTTGTAAGTATCGACATCCAACAATTCTTCAATCTCGTCTAGATTATCAACACTCATTTTAATCATCCATCCCGATCCGTAAGGATCGCTATTCACTAATTCTGGATTTTGATCTAATTCTTCATTGAAAGATTCAATCGTTCCAGATAACGGAAGAAATAAGTCAGATACCGTCTTAACTGCTTCTACAGTGCCGAAAACCTCTTCTTTATCGAGAGTCTCATCTACAGTTTCTACCTCAACATAAACAATATCCCCAAGTTCAGATTGTGCAAAATCAGTAATACCAACGGTTGCTGTATTCCCTTCGATAAGCACCCACTCATGGTCTTTTGTATACTTTAAGTTTTCTGGAAAATTCATAACAATTTCTGATTATTAATAAGATTCAAAGTTAATTAAAAGTGTCTTGTAAACTACTCGCCAAATCGATATTTTAAGCTGAGTCCCGCACGCATAGTAGTTTGTGGAAAGGAGGTAGAAACTCTAAACTTTGAGAAGCTATGATCGTAATAGGCAGCAAGATTTAATGTATTACTTAGAGCGTAATCCGCTGAGAATTGAGCCGAAAAACTTTGTTGACCAGAAGTGATCTGATCCCCGACAATCTCGTCTAGATTTCTAATGAAGGTCGTATTCGATCGATAGGACACGTCTCCTCTAAGCACTAAATCGCCACGATATTGTCTTCTCTTGCCTCCTATTTTAGGGTTCCAACGTAAATCGGTGATTCGCTTCCCTAAACCAAGAACAAATTCTTGACCTTTAATCTCAGTAAGTAAACTATTGGCAAAACTTAGATTCAACGCTCTATCTTTTCGCCATTCTGTTCGAATTTGCCAGAACGACTCTGTTTCAAAATCGAATCCAATAAGTGGGTTAAACTGGTCGTTCATCACTACCGCTCCAATCAGTAATTCTGGTTTTAAATCCCCATTTTCAAGGTTATATAAGCCCTCGTTTCGACTGAGATTATTTTGAAAATTATTAATACTATAGGCGGCTCTATATCCATGGTTGATTGCAAAACGACTAAACACCTCGGGGAATAAGCCACTGATTGAAACATCCCAATTGGGAATACCGAAAGATTCAAAAGGTCCTAAACTTACTTCTTGAATCGACTTGCCTGAATAGGCCGCAATAAAAGAGCCCAACAACACCTCGGGATGATAGGCTCCATAGGCAATAGGATAACCCTCAGGGTCAACGGCCGACAAATCCATACCCGATGCATTAGCTAATCGATTAGCCATTTCAATTCTAGAAGCTTTGAATCGTTCAAAAGCCTCTGACCCCGTATCTGCCATTGAGCCATCGAAAGCGGTTGAAAGTAAAAAGGCTGTAGTACTATAACTACCTGTCTGGTTTGCGAGTAAGGACTGAAAAGTTGGTCCAAAGTCAGAGGGGGTCACTCTGAACTGCTCTTGAAAACGATCGCTCTTTCTTCGATCATAACTAAGACCAATAGAAACAGCGCTACCGATACTAAGATTAGCAGTTGCAGAAAGGTTCTGGTTTTCGTCGATAACAAAGGGAGTATTGAACCCGTCAAAATCCGTCAAATATCCTTGTCTTGCAGCTTCAAATCTAAAATCAGAAGAAGCCACTCCTAGTAGTAATTTCGGATCTAATTGAAGTAAACTCCGATCATTGATCGTCGGTAAATAACCTGGTAAGACTACCCCAGAGGTTTCAGAATAATTCAAAGCCACTTGAGCTCCTATCGCATCGGGAATTTTTATCAGTTTCTTCAATCCTGACTTTAAATCAAGGCCGCTACTTAGCGATAAAGTACTTGCCGTCTGAACGGTATGTAAAGGTCGACCTGCAACTTCAGCGAGTGCGTCAGAACCTCGTTGCCAATTAAGCGTACCTCCGTAATCTAAGCGGGTAGTTATAAAATCAAGGGGTTTGAACGAACTGAATGGAATTTCTAGTCCAAGCTGTAGTTGTTGCGCATAGGTATTTGGCTTACCCCAAGAGAAAAAGGACTCCCAAACAGAGTTGAAACCCAGGTTTTGATTAAGATCTAGATTAACGATATTATTCTGGGTAGCAGTAAATGAGATACTAAAGAATTTTAATGGATTCGCTTTGATCGAACCGTTCCATCCCGACCTAAAATTTTGTTGACTTAGAAGGGGTAAATCAAGAAGGGTTACACCGGGTATAAAGATTTGTCTGAAACGCTGTTCACTAAGGGATCGATCAATAGAGGCTCCCATGGTTAATGAGAAGATAGAAGGCGTATACGTATAATCGAGTGAAGCTCTCGCTTGCGACTGAAGCGATTCTGAGATTTCAAAATCACGATGCGACTTGGTTGAATGGCTATAATTAACCGTAACATTCTCAGGATCAAAGAAATCGACATTGCTACCCTCTTTGCGTTCTATTCGAACACCATTAAGCGCGAGGCTAGAAACTTCTGTATACGACTCGGCCTGCTCTCGAATTGCTTGTTTATCATCGTTATTAGTCGCAGCACTAAGACGATCCTCGAGGTGAATATCTTCATAAACAGGATCATACTCTGGAGTAATTCGCGTAGAAGCCATCGAATAATTTAATGGTAGTTTCAATCGACTGGCTTTGGGTAAAAACTGTCCAAGATCTGTGCGCACCGAGAAATCAAAGTTTTCAGTATCATCTAACGAACGTGTATTAACCGCACCGTCGATAGCTCCGAAACCTACCGTTGTCTTAGAGAAACCGGCCCCCAAAGTAACTACATCAGATAACTGGACAGTGGCATTGGCTGTTGCCGCCCAGCCTCCTTTGTGATTGATTCCTGCTAGACGCAATTCATTAAACCAAAGCTCTGCCGAAACCGGTAGGCTTGATGATCGATTAATGGCACCAAGCATGGCAGAGGTAATATTCCCGATCGACGGATTCCCTTTTACGCGAATGATCATTCTATTCTCAAGAACCTTTGAAAACTCGGGTTCTGCGGAGGCAATTTGCTCTGCCTTTACACTACTCAATAGTTCCAAATCCAAATCAAGAGCATTCGCATCTGGCCAAATTAGACCTGCGTCTTGGGTTGCATTATTGGTAAAGGTTAAAGGCCACTCAATTTGATAGTAGTTAGAACTATAGTCCGTTCCAATTCTGAGAAAAGCAACTAGATCATTATCCTGAACCGTTGAAGCTCCTATTCGCTCGGCATGAACAAAAAGCTTAAGTCTTTCAAAACGGCGCATATCGAATTTCACACGTCTAAAAGCTCCTCTTCCGTCTCCTAATGGTAAATCGGTAAACTGCATACTTAACGACTGTTCATTTTGTCGTACAATCGTATTCGTATTATTCAAAGCTTCGCGTCGAACCCCTGGTGGAAGTACGTATGGGATAGGGCTTCTATTACTGTTTTCTTCAATATTTACCGCACCCAATTCAAAGGTCGTTGAAGGACTTACCGGTAAGTTAGCTTCTGGGTCTAATTCTTTGTCATAGATTCTCCAACTACCTTGAATGAGATCAAGGGCAGCAAATCGTAAAACGGTTGATCCTTGAAATCCTTGTAAGAACATACGAATAAAAGGTATCGACCTAAAATCGGTAATCCCGCCTACCGCACGGGTGTATTCACGAAGAGGGATCTTATACTGCACCCAACGAACTTTGCGTCCTGTGTCCAGAGTAACTTCTCGAACCGTTGTAATGTAAGGCATCGATTCGCTCACCACCGAATTGACAGGAAGTTCATATTGATAATAACTCTCGGCCACATTCATGGCAAAGTCTCGATCGACATCCTCAACGTCGGGTAAGAGTGTAGAACCTCTTAACTCATCGGTCGGATTAATCGGTGTATTACCTTCAGGATTGTTGAAATACTTGTAACGATTTGGGATACTTCCCTGAGCGTCTAAATAATTCACATAATTATCTCTTGCCGGGTCATCACTTGGTCCTGTATAAATCAAACCTTCCTGAGAATCTGAAAGACCATCTAATCCGACATCTTGTATTTCTCGAGCACCCGCATCGCTATCAAAAGTATAAATCAGGGCACTTCTAGAAGGGACAGATCCATAAATAGTTGGATCTACTTGAACTCCAAGTCCATTTTCGTATTGCTTTCTTCCATCAGGAAGAATATCCTCAGAAAGATTCCCAAGATCGATCACTAATTTACCTCCCTCTCCAACTTCTGAAGGATCGAGCGGATGCAACATCCAAAACTGCAAGTATTCAATATTTGCCTGTTCAAAGTCAGTAACGGTAAGCGCTCGCATAGTCCCTGCCCATTTGTTAGCAACTGCACCAAAATCAGACGCCGTATTATACGGTCCTGCCTCATCGGGATAGTAGGCGATATCTAAGGTAGACTGAACTGCAGATTGTCCCTGGACTACATCGGTTTCGGGATAAACCTCTCTTATAAAAATTCGACGCGCTTCATCTTCTTGCAACATCGCATCAGTAATATCTGAGGGTCTTAACCTGCTGTAAAGCACAGGGTCAATGGTATACCATGCCAGTCGAGCCCTAGACCTAGAAGCCTCAATTCCGGTTTGACCAAAAGGATTACTCGACAGTACCCAATCAGAAGGATTTCTAAGGTCTAAGAATTGTTGAGCCTCTTCAAAATCATCGATATAGGTGGTTACCTCGCCACCGAATTGTGCATTGTTTGGAGCAGATGGGATGAGCGCAGCGATTTCTGCAGAGAAGTCAATCGAAGACGGTGCTTCAGTCTCAATAGTGGGCCACTGATTAATGAGTCGTGTAAGCCAAGGAACCTCTTTGCGAAACGAAATATTCGCACCAATCATCGAGTTATTAATCGGCTCAATTCCATAAGCAGACTTCTGAGTGAGTGGGCGTTCTCTAAGATTTAAAAAGGCACCCCCAAAGGATAGTTCACTAGAGGCTCGATGCTGAATAGCGACTCCTGTGAATCGTCGAGTTAACTGCCCGATTTGGCCAGCATCTTCAACTGAAATATCTATCGGAAGACCAGAATTCTGCAAGCTCGGATCAAGAATCTCCACCTGACCCGCGGCATAATCAACAATGTAGTCAACCCCTTCAGTAAGAACTCTACCGCCAATACTAACCTGGACAGATCCGGGTAACGCAAACGCTACCCCAAGCGACAACTTTTGACCCGAAGAAGCAGTGCTACCGCCATAGGAACCTCTAAGTAAAAAACGATTCGCATCTGCCTGCTGTAAGGCAGCTGTCTTCGTTAATTCATAGAGAGAACGATAAACATATTGCCTTTGATTACCATTATAGGATTCCGCAATTTCGTAGTCTTCGGTAACATCACTAGAGAATTGCTCAAACAAGTATTCACCAAACGGCTCTACCTGGGTAAAAATGATTCTACCATTCGAGGCATCAACGGTAATACCGTCTACAAAATCAAAGAAACCATCCCCTTGCTCTGAACGATTTTGATAAGCATCGAGTCGATCTAAATTGAAAATTTTCAATAACGTACTATTTGAAAATTCCTCTGGCCAGGGAACCGAAGAGTCTGCAGGTGTTAAAAAGTTTCGGGGACTAGGGTCGGTGTAAAGTAATTGAAACTCAAAATCATTTGCACTAATTCCGAAGGCTCCAGTCGAATAGATATTCTTCATCATCAAATCCCAAATAGGATCCTCAACCCGGGTAATATTGCTCTTTAGAAGTTTTACAATAAGCGCACTAGAGGCATCTCTTTGATTGTCGTTAGAGAACTCTCCGACCGTATAAACAGATCCGTTGTAAGTGTACTCATAAGCAACAGCAAGCACCTCATCAGTAGCCAAAGGTTGATTCAGTGACAAGTATCCGAGCTGACGGTGGTACGAATAATCTAACCCGGCTTCTAATTTTCGAGCATTTTCTAGAGAAGCATAGTCTAATCCGTTTATTAAAGGCTCGCCTAACAAACTTAATCCTGAGGCGGCACCAGCAGCAGTTCTTATTGAACTGGGAAGACCTTCACCACCTATCCATGCGGGATTAAGAAGGTTGGCCTCATTGTCTGGTAAAGACTCAGTAGCTCGAAAAAAATTCTGTGGGCCCCCAAACCGAACTTTTTCAGGATTGTATTCTCCAAGATCTTGAAAACCTACAATTTGTCGAACGTTCTCAGTCTGTTGAGATCGATTGGTTACCCAAACTTCAATACGGGTAATCTGAACATTTGAAGCAATGAAGGGGTAGTTCTTAAGCGCTAGGTCATAGGCATCCCTAAAATGTTGACTTAAGAAAAAGTGAGTGTTTTCCTCATAATCGATCGCGGTAAGCTCAAACTCATTAATGACTGATCCATTTTGGGTGCTTACGGTATTTCGTTGAGATCGCTGTTCTGCATAAACGGCCGTCACAGAGGTACGCCCAAATTGTAAATCAGCTTTGAGTCCAAATAAATTCTGAGCGCCAGTCATCAGACTGCTTTTGAGCGGCATACTTACATTACCAAACTCGATATTGCGAATCAGGTCATCCTCATTCGGAGTATATTCAATTTTGAAAAGATTTTGAAAATCAAAGCTTGAACGGGAGTCCATATTTGCTTGAACCCTTAAACGCTCTCCGACCTGTGCATCCACATTTAAATCAAATTGCTGATCGATATCCAGAACGGTGCTTCTTTGATTACGAACCGATACCGATGGATTTTCTGATTTCTGGCTAAGAGCTCCTAGATCAAGGGAAAAACCTCCTGAAGTGTCAACAGTGATAGTATTACCGCCGAATATGGATTCAAAAAAAGCAGAATTAACATAATAAGTAGGTAGTAAATCCTCGCGTGCGTCAGCTACCGTATCGTTCACTTTCGAAAGGGCATCGGTTTTCGTCTGGTAGTTAGACTTAATCATCTGTGCTCGAAGTGCCTCGTAGTACTGGGTAAAACTTAAATACCTCGGATATCCTACCGCCTTTCCCGATACAGAAGGGAGTAACTCGTATCTGTTATTTACCGGATCATACTGATAGACCTCATCTATGCCGAAGGGAGATAAAGCCGGTAATTTTTGCGCCTGAGTAAGGGTAATAGCGAAAAACGCGAGTAGGACACAAAGAGACCGTATTGAATCCAGTCTATTCTTCAATTTAAATTGCGTTTAGCGTATTCTTGATAAGATCTTCGACACTCATCTGCGAGTCTGCAGTTAGGAGCTTATCTACAATTTTCTGAACTGATTTTCGAGTGAAGCCAAGCACCTCTAAAGCGGCTATTGCTTCTTCTCCATTTTGCCCTTTGACCGTTATGTTCGCTACCACATCTTCGGCACCCTCTAATGCTAAGACTTTATCTTTTAATTCTAAGATCATTCGTTGAGCCGTCTTTGCCCCGATTCCTTTAACCGACTGCACAACGGCTACTTGCTCAGATGCAATTGCACCAACTACATCAGAAGGGCTTAACGAAGAAAGCATAGTTCTAGCCGTCGCCGCACCAACTCCACTTACCGAAATGAGCAATCGAAATACTGCGCGTTCAAATTCAGATAAAAATCCGAAAAGCGTATGACTATCCTCCTTGATTTGGAGATGGGTGTACAAAAGCTGCTCCTCTTCTGAACTCAATCCCGAAAAGGTATGAAGCGATACCTCGAGATGATATCCTACCCCATTACACTCAAGAATTACATGAGTGGGAGTTTTTTCTATCATTCGACCTCTGAGGTGGCTAATCATAACAGGTTATTTTTTGGTTGCGCGTTGAGCGTCTGTTACCGCAATAGAAGTCATGTTGATTATTTCCTCAACACTAGCCCCTAACTGCAGAATATGAATCGGTTTATCTAAACCTAACATGACAGGACCAATTGATTTTACACCGTGTAGCTCCTTCATCAGCTTGTAAATGATATTGGAAGAATCAAGGTTAGGAAATATTAATGTATTGACTTTTCGATTGGCCAGTTTTGAGAATGGAAAGGTCTGGGCACCCATCTCAGGATTTAGTGCAAAATCTGCTTGAATCTCTCCATCAACAATCAAATCTGGATGATCTCTATGTAAGATTTTAACGGCGTTTTTTACCTTTCTCGCTTCTGGTTTACTTGAAGAACCGTAGTTAGAATACGATAGCATTGCCATTACAGGTTCATATCCGAAAGAACGAACTTCTCTTGCAGTCATCACTGCAATCTCAGCTAACTCTTCGGCGGTAGGATTAACATTGATCGCCGTATCCGCCAAGAATAGTGGTCCTCGAGGAGTCATCATGATATTCATTGTGGCAGCTCTCTTGATTCCCGGGCCTCTACCTACCGTTTCTAATACCGGAAGCAATACTTTAGGGAACGAACGAGAATAACCCGATATCATTGCATCAGCTTCTCCAGAGAGAACCATCATGGGACCAAAATAGTTTCTATGCATCATTCGAACACCTGCACTGTATCTCTGAACCCCATCGCGTTCACCTCGACTCCATAACAGCTTAGCAAACTCATCCCGACGGGCCTGTTGATCATCATCCGAGGGATCAATAATTGGAACCTCAGCGTCAAATTCCAACTCTTCTTTAAGGCTCTCAATTACCTCTTTATCTCCCAGAAGAATAGGGTAAGCCATGCCTTCATCAGAAACAAACTGAGCAGCTTTAAGCACATCAATCTGATCTGCTTCGGCGAAAACCACACGCTTAGGGTCAAGCTTAGCCTTATCATGAAGTGATCGAATAAATTTGTTGTCATTACCCGAGCGCGACATTAGCTCCTCCTCATACTTCTCCCAATCGGTAATTTCAATTTGAGCAACCCCAGAAGCAATAGCAGCCTTAGCCACCTCCACCGGGATTTTAGAAATAAGTCTTGGATCAAATGGTTTTGGAATGATATACTCTCTACCAAAAGCTAAACGAGTAATGTCATAGGTAATATTAACCTGCTCTGGCACCGGTTCTTTTGCCAAATCAGCTAAAGCACGAACCGCAGCCATTTTCATTTCTTCATTAATCTTAGTAGCGCGAACATCTAATGCTCCCCTGAAAATGAAAGGAAACCCTAAGACATTGTTTACTTGATTAGGGTGATCTGAACGACCGGTAGCCATAATAATATCCTCACGAGTGCGAATGGCGAGATCATAGTTAATCTCTGGATCTGGATTCGCCATAGCAAATACAATCGGGTTCGCAGCCATCGATTGAAGCATCTCTGGAGTTACAATATCAGCAATCGACAAACCAATAAATACGTCTGCATTTACCATCGCTTCTTCAAGGGTATGAACATCAATTGTGGTTGCAAACTCTTCTTTTGATGGACTTAGGTTTTCACGATCCTTGCGAATCACCCCTTTACTGTCGAGCATGATAATGTTCTCTGCAGAAGCACCAAAGGCTTTGTATAGTTTAGTGCAAGAAACTGCAGCCGCTCCTGCCCCACTTACCACAATTCGAACATCTTCGATATTCTTTTCAGCCAATTCAAGGGCGTTAATTAGCGCAGCAGCTGAGATAATTGCAGTACCATGCTGGTCATCATGCATGACTGGGATATCTAATTCTTCTTTCAACCTACGTTCGATCTCAAAGGCCTCTGGCGCTTTGATATCTTCAAGATTGATTCCTCCAAAAGTTGGAGCAATACGCTTCACCGTCTCTACAAACTCATCCACGTCGGTAGTATCGACCTCGATATCCATACCATCGATGTCTGCAAAAATTTTGAAGAGTACGCATTTACCCTCCATCACAGGCTTTGAAGCTAATGGACCTATATCACCTAAACCTAGTACGGCAGTACCATTTGAAATAACCGCGACAATATTTCCCTTAGCGGTATACTTGTACACATCTGTTGGAGTTTCTGCGATTTCCAAACAAGGCTCAGCGACTCCAGGAGAGTAAGCAATCGCTAAATCTCTCTGTGTTTGGTAGGGCTTGGTCGGGACAATTTTAATCTTGCCCGGCTGTGGTTTTGCGTGATATACTAGCGATTCTCTTCGCTGTCTTGAGTTTCTCATTTCAGTCTAATTGTATATCAAAGATACGTGATTCCCTCGCTGGGAATGTCGCCAAAACAGAATTGTTCTCTACCAGAACATTCCGACAAAAATCGCAGTGATTATAAGTAAGATAACCGATAGCGTACGGTAGTTTTTGTACCAAGGAAGTCCTTTCAATTGTTCGGTTTCTTCGTTATAGAACGATCGCTTATAGGTATACTCAGCAACTTTTTGTTCATCTACCTTACCAGAAGTTAGACTGACTGCAACGTTAACCACTACAGCAATAACAAATAATAAATTGGCTTTCGCTAGAAAATGTAGATCGTTAATATATGGAGACCAGTCAAAGGATGCTGAAAGAATCATAAATACAGCAAAGGCACCTCCGACCATTAGACTTGAGAATGCACCGTTTGCATTTGATTTTTTCCAGAAAAGACCTAAAATAAATGTAGCTACTACTGGCGGTGAGGTAAATGCAATCACCAATTGAAGATAACCCCATAGTGAATCGCTAACCTTTTCAATAAAAGGCACCCACATAGAAGCTAACACCACTAAAACTAATGTTGTGATCTGACCTACTCTCACTAGTTGCTTACCATCTAACTCAGGCTTGAATTGCTTTACAAAGTCCATGGTAATTAGCGTTGAAGCCGAATTAAAAGTAGCTGACACTGAAGACATCATTGCAGCCAATAATCCTGCTACCACTAGACCTAGAACACCTGTTGGTAAAAGCTGAAATAATAATACTGGATAGGTAAGGTTGGGACAATCCGTCAGCGAAGCACACATCTCACCACTGGCTAGTGGATAATTAAGTCCACTAATATCTAAATCATTAAAAAGTAATAAGGCTAAAACACCAGGAACAATCATAATGAAAATCACAGGTAGTTTAAGAAACCCTGCAAAGAGTGCTCCCATACGACCGTGATGTAAATCTTTAGCTCCAAGAACTCGCTGAACCATAAACTGGTTATTTGCCCAGAAATAAAATCCTAAAAGAGCAACTCCCGAAATTAATCCCCACCAGGGCATAAACTCATCGTTCGCAGGACGAACAACGCTAAATACATCTCTAGCGGTCTCAGGTATATAAGCGCCATTTGCGGCTCGATCTCCAAAGTCTATTTGACCTGCAGATAGCATTCCGTCAAGACCATCCATCATGGCTGACCAACCTCCACCTAATTGATCAAAGGCAAAATAGGTGATCAAACAAGATCCTATAATTAAAAGGATCGCCTGAATTACTTCGGTTTGAATTACAGAATTAAGTCCTCCAGGGATGGTGTAAGCTGCAGCTGCAATTGCTAAGAGAATAATAATCGTTGTTGAGCTGTACTCGGGAAAAAGTAGTTTCAAAACAATCGAACCCACATAGAGTGCAGCAGCGGTATCCACCATTACGTTACCAATGACGGTAATTAATGAAAAGTAATATCTAGAACGCTTATCAAAACGACGTTCTAAAAATTCAGGCATCGTATAAACTCCTGACTTTAAGTAAAAAGGCAAGAAGAATACCGAAAATATGATCAAGACAATTACGGCATACCACTCATAGTTATAGACGTTAATATTGGTCTGAAAACCATCAGAGGCTAAACCCACTAATGTGGAGCTAGAGATGTTTGCAGAGAAAAGAGCAATTCCGACAATTGGCCAGGTCATTGTTCTTCCTCCTAAGAAATAGTCCTCTGAACTTTCTCTTTTCGATTTAGAAATTCCATAGATAACGATACCTATGAGGTAGACTACAATAACTCCAATATCGAGAGTGCTTAATTGATTCATGGTTGTAAGTTTAGCCCATGAATATAGCTACTTTTTCAAAAAGTCGATGTTTCTTTTTAAGCCCGCATACTTGGTGCGTTTTACCGCAGATTTTTTAAACACCTTTGAAAAGGTTTCTTCGGTCATTTCGATCCAGTCGTTAGTACTTAAGGATAATAGTTCAGATTCAGGGTCAAATAACGGTTCACTATGGCTTTTCGAAAAACGGTTCCATGGGCAAACATCTTGACAGGTATCACAACCAAACGTCCAATCATCGAAAAGACCTTTAAAACTGGCCGGAATAGCTTCTTTCAACTCTATCGTGAAGTATGAAATACACCTAGACCCGTCAACTATATTTGGGGCTACAATAGCCTGCGTAGGGCACGCATCTATACAGGCCGTACAACTTCCGCAGTGATCTGTGGTTACCGGATGGTCGTACTCAAACTCTAAATCGAGAATGATTTCAGCCAAGAAAAAAAAAGAGCCCTTTTGCTTACTAATTAGATTAGCGTTTTTAGCGACCCATCCAAGACCAGATTTTTGCGCCCAAGACTTTTCTAATATTGGAGCAGAGTCAACAAAAACGCGTCCTTCAATCCCACCGAATTCTTGCTGTAAATCATAAAATAGAGCCCGCAATTTGTTCTTAATTACCTCATGATAGTCTTTACCATAGGCATACTTAGAAATCTTAAACTGATCTTGTTTAAACGCGACTGTTTCAGACGGATAGTAATTGAATAATAGTGAAATAACCGATTTTGCTCCCGGAACAAGCTTGGTGGGATCCAATCGCATATCAAAATTGCGTTCCATATAGGTCATCTGACCATGATAACCCTTATTTAACCAAGACTCTAATCGAGGAGCATCTTCTTCAAGAAACCCAGCCTTTGCAATACCAGAAGATAGGAACCCGTGACGCTGAGCCGCCTCCTTTAGAAAAACAGAACGTCTATGTAGTTTCTCATCCTTTTGCATCCTTATTCAAAAAGTCCTTTCTGGCTTGAAGATTTAGTCTTTCCTAAATGTGCATACGCTAAAGGTGTCGCCTCTCTCCCTCTCGGAGTTCTAACCAGAAAACCTTGCTGAATCAAGAAGGGTTCATACACTTCTTCTAGCGTTTCAGGGTTTTCTGATACTGCAGTCGCTAGAGTGTTGATGCCTACCGGGCCTCCACCAAACTTATCAATAAGTGTGGATAGAATCTTATTATCCATCTCATCTAGACCATGAGCATCTACATTGAGTGCTTTTAACCCAAATCGAGCAATCTCCAAATCGATTGTTCCATTTCCTTTAATCTGTGCAAAATCTCGAACACGACGCAGTAAAGCATTACAAATTCTTGGAGTACCCCTACTTCTTCCCGCAATCTCAATAGCCGCATTTTCAACCATAGGAACACGTAAAATTTCAGCGCTGCGTAAGGCAATCGTCGATAATAACTCGGTACTGTAATACGAGAGTCGAGACTGAATACCGAATCGGGCGCGCATAGGAGCGGTTAATAGACCCGACCGGGTGGTAGCTCCGATTAATGTAAATGGTTTGAGATGAATCTGAACCGAGCGAGCATTTGGCCCTGTCTCAATCATAATATCGATCTTATAGTCTTCCATCGCAGAATATAGGTACTCTTCTACTATAGGGCTCAGTCGATGAATCTCATCGATAAACAATACATCCCGCTCCTCTAGATTGGTAAGAAGACCTGCTAAATCACCAGGTTTATCCAAAACAGGTCCCGAGGTGATTTTTATATTAACGTCTAGTTCATTGGCTAAGATATGGGCAAGGGTTGTCTTACCTAGACCAGGAGGACCGTGAAGTAAGGTGTGGTCAAGTGCCTCTTCTCGGAGGTTAGCAGCCTCCACAAATATTTTTAAATTCTCAAGAACTGCATCTTGACCCGCAAAATCATCGAAGCCCTTAGGCCTAAGAGTGCGCTCAATATCAAACTCTTCTTTTCCGAAATGCGCTCCGGTAGCATCTAAGTTCTCATTCATATTCAAAGCTTTATTTAAAGGTAGGCAATCCTCATAAAAAAAGCCCTGCATCTGCAGGGCTTCATTATTAGGAAACTAGTTAATCTTAATGATTCAATTCTTCTTCGTTTGGTTGCATTGGAATATGCTGAGGAACGAAATCTTGTCCTTCTATGATATACGAACCATCCTCATAGGTCTTACTGTAGTCATATGACCAACGGTGAACCTCAGGGATAGCACCTGGCCAGTTACCATGGATGTGCTCTAATGGAGCAGTCCACTCTAGCGTATTTGACTTCCAAGGGTTTTGTGAACCTTTCTTACCATAGAAAATGCTGTAAATGAAGTTATATACAAACACCAATTGAGCGGCGGCTGCGATAAGTGCAAAGACAGTCATTAAAATTTGAACATCTGTTAACTCGTCAAACATTGGGAATGCAGTATTTTGATAATATCTTCTTGGAACTCCAGCCATACCCACAAAGTGCATTGGGAAGAATACTCCGTAAGAAGCAACTGCGGTTACCCAAAAATGAATATAACCTAAATTCTTATTCATCATTCGACCCTGGAACATTTTAGGGAACCAGTGGTATACCCCTGCAAATAGACCATAAAGAGCCGAAATACCCATCACTAAGTGGAAGTGAGCAACTACGAAATAAGTATCGTGAACATTAATATCAAGTGTACTATCACCTAAGATAATTCCGGTAAGACCACCCGTAATGAAAGTAGATACTAAACCAATTGAGAATAGCATACCAGGATTCAACTGAAGATTACCCTTCCAAAGAGTGGTAATATAGTTGAATGCCTTAACTGCTGATGGAATAGCAATAAGAAGCGTAGTAAAGGTAAATACTGAACCAAGGAAAGGGTTCATTCCTGAAATGAACATGTGGTGACCCCATACAATCGTAGAAAGGAAAGCAATACCTAAAATAGATGCGATCATCGCACGGTATCCGAAGATCGGTTTACGAGCGTTCGTAGACATTACCTCTGAAGTAATACCTAAGGCAGGTAATAATACAATATAAACTTCAGGGTGACCTAAGAACCAGAAAAGGTGCTCATAAAGTACTGGCGATCCACCTTGATAGTGCAAGACCTCTCCTTGAATAAAGATATCCGAAAGGAAGAAAGAAGTTCCAAAACTACGGTCCATGAGTAGTAAAAGTGCAGCTGAAAGTAGTACTGGGAAAGAAACAACCCCAATAATGGCAGTTACAAAGAATGCCCAAATCGTAAGTGGAAGACGAGTCATGGTCATCCCTTTAGTTCTAAGATTTAGAACGGTAACGATGTAATTTAAAGATCCTAAGAGTGAAGAAGCAATAAAGATAGCCATTGAAACTAACCAAAGCGTCATCCCTAAACCTGAGCCCGGCTGAGCTTGTGGAAGTGCTGAAAGTGGTGGATAAACCGTCCAACCTGCAGCGGCAGGTCCAGCCTCTGCAAATAAAGAAACTAACATGATAGCACAGGAAATAAAGAATAACCAGTAAGAAACCATATTCAGAAATCCTGAAGCCATATCTCGAGCTCCGATCTGCAGTGGAATAAGTAGGTTCGAGAACGTACCACTTAAACCAGCGGTTAGTACGAAGAATACCATGATGGTGCCGTGAATCGTTACTAACGCTAAATAAATATCAGCGTCCATTACTCCATCAGGCGCCCACTTACCTAGAAGCGCTTTAAAAACAGGAGAAGCTTCTCCTGGCCATGCTAATTGCATACGGAATAAAAGGGACATTGCGATTCCAATGAAACCCATGATTAATCCAGTGATCAAGTATTGCTTAGCGATCATCTTGTGATCCTGGCTAAAAATATACTTGGTGATAAAGGTTTCTTTGTGATGGTGTTCTGCCTCGTGAGCCATAATACTACCTTATTTAAACTTTTAAATTTTCTTTTTCGTTACAAATTTAGGGAACTGCGATAACAGTTTCACCAAAGGTTTTTTGAGAGTCCAGCCACTTCTGAAAATCTTCTTCTGACTCTACAATAATTTTCATCTGCATATTGTAATGAGACTTACCACAAATCTTATTGCATAAAAGAACATAATCAAATTCCCAAGGGTCGCTGTTCTCCTCACCAGCTGCTGCACGTTCAGCGCGAATTTTGTTTGTTCTCTTCACCTTATCGATAATTTCAGGCTGTAGACGCATCTCTTCAGTTGTGATAGTAGGAGTGAAAGAAAACTGAGTAACCATACCCGGAACACAGTTCATCTGTGCTCTAAAATGTGGCATGTAAGCTGAGTGAAGCACATCCTGAGAACGCATGTAAAAATTAACCTTACGTCCTACGGGTAAGTGCAATTCTTTAACAATGATATCGTCTACTGCGTTTGGATCAGATTCATCAATACCTAAGATATTAGCTTTATCAATATCAATAAGTCGTGCACTGGCATCGCCAAGAACATTATCCTCACCTCCATAACGAGCAGTCCAATTGAACTGTTGAGCATAAAGCTCCACTACTAAAGGATCTCCTTCATCATTAATATCCATAATATTAGTCCATGAATAGAGCCCATAAAGGATAAGTGCAGCAAGGGTAATAACCGGAATAATAGTCCAGATTAGCTCTAGCTTATCATTGTCGGCATAAAAGAGGGCCTTTTTACCTTTCTCACCACGGTATTTATATCCGAAATAATGAAGTAAAAACTGAGTGATGGTCTGAACTATGAAGATAATCGCAAAGGAAATCCACATCAAACGATCATAATCGACCCCGTGTTCTGAAGCAGGCATCGGCAGAACCATTTTTCCATACTTAGAGAAACTAAAAATGGTGATTCCATAGATGAAAACCAGGAAAGCAAATAGTAAATATCCATTGTACTTATTATCCTCATCATCGGCGATAGTAGCATCCGACTTCTTACCTGTTGTTAATTGCGATAGTTCGAAAATCTTAGCTAATTGCCAAACTGCAATTGCAACAAGGACTAAAACTGCTAGAATTAATGGTGTTGTCATATTTATTAACTAACGTCGTTATTAATAGTGAAAATGTTTACTCTCTTCTAAAAGTGCATTTCCTTTAGGTTCAACAGCTACCTTAGTAAGAGCGGTAGCCACAACGTAAAGAAATAACCCAGTAAAGAATAAAATTCCACCTAATTCAGGGATACCGAAAGACCAATGTGCTCCAACAGTACCTGGCATTATCATATTGTAAAAATCAAAATAGTGACCCGTAAGAATTACGATACCAACGGTTTGTACAAACCAAGGAATACGCTTGTAATCACTTCTCATAATCACTAATAGTGGGAAAATGAAATTAAGAACCAACATGCCTAAAAAAGGAACCTTGTAGGCCTCAAATCGCATCACATAATAAGTTACCTCCTCTGGGATATCGGCATACCAGATTAGCATGAACTGGCTAAACCATAAGTAAGTCCAGAAGATACTAATACCGAACATGAACTTTGCTAGATCGTGAATGTGTGAATTATTCACTGACTCAAGAAGTCCTTTAGACTTCAAGTAAAGCGTAAATAAAGCAATTACAGTAATCCCTGAAACAAAGAAACTAGCGAATACATACCATCCGAATAGCGTACTAAACCAGTGCGGATCAACACTCATAATCCAGTCCCAAGACATCATTGACTCAGACACTAAGAAGAAAGCTAAGAAACCAGCCGCTAACTTGAAGTTAGTAACAAACGGCTTATGGTCTGAAGCAGTCTCCTCTGCTAGAGAAAGTTTTCTAGAATATTGTCTGTAAGCAATCCATCCTCCAATGTAAATAGCTGCACGAACAAGGAAAAAAGGAGTATTTAAATACCCGCTCTTGTTTTGAATTAATTGATCATGAGCTACTACATCAGCATCCATCCAAACAAACAGGTGATTCATGTGCAAACCTGACAAAACAAAGAATGCAAATAGAATGATACCACCAGGGATAAGATACGAAGTAATTCCCTCCATAACTCTAAATAATAATGGAGACCAACCCGCTTGTGCCGCACGGTTAATGGCGTAAAAAGCTAAAACTCCTAGAGCAATAAGAAACGAGAATAATGCACTTACATAAAAAGCAGACCAAGGTCTGTTTTTCATTTGATCTAAAACATGCTGGTCATGCGAAGAACCATGATCTTCAGCTACCGCCGCATGAGCGTCGTGGTTCATTGAATCACCATGATCTTCAGAATGTGAACCTTCTGCATTAGATCCGTGATGTACTTCTGTACTACCATGATGAGCTTCAGCTAAGGTCGGATGGTCGGCACTTCCATGTTCTTCACCATGGCCGCCTTCGTGAGATGCCATTATAGCTTTAGCCTCCTCAATAGTCGAAGGAGCACTCATAAAACCATAACCTAGGCCTAAAAGCCCTAACCCCATAAGTATAAGGGTAGTTATCTTAAATCGTTGTGAAAACTGATACATACTAATTTACTTATTTAGTTAGGTCCTTTTTTAATTCCATTACATAAGCAGAAATCTGCCATATTTCTTCTTCACTACTTAACTGAGCGGCATAAGAACCCATTGAATTAAGACCGTAATAAATGGTGTGGTAGGTGCTTCCGATAGTAATATTACGAGCAGCATCTGCATAAGTAGGTACCCCTAAAATTTTTTCGCGTTTTACGAGAGTACCTTGACCGTCACCTTTGGTTCCGTGACAAATAGCACAGTAAACATTGTAAAGTTCTTTTCCCTTAGCAAGATCACTTTCTCTATTTTCTGAAAGAAGTGGAGTTTTGTCTGCTCTAGCAAGCTCTTTACCTTCAAGTGTATTGTCAAATTCATAAGGCAACCAACCTCTAGGAACAGTTCCTTCAACAGGTAACAGTGCCGCAGTATTCTCAGGAAGGATTGATACTTCACTGTAAGTTTCATAACCCACTGACTCATACATGTTAGGAAAATATTGAAAATTAGGCTTGCTCTTATCGAAGCAAGACACAGCAGTAAAAGCTAGCGCTATGAGCGTAATTTTTGATAAAACTGACTTCATGTATTAAGCTTTAGGAACCTGAACCTCAATGGCCCCGGTATCAAGTAAAAGTTCGGTTAATGCCTCTTCCTGTTCTGACTTAACAGCTACCTCCATCAAGAAGATATCGCTAGTGGTTCTAGGATTCGGGTTTTCAGCTTTCTTGAAAGGCCACATGCGACTTCTCAAGTAAAAGGTAATTACCATAAGGTGAGCAGCAAAGAAAACGGTCATCTCAAACATCACCGGAATGAATGCTGGTAAATTCTGTAAAAAAGTAAAGCTTGGTTTACCTCCGATATCCTGTGGCCAGTCTTCTATCATAATATAATTCATCATGGTCACCGCTACAGTTAAACCTAGTACTCCGTATAGGAAGGCAGCCATAGAAATACGACTATCTTCAAGACCTAAGGCTTTGTCTAGCCCGTGTACTGGAAAAGGAGTGTATACCTCTTCAATATGATACTTTTGGCCACGAACCTGCTTGACAGCATTCATCAGAATGTCGTCATCAGTATAAAGCGCTCTAAAAACTTTTGATGCCATATTAGTGATCGGTGGTTGAGTTAGTGTTAGATTCTTCCACTTCGTAAGTGGTTACTTTACCTCTAGGAGGCATTTCATATAAGGGCTTCCCTTCAGCACGAAGTGCCTTGTAGTTGTCTGCAGATGACTTCAAGATAGACTTAACCTCTGCCTGTGCAATTACTGGGAATGTTCTTGAGTAAAGAAGGAATAAAACAAAGAAGAAACCAATGGTTCCAATAAAAATTCCAATATCAACAAAAGTCGGTGAAAACATCGTCCATGAAGAAGGAAGATAATCACGGTGAAGAGAGGTAACGATAATCACGAAACGCTCAAACCACATACCGATGTTTACCACAATTGAAATAAAGAATGAGAACATAATACTCGTTCTTAACTTCTTGAACCACATGAACTGTGGAGAGAATACGTTACAAGTCATCATTGACCAATAAGCCCAAGCGTAAGGACCTGTGGCACGATTTAAGAACGCATATTGCTCGTACTCTACTCCCGAATACCAAGCGATGAAAAGCTCAGTGATATAAGCACAACCCACAATTGAACCTGTAATCATGATTACAATGTTCATAAGTTCAATATGTTGAAGTGTGATATAGTCCTCAAAGCCTACCACTTTTCGCATGATAATCAGAAGGGTATTTACCATTGCAAATCCAGAGAAAATCGCACCTGCTACGAAGTAAGGTGGGAAAATGGTAGTATGCCATCCAGGAATTACCGAAGTAGCGAAGTCAAACGATACAATCGTGTGAACCGACAATACTAGTGGGGTTGCAAGACCAGCGAGTACTAAAGAAACCTCTTCAAAGCGCTGCCAATCTTTAGCTCTACCTGTCCATCCGAAACTTAAAAGGCTGTAGATTTTCTTTTGGAATGGACGAACGGCACGGTCTCTAATCATTGCGAAGTCAGGAAGCAATCCTGTCCACCAGAATACAAGAGAAACCGATAAATAAGTTGAAATCGCAAATACGTCCCATAATAGAGGTGAATTAAAGTTCACCCACAATGATCCGTATTGGTTAGGAATTGGCAGTACCCAGAAAGCTAACCAAGGTCTACCCATGTGAATAATTGGGAACAAACCTGCTTGAACCACCGAGAAAATAGTCATCGCTTCAGCCGAACGGTTAATTGCCATACGCCACTTCTGTCTAAATAGAAGAAGTACCGCAGAAATAAGAGTTCCCGCGTGACCAATACCTACCCACCAAACGAAGTTGGTGATATCCCAAGCCCAGTTTACTGTCTTGTTAAGACCCCAAACACCAATACCAGTAGAAATGGTGTAAATAATCGATCCTAAACCCCATAAAAAGGCTACAAGTGCAATGGAGAAAACGATCCACCATTGTTTATTTGCCTTTCCCTCAACAGGTCGAGCAATATCATTCGATACATCGCTGTAACTTTTTGAGCCAGTTACTAGCGGTTTACGTATCGGAGCTTCATAATGCGATGCCATAATAGATTGTATTATTAATGATTAGGCCTTTTCGGTATTTCTTACTTTGACATGATAGAACACATTAGGCTGGGTTCCTACATGTTCTAATAGATGGTACATGCGCTCACTCTCTTTAAGTTTAGCAACACGACTTTCTTTATCGTTAATATCACCAAACACTAAAGCACCTGTGTCACAAGCCGCAGAACAAGCCGTCTGGAATTCACCATCATTAATTGAGCGTCCTTCAGCTTTAGCATCTAGTATAGTCTTCTGGGTGCGTTGAATACACATTGAGCATTTTTCCATCACCCCTCTAGAACGAACATTCACATCTGGGTTAAGAACCATACGACCAAGGTCATTGTTCATGTGGAAATCAAACTCATCATTTTGGTTGTACAAGAACCAGTTAAAGCGACGAACTTTATAAGGACAGTTGTTTGCACAATATCTTGTACCGATACAACGGTTGTATGCCATATGGTTCTGACCTTGACGCGAGTGTGAAGTAGCAGCAACAGGGCATACCGTTTCACAAGGGGCATGATTACAGTGCTGACACATTACCGGTTGGAAGGCTACTTGAGGATTTTCTGAAGGATCTTCCATAGATCCAAATCCACTTAGACTACCGTTATCACCAAATAAACCATCTAGATTCTCTTTCTTCTCAGTATCCTGAGTAAAAGTTTCCTCTGAAGAATAATATCTATCAATACGCAACCAGTGCATATCTCTTGAAACTCTTATTTCATGTTTACCAACAACGGGTACATTATTTTCGGCGTGACATGCAATAACACAAGCACCACAACCTGTACATGCATTAAGATCAATCGATAGATTGAAGTGATGACCTACTGTACGATCAAATGACTCCCAAAGATCTACAGAAGTTGCTGGGACTTCTTGGTGATCTAAAGACACCATTGGAGTAGGATTCCATTCTTCTGAAGGCTTGCTAATAAAATCCTCTAGGGTAGTTTCTTTGATAATATCACCACGACCCATTAAGGTTTTATGAAGCTGAACGCATGCAAATTCGTGCATTCCGCGTTCCTTTTCTAGGGAAACCGATTGTACTTTAGATTGACCAAGGTACAGTGAATAAGCATTCACTCCGGTTTGCATTTCTTCTTGAATCCCTGATTTACGACCGTAACCTAGTGCTAAACCAACCGTACCTTTAGCCTGACCTGGTTGAATAAGAACAGGTACTCTATTTAAAGTTACATCACCGACCTTTAGCGTAGCATAGCTACCATCAAGACCACCGTTAGCGACATTAATATTTTCAAAACCGTAGGCTAATGCATCAGCCTTAGAGATGGTCAAGTAGTTATCCCATGATGCTCTTGAAATAGGATCTGGGAATTCTTGTAACCAAGGGTTGTTAGCCATTTGACCGTCACCCATTCCGGTTTTTGCATAAAGCACTAATTCAACACCATTTGAAGATGAAGAAGAAAGTTTATTCGAAGACAATTGTAAATCACCTTCGCTGATTCTGAAGTTACGAGAGCCTTTAGAAGAGCTGTAGAAAACTCCATCCTGAACCGCTTGACTCCATGAACTACCGTTTAAAACAGTACTTCTCCAGTTCTTTTGAATAAAATCATGATAGGTTTCAGAAACTCCTGCCCAAACTAGCAATGATTGTTCAAATTGACGAGTGTCAAAAAGATTTCGAATCACCGGCTGAGTAATTCCATAATGATCTTTCTTCATCTCAACATCACCCCATGATTCAAGAAAATGAGAAGCAGATGCAACAAAAGTAGAAGCAGCTGCAGTTTCAGTTAATGAAAAAGAAGAGGTTACAGAAAAACCGATTTGCGCTAAGGCAGAAGAAAAAGCTTCTGCATTAGGAGCACTGTATAGTGGGTTAACACTATCGATTAAGATAGCTGCAACTTCATTTTTATTAGCGGCAGCAATTATATCTTCAATAACCGAAGCCGAAGCTGAACGAACATATTTTGGCTGAGCAACATCAAAAGCATCGCTTTTCAGCAATTCATTAATAGCTAGCGTGATCAATTGTGCATCCTTATCATCAATACCGCAAAGAACAACCGCTTTAGAACCAGCAGCTTTAAGTTTTTGAGCCATCGCGTTAACATGACCAGCGATCACGGTATTTGATTCTGATGCTGAAACTCCTTTAAGCGCATTGTATAATGCGGCAAGCGCTCTCTTTTGCTCTACCGTTGTTAGAGGTATACGTTTATCAGCATTAGCCCCAGTTAAAGTCATGTTAGACTCTAATTGTACATGATGCGACATGTGTCCGTGATGAGGCACACGATTTTTTGCATATCCTTTAGAATAACCACCACCTTGCCAATCACCCAAGAAATCAGCATCAAACGATACGATGATATCTGCAGAAGAAAGGTTATAGTCAGCCAAGGCTCTTTCGCCATAGGCTTGTTCAAAAGCATCTAGAGCAGAAGCCGATGAAATAGCATCATAGGTATGATACTCAACATTCGGATACTTGGCTTTTAAAGCTTCAATAGCCTTTGAGTACGAAGGGCTGGCCTTAGTACCTGAAAGAACTACTACTTTTTTGCCTATGCTCTTCGCGCTTTCTAATCTTGCAATAACAGCTGCGTCTAAATCACTCCAAGAAATTGCAGATCCAGAAGCCTCCGGACCCTGTAATCTATTCTTGTCGTAAAGGTTTAAGACAGATGCTTGAACACGAGCATTAGCTCCTCCGAAAAGAGTAGCACGATCATTATTCTCGATCTTAATAGGACGACCTTCGCGAGTCTTTACTAATACACTTGCAAAGTCATAACCATCTGCTATTGTTGTTGCATAATAATTTGCAACACCAGGTATGATTTCGTCTGGTTGAATAACGTAAGGAATTGATTTCTTAACAGGCCCTTCGCAAGCGGCAAGCGTAGCAGCTGCAGTGCTAAAACCTAAAAACTTAAGAAAATCTCTACGTGAAGATTGAGAATCCTTTAATGACGATTCTTGTTCAAAGAAATCATTTACAGGTAACGTTTCGGTGAATTCGTTTTGAGCTAATTGTTCAACCACAGGGTCGTTTGTAAGCTCCGCTTCACTTTTCCAATATTGTTTATGTGATGCCATAAATTGTAGAATTCCAGATTAATAGTGGCACTTACCACATTCAAGGCCACCCATTTGAGCTGCGGTTAGCTCATCGACCCCATATTTTTTAGACAATTCTTCGTGAATCTTTTCGTAATAAGGATTCGAAGTAAGTTGAACGTTAGTTTCACGGTGACAATTAATACACCATCCCATTGTAAGCGGTGCATATTGATACATTACTTCCATTTCTTCAACAGGACCGTGACAAGTTTGACATTCAACACCTGCAACACTATAGTGCTGAGAGTGGTTAAAGTAAACGAAGTCTGGTAGATTGTGTATACGAACCCATTCTACAGGATAGCTCTCTCCGGTATAACGTTGGTTTTCTTCATCCCAACCTACTGCCTTGTATAGCTTCTTAATCTCGCCTGTATAGAATTCATTCGTGTAACCATTTGCTAGATCTTCAGCTGAAGGACCTTCAGGATTACCCGTGTACTCATAGATCGACTTGTGACAATTCATACATACGTTTAACGAAGGAATTCCCGAATGCTTAGAAACTCTTGCAGAACTGTGGCAGTAAGTACATTCAATTTTATTATCTCCAGCGTGAATCTTGTGTGAATAATGGATGGGTTGAACTGGAGCGTATCCTTGGTCAATACCTACTTGCATCATATATGCATACGCAAAATAGGCGCTGCTTAGAAGGAGAATTACAACCGAAACAAATACCAAGAATTGATTTTGCGCAAAAGCCTTCCATAGTGGTAAACGTTGCACTTTTTCCTTTTCAACATCAATACCATTAGCAACTGCAATTTGACGAAGTGTTCGATTAACTAAAACAAGCATCGCAACGAGAACCAGCAAGACAAATGACAGAACCGCAAGAACTAAGTCACTGTTTGCTCCGTTTCCTTCTGACGAAGAGGCTGCTGCAGTAGCCGTAGCAGCAGGAACAACGGGTGCCGGAGGTGGAGCGGCCGTGTAAGCTAAGATATTATCAATATCCTCATTCGATAAAGTAGGAAAAGCAGTCATTGCCGCTTTATTGTACTCGCTGTAAATACGATTAGCGTAATCGTCTCCAGAATTAATAACCCCAGAACTGTTTTTAATCCACGCATACAACCATTCACGATCAAGACCTTCATCTTCAGCAAGTCGAGATTCAACGTTTGCTAAAGCAGGACCTGTCATTTTGCGGTTTAGCGCGTGACAAGCAGCACAATTTTGATTGAACAATTGTTTACCCTTTGCTGGGTCACCACCATCTTGCCCAAAAGAGAGAGAAGTAGCACTAACAACAAGCACTAAAGAGAGAAACGCTTGTTTTAGGAGGTTAGGGAATCCTTTCATATAACTTAGTTATGCAAAAATTACCGTATTCATGAACGGCATAATCGTCTAAAATTGCCACAAAAATAACACTGAAGGGAGTATTAAAAAAGTTAAGTTTAAGGTTCTTGTAATTTGTAATCGTTCTAAATAAAGGTTTTGTCCTACAGGAATTGATTACCTTGCGGAGGCAATAGAGCAAACAGCAATAAAGCAATGAAAAATAACCTTTTTAACTGTCTTATTATTAGTATTTTAACCATCTCATTCGGTTACTCCCAAATAAAACAATTAGATGTAGACTCTATCCCATCCAGCGAAGTCAGCATCTCACAGTTGAGTAATATTTTCAGGCTAATGAAAGTTGAAAAGGGTGACTACCAAATTCAATTAGGTTTCGGCTCACTTGCCGAGATGGAGAAATTAAAAGAACGTTATAACACTCTATTTGCTGAGGATACGATCTTTCATCAAAAACACCCACTAAAACTCTCTTTCAATTCGCCTACCTATCGTCTTCGCTTAGAAAACTTTCGAACACGTCTAGAAACAGAAAAAGCCTCAAAGAGGCTTCGTCCTTATTTTAGAGGGATCATGATTTTAGAGCCCGGGAAAAACAATTAAAGTTTTTTCTGTACCGCTACTTCTTGGTAAGCTTCAATCTGATCGTCAACTCTGATATCGTTGTAATTCTTCACCTGAAGACCACAATCATAACCCTTTGAAACCTCTTTAACGTCGTCTTTGAATCGTTTAAGCGAAGCGAGTTCACCATCGAAGACTACAACCCCATCACGAATTACACGGATCTTAGAGTTTCTGAAGATTTTTCCTGAAAGAACCATACAACCTGCAATAGTTCCGATCTTAGAAATCTTAAAGGTTTCACGAATTTCTGTAGTACCGGTTACTTCTTCTTTCATTTCAGGACTCAACATACCCTCCATTGCCTTCTTGATATCATCAATAGCATCGTAAATAATTGAGTAGGTGCGGATGTCGACTTCTTCCTTCTCAGCAACGGTACGAGCGTTAGCCATAGGGCGTACGTTAAATCCGATCACTACCGCTGATGAAGCACTTGCAAGTAACACATCAGACTCGGTGATAGCACCAACACCTTTATGGATGATGTTGACTTGAATTTCCTCAGTTGAAAGTTTCTGGAACGAATCAGTTAGAGCCTCAACTGAACCATCTACGTCACCTTTAAGGATAATATTAAGCTCTTGGAAATCTCCCACTGCAATACGTCTACCAATCTCATCTAAGGTAAGCTGACGTTGCGCTCGAACACTTTGCTCTCTTTGTAACTGAGATCGCTTCTGAGCGATTTGCTTCGCTTCACGCTCATCCATTAACACATTAAAACGATCACCGGCCTGAGGAGCTCCATCAAGTCCTAAGATGGAAATCGGTGTAGCAGGACCTGCTTCTTTAATATTTTTACCACGCTCATCTTGCATAGCACGTATCTTACCACTCGAGGTTCCCGCCAAAACATAATCACCTATTCGGAGGGTTCCATTTTGTACAAGCACGGTAGAAACATATCCTCTACCCTTGTCTAGGAAAGCCTCAACTACCGTACCTGAAGCCTCACGATTCGGATTCGCCTTCAGTTCTAAAAGTTCAGCTTCTAAAAGAACCTTTTCAAGAAGCTCATTAACCCCCTGACCTGTTTTAGCCGAGATATCATGGGATTGAATTTTACCACCCCAGTCTTCTACTAAGAGATTCATAGCAGCGAGACCTTCTTTAATCTTATCCGGATTAGCAGTCGGACGGTCTATTTTATTAATCGCAAATACCATAGGTACTCCAGCAGCTTGTGCGTGGGCAATAGCTTCTTTCGTCTGAGGCATGATATCATCATCTGCCGCTACAACGATAATCGCAATATCTGTAACCTGTGCACCTCTTGCACGCATCGCCGTAAAGGCTTCGTGACCGGGGGTATCTAAAAACGATATTTTCTGACCACTTTCAAGAGTTACACCGTAAGCACCAATGTGTTGGGTAATTCCCCCACTCTCACCAGCGATCACATTCTCTTTTCTGATATAGTCAAGTAACGAAGTTTTACCGTGATCTACGTGACCCATCACCGTAACAATCGGGGCTCTAGCCTGAAGATCTTCTTCGCTATCTGTGATTTCCTCTATTGCCGTCTCTTCAAGTTCTGCTTGCATGAACTCCACCTGATAGCCAAACTCATCAGCAACAATCGTTAAGGTCTCAGCATCTAATCTCTGATTCATGGTAACCATGATTCCTAACGACATACATGCAGAAATTACTTGAGTTGAAGACACATCCATCATGGTAGCAACTTCATTTACAGTAACAAACTCTGTCACTTTGAGAACCTTGCTTTCAAGCTCTTGTTGTTCTTGCTCGCGCTCTCTTTGTTGCTCGTGAAGATCTCTCTTTTCTTTTCTATAACGCGCCCCTTTGCCTTTAAAAGACTTTCCTTGAAGCTTTTCTAAGGTTTCTCGAACCTGTCTTTGAACCTCTTCTTCGGTGGGTTCGGCACGTTGAACTTGAGGTTGATTTCTTACTCCTTTTTTATTTCCACCTTTGGGTGCATTCTTATCGCTAGCAATTCTCTTACGCTTACGCTTACGATCATTATCAGTATTTGACTCTGCAGGCTTCTTTTTCTTTTCAAACTGAGCGAGATCAATCTTAGCACCGACGATCTTAGGCCCTGATAAGGTTTGGTATTTGGTCTTAATTTGATCGCTCTCCGCTTCTACAGCAGGCTTTTCATCTTGAACCTCTTCTTTTTTAGGTGCTTCGGCCGCTGCAGCTTTTTTTACCTCAACCGGTTGCTCTTCTTTTACAGGCTCTTTAACTTCTTCTACAATAGGTGCTTTTTCCTTTTCTTCGACCTTCTCAGGCTCTGCGGCAACTTCTGACTTGGGATTTAAATCAATCTTTCCTACCGTTTTAGGGCCAGAAAGCGCAACTTTTCCTCTTATGACAGTTGGCTCCTTTTCTTTGATTGCTTTCTTCTCCTCCTGCTCTTTTTCAATTTGCTGAAGTAGCGCTTCTTTTTCTTTTCTCTTCTCTTCCCCTACTTCGATAGAAGCAACTTTCTTAGACATATCAGTCTGAAACTCATCAAGCAAAACTTGGTACTCCACAGTACTAATTTTGGTAGTAGGACGAGCTTCGATCTCATGTCCCTTCTCTTTCAAATGCTCAACAGCACGATCGAGAGAAATATTAAGTTCTCGGAGTACTTTGTTAATTCTAATGGTCTTTTCTTCAGACATAAATAATGCTATTACCTTTTTAGGGGTCGGGTTTACAAATATAAGAGGTTAGTCCTCAAACTCTGCTTTTAGTATTTTAACAACTTCTTGAACAGTCTCCTCTTCAAGGTCGGTGCGTTTAATAAGATCTTCAATATCTAATTCTAAAACACTTCTAGCTGTATCTAGACCAATCTTCTTGAATTCTTGAATGATCCATGCATCGATTTCATCAGAGAATTCAGTTAACTCAACATCTTCCTCAACTCCTTCTCTAAACACATCAATTTCATAACCGGTAAGTTGGCCTGCTAGTCTAATGTTATGACCACTGCGTCCGATTGCTTTAGAAACTTCTTCAGGCTTTAGATAAACCTGAGCAGTCATATCTTCATCATTCAGCTTAACCGAACTTACACGGGCTGGGCTTAACGCACGTGTAACGAGAAGTTGCTTATTATTGGTCCAATTAATTACATCGATATTCTCGTTACCTAGCTCTCTCACAATACCGTGAATACGAGAACCTTTCATTCCCACACATGCACCTACTGGATCAATACGATCGTCGTAAGAATCTACAGCCACTTTTGCCTTTTCTCCAGGGATACGAACTACTTTTTTAATGGTAATCAAGCCGTCGAAAACCTCAGGAATCTCTTGGTGAAAGAGCTGCTCTAGGAATTTGGGAGAAGTTCTAGATAAAATAATTGCAGGCTTTACTCCTTTTAGCTCAACGCTTTCGATAATTCCGCGAACATTATCCCCTTTTCTAAAGAAGTCAGAAGGGATTTGACGATCCTTCGGTAAGATGATCTCATTTCCTTCATCATCTAATAAGATGACCGCTTTATGGCGAATATGGTGCACCTCCGCAGTGTAAATCTCACCTTCAAGATCCTTGAATTGTTTATAGATGGTAGTATTATCGTGCTCTTGAATCTTAGCAACCAAGTTTTGGCGTAGTGCTAGGATCGAACGTCTTCCAAGATCGATCAGCTTCACCTCTTCAGATACATCCTCACCTACCTCAAAGTCAGGCTCGATTTTACGAGCTTCAGACAATGAAATCTGCTCGTTCTCATCCTCAACCATATCATCCTCAACTACGATTCGGTTTCTCCAAATCTCTAAGTCACCTTTGTCTGGGTTGATAATGATGTCAAAGTTATCATCCGATCCAAACTTTCTCTTTAAAGCGTTTCTGAATACTTCTTCAAGAATAGCCATAAGGGTTACTCTGTCGATGAACTTGTCGTCTTTGAATTCAGAAAACGACTCAATAAGTGCTAAATTCTCCATAATTAGCGATTAAAACGTTAACACAATTTGTGCTTGATCAATAATATTATAAGCAATGGTTTCTTTTCGAACCACCGTTTGTTTTCCTTTACCTACCTCTTTAGGAACTCTTTCACTCCATTCTAAGGTAATTTCATTATCGGTCACCTCGATCAATTTTCCTTTAAATTCAGAACCCTCAGACTTCACTTTCAACGTTCTACCCTTATGCTGCGGATATTGACGTGCCAACTTAAGTGGCGCAGTAGCCCCAGAAGACTGAACGCTCAACGAGAAATCATGAACTTCACGATCTAATTGATGCTCGATAGCTCTAGAAACCTCTACACAGTCATTAATACTTACCCCTTTGTCCCCATCAATAATAATTTCAACGTGGCTCTTGGCATCCATTGAAAAATCGATCAAAAAGAGATCTGGCCTTTTCTCAAAGGCTTGATTTAGAAGCGTTAATACTTGTTCTTTAAATTCCATATTACCTAATAAAAGAGGGGACTAATGTCCCCTCTTCATGTCTCTTACTAAACGTTCAAGCTAAGCTTGAAGAAAGCTGGTTGGCCTACAAGGACTCGAACCTTGAACGACTGAACCAAAATCAGCTGTGTTACCAATTACACCATAGGCCAAGACTCAATCGAGGGTGCAAATTTAGAATATTCTTAGAAT
>CAXPJI010000054.1:0-8242 GCA_964217345.1 Euzebya sp.
GTGACACTCTTTCCCTACACGACGCTCTTCCGATCTGCCCAAGTGTTTCATGGGCATATAACCCAAATGAAAGTGAATTCCTTCGACGAGCATATCGGTACTGATTACCGTCTGGTTTTTGCCAAAATTGATTACCGCTGCATCGTCACCAATTCCTTTTTCGGTGCTTTTGAGCTGTGTAGGTATCGCTTTGGTTAGATGGTCGATAAGGCCGAATTCACCTAAGTTTTCGATCGAATTAAGGGAAGGATTCTTTTCTTCTAACATTTGATCTGTGGTTATGCGGTCAAAGGTACTGCTATTACTATAGATTCTGTCTATGCCACTCAATAGAATATCAGTGCATTACTTATGATAAAAATGCGTTAAGCCGTATCTTTGCAATCAAATATCCCAACTTATGATAAAAGTAGCAGAATCTGCACGTGAAAGGGTCCGCTCGTTAATGCGCGAGGAGGGTTTTGATGCGGACACCGATTTTGTGAGAGTAGGGGTCAAAAGTGGTGGCTGTAGTGGCCTCACGTATGAACTCAAGTTTGACAAAGCAATCGGTGAAACCGATAAAGTATTTGAAGACAACCAGGTAAGAGTGGCTGTCGACAAACGAAGTTTTTTATATCTCGTAGGAACCACCTTGGAGTATTCAGGGGGCTTAAACGGGAAAGGGTTTGTGTTTAACAATCCAAATGCGCAGCGTACTTGTGGATGCGGAGAAAGTTTTTCACTCTAACAAGAAAGAGAAGATATGGCATATACTGAAGAAGAATTAAAGAAGGAGTTAGAGACCAAAGAATACGAGTACGGGTTTTATACCGACATCGAATCTGATACCCTTCCGAAAGGATTAAACGAAGATATCGTTCGAGCGATATCGAAGAAGAAAGAAGAACCTGAGTGGATGACCGCTTGGAGGCTTGAGGCGTTCGCCCAATGGAAAAAGATGGAGGAGCCAGATTGGGCTAATGTTCACTACGAGAAACCCAACTTTCAAGATATCTCGTATTACTCGGCTCCAAACAAGAAGCCAAAGTATAACAGTCTCGATGAGGTAGACCCCGAACTTTTAGACACTTTTAAAAAGCTGGGAATTTCGCTTGACGAGCAGAAAAAATTGGCTGGAGTGGCAGTTGATATCGTAATGGACTCTGTTTCAGTGGCAACCACTTTTAAAAAGACCCTTGCCGAAAAAGGAATCATCTTCTGTTCTATTTCAGAGGCCATTCAGGAACACCCAGACATGGTTAAAAAATATATTGGAAGCGTTGTTCCCGCAAAAGACAATTTCTATGCGGCTCTTAATTCGGCGGTTTTCTCTGACGGTAGTTTCTGTTACATCCCCAAGGGAGTTAAATGCCCTATGGAGCTCTCTACTTATTTCAGAATTAATCAGGCAGGAACGGGTCAGTTTGAAAGAACGCTTGTAATTGCTGATCAGGGCAGTTATGTGAGTTATCTTGAAGGTTGTACTGCTCCATCAAGAGATGAAAACCAGCTTCACGCTGCGGTGGTAGAATTAATAGCGCTCGATGACGCAGAAATCAAGTACTCTACGGTTCAAAACTGGTTCCCTGGAAACAAGGAAGGCAAAGGTGGAGTGTTCAACTTTGTGACTAAGCGCGGTCTGTGTGAGCGTAATGCGAAAATCTCATGGACACAAGTTGAGACAGGTTCTGCAGTTACTTGGAAGTATCCGTCTTGTATTTTAAAAGGAGATCATTCGGTTGGAGAATTTTACTCGATAGCCGTAACTAATAACTTTCAACAGGCAGATACCGGTACCAAAATGGTCCACCTAGGCAAGAACACCAAGAGCACGATCATCTCTAAAGGTATTTCTGCTGGTAAATCGCAAAACAGTTATCGCGGTTTAGTTCAAATTGGCTCTCGAGCAGAAAATGCCAGAAACTTCTCGCAGTGTGACTCGCTTCTTATGGGTAATGAGTGTGGTGCACACACTTTTCCTTATATCGAGGCAAAAAACAAATCAGCTCAAATTGAGCATGAGGCTACCACAAGTAAAATCGGAGAAGATCAGATCTTCTATTGCAACCAACGAGGAATTGACACAGAAAAGGCAATTGCCTTAATCGTCAATGGGTTTAGCAAGGAGGTACTGAACAAGCTGCCGATGGAGTTCGCAGTAGAAGCACAAAAACTATTAGAAATCAGCCTAGAAGGCTCAGTAGGATAATTAAGAAGACTATGTTAAAGATTGAAAATCTTCACGCAAGAGTAGAAGAAAAGGAAATATTAAAGGGAATCAACCTTGAGGTTAAACCAGGCGAAGTACATGCCATTATGGGGCCTAATGGTTCAGGTAAAAGTACGCTAGCCTCCGTAATTGCTGGGAGGGAAGATTTTGAGGTAACTGAAGGTAACATTAGCTTAAGCGGAGAAGACCTTGGAGACCTAGATCCTGAAGAGCGTGCTCACGCAGGGGTATTTCTTTCGTTTCAATATCCGGTAGAAATCCCAGGCGTAACAGTTACGAATTTTATCAAGGCTGCGATCAATGAATCGCGCAAGGCTAAAGGTCTTGAGGACATGCCTGCCAATGAGATGCTTTCAAAGATTCGCGAGAAGTCAAGTTTGTTAGAGATTGACCGCAAATTCTTATCGCGTTCTCTAAACGAAGGTTTTTCTGGTGGAGAAAAGAAGCGTAATGAGATCTTTCAGATGGCAATGCTTGAGCCAAAACTCGCAATTCTTGATGAAACCGATTCGGGACTTGATATCGATGCCCTTAGAATTGTTGCCAATGGCGTCAACAGGCTTCGCAGTAAAGACAACGCCATTGTGGTAATCACGCACTATCAGCGACTGCTTGACCATATCGTTCCTGACCATGTACACGTGCTCTACAATGGAAAGATTGTAAAGTCAGGAACCAAAGAGTTGGCTTTCGAATTAGAGGAAAAAGGATACGATTGGATCAAAGCGGAGAACGAATAGATTATGGATCTTAACGAAAAATTACTCTCTTCATTCATTGCCTTCGAAGACAAGGTAAATGTGAACGATGAGGTTCACGAGATTCGAACGGCCGCCTTAAAGCGTTTTGAACAGCAAGGGTTCCCTACCAAGAAACTCGAGGCATGGAAATACACTTCGCTACAGTCTTTGCTCAAAAAGGATTTTAGCATCTTTCCAGGATCGAAACGCGCATTAGAATACCCGACAGTTCGACAATATTTTCTTCACGAGACAGAGACGTTTAAAATCGTTTTTGTAGACGGGCAATACAGTTCGTTTTTGTCTGAAACGACTCATGACGGAGTAGATGTATGTCTGTTTAGCGCTGCTATTGAAAAGCCAAAGTACAAGCATATTGTTGATGAGTATTTCAACAAGATTGCCGATCAAACGGACGCCTTAACGAACCTAAATACAGCCTTTGCTATCGAGGGCGCGTATATCTTTATTCCGAAGAGTAAAGCACCAGTTAAGCCGATTGAAATCGTACACTTTGCAACAGGAGCTACTCCACAAATCCTTCTTCAACCTCGAAACTTGATTGTTGTAGAGGAGAATGCTGAGGTACAGATTATCGAGCGGCACCAGTCATTAGGAGCTGTCGAGGCATTTACCAATTCAGTTACTGAAATTTTTGCACACAAGAATGCACGAGTAGATTATTACAAGTTTCAGAATGATACCATGAAAGCTTCGATTGTGGACAGCACTTTTATTGAGCAACACGACTCAAGTGAAGTGAGTGTTCACACATTCTCTCTAGGAGGGGCTTTGGTTAGAAATAATCTCAACTTCTATCAGAGAGGTTCGCACATCAATTCGATTATGAAGGGGGTTACCTTGGGTAGTGAGCGTCAACATATTGATCACTATACCTTAGTTCACCACACTGAACCCGATTGTGAGAGTCACCAAGACTACAAAGGAATTTACGATAATAGATCGGTAGGGGTTTTTAACGGAAAAATCGTCGTGGATAAAATTGCTCAAAAGACCAACGCGTTTCAACAGAACAATAACCTTTTGATAAGTGATACTGCGACGGTAAATACAAAACCGCAACTAGAGATTTTTGCTGACGACGTTCGTTGCTCGCACGGCTGTACGATCGGACAGTTAGATGAAGACGCGCTTTTTTACCTTCAGTCAAGAGGGATTCCAAAGAAAGAGGCTTCGGCACTTCTAATGTATGCCTTTGCGAATAATGTGCTTGAAAGTGTTAAGAATGCTGCGCTTTCAAAGAGAGTAAAAGACATGATCGCAGAAAAGCTCGGAGTTAAAATCGGTTTCGACCTGTAGCCTATGAGTAGCCTTCTAGATATTCAGAGTATACGTAAAGACTTTCCCGTTCTAAATCGACAGGTAAATGGAAAGCCTTTGGTTTATTTTGATAATGCGGCTACTTCACAAACCCCCAAACAAGTCATTCAATCGATCGTAGATTACTACGAAAACTATAATGCCAATATTCACCGAGGAGTGCACACCCTTTCTCAAGAGGCTACCGAAGCCTATGAAAAAGCGCGTCATACCCTTCAGACCCATTTAAATGCTGCGCGACCCGAAGAGGTAATACTTACTTCGGGAACCACTCACTCTATTAATATCGTGGCTAGTGGGTTTGCTTCATTACTTAGAGACGGAGACGAATTATTGGTCTCCGCCATGGAGCATCACTCAAACATTGTTCCTTGGCAAATGGCTTGCGAAAAGTCTGGGGCTCAATTAAAGGTGATCCCAATGAATGAAAAAGGAGAGCTCGAGATGGATGAATTTGACAATCTATTGTCTGAGCGCACTCGACTCGTTTTTTGCAATCACGTATCGAACGCACTAGGGACGATTAATCCCATCGAAGAAATCATCACCAAAGCCCATGCAGTTGGAGCAGCGGTCCTTATTGATGGCGCCCAAGCCGCTCCACACTTTAAGGTGAACGTTCAACAACTAGATGTTGACTTTTATACCCTTTCAGCTCATAAAGTATGCGGCCCTACTGGGATTGGATTACTTTACGGCAAGCGCTCATGGCTCGAAAAGTTACCGCCTTATCAAGGCGGAGGAGAGATGATTGCTGAAGTGTCTTTTGAAAAAACGACTTACGCAGATCTACCCCATAAGTTTGAAGCTGGCACTCCAAATATCGCAGGAGGTATCGCCTTTGGAGCAGCCATAGATTATATGAATCAAATCGGGTTTGAAGCGATTGCCGCCTACGAAGGAGAGCTTTTGGTCTATGCAACCGATCAGCTGAAACAAATTCAAGGGATTGAATTTGTCGGAGAAGCAAAGAACAAAGCTTCAGTAATTTCTTTCAACTTGAAAGGAATACATCCTTATGATGTTGGTAGCATTCTTGACAAATTAGGGATTGCGGTTCGTACCGGACACCACTGCGCCCAACCGGTGATGCAACACTTTAATGTTCCTGGAACAGTTCGCGCAAGTTTTGCTTTTTATAACACCAAAGAAGAAATTGATATCTTCGTAGAAGGGGTGAAAACCGCTCAAAGAATGCTTAGTTAAAACTATGAGCCACAAGACAATAGCTGAAATTCAAGAAGAAATCATTGACGAGTTTAGCCTGTTCGACGACTGGATGCAGCGCTATGAATACATGATTGAATTAGGCAAGAGCTTACCACTTATAGACCCTCAATACAAACTCGATGATTATCTCATTAAGGGATGTCAGAGTAAGGTTTGGGTTTTTGCAGAGATGAATGAGGATGAATTGAAGTTCACTGCAGATAGTGACGCCATCATCACTAAAGGCATCATTGCCTTACTTATTAGAGTATTTAGCGGACAAAAACCTCAAGACATCATTGATGCCGAGTTGAGTTTTATAGACCAGATTGGCTTAAAAGAACATTTATCACCTACCCGCGCTAACGGCTTAACCAGTATGACTCGACAGATAAAACTATACGCCGTTGCTTATCAAACACAGAAGAATCATGAGTGAAACAACTATCGACACTAGTGCATTAGGAGAGAAGATCGTAAAGGTTTTAAAAACGATTTACGACCCTGAGATTCCTGTAGATATTTATGAACTAGGTCTTATCTACGACGTGATGGTGAATGAAGACTTCGATGTCAAGATCTTGATGACCCTCACCTCACCGAATTGTCCAGTCGCTGAAACACTTCCTGTAGAGGTAGAAGAAAAAATCAAGTCTATTGACGAGATTAAGGATGCCGAGGTGGAAATAACGTTTGACCCTCCCTGGAGTCAGGAATTGATGAGTGAAGAAGCCAAATTAGAGCTGGGAATGCTTTAAATGATGGAGGAACCTATCGTAAACCGGGTCTCTCAGAGCTCGCTCAAAGTATTTGATTTAGAGGAGCTTTACGTCCCAGGGCCAAGAACAAGCATTGATCTTTCACAATGGTTATACGAAGGTTTAATCCTTAGAGAGAAAGAGTTTAGAGCTGCTTTGAAAGAAGTAGATTGGTCTCTGTACAAAGACCATCATATTGCTCTTAGTTGTAGCTCTGAATGTATACTTCCTCAATGGGCTTTCACACTAGTTGCAACACACCTCTCTACAGAAGCCAGAACCTTAGCAGTTGGTTCATTAGAGCATCTAGAAACGGTACTTTACGAGAGGCAATTGTCTCAAGTCGATTTTAGAGAATATGCGGGAGTTCCGGTGATTTTAAAGGGATGTTCAAACAAGCCTGTTCCACAACAAGCCTACCTAACGGCGGCGGTTCAGCTAAAGAAAATAGCAAAGAAATTGATGTATGGAGAGGCCTGTTCTGCAGTTCCTCTTTAAGCACTACTCTTCAAAATTCGAATAATCGTCTAATTTTTCAGGATACAAAAAGTTGTTGTAAGGGAAACGAGTTACATGAATGTCCCGTACCTGTTTGTAAACTTGCCTCTTGAAGTCTTCAAGGTTTTCCTTGTTGATCGCCGAGATGAACAAGGCCTTTTCACCCATTTTTGCATACCATGTTTTGCGCCACTCCTCAAGACTGTAATGAACCGTAGTTCGTTCAGCTACTAAATCATCTTCGTCGAAAGGTTCAGCGCTATACTGATCGATTTTATTGAACACCATCACGGTAGGCTTGTCCTCACAATCAATTTCTCCAAGAATCTGATTCACCGATTCTATATGTTCTGTGAAGTTCGGATGAGAAATATCTACTACATGTAATAACAGATCCGCTTCTCGAACCTCGTCTAGGGTACTCTTAAAGCTTTCGACTAGTTGCGTAGGAAGTTTTCGAATAAAGCCTACGGTATCACTTAACAGAAAAGGAAGGTTTCCTAAGACCACCTTACGCACGGTTGTATCTAGCGTAGCAAAAAGCTTGTTCTCGGCAAAAACCTCACTTTTGGCAATAACATTCATTAGCGTAGATTTACCGACATTGGTGTAACCCACTAGGGCAACCCGCACTAGAGCCCCTCGATTACTTCGCTGGGTCTCCATTTGACGATCAATTTTTTCTAGCTTCTTCTTTAAGAGAGAAATTCGATCTCTAACGATACGTCGGTCAGTTTCAATTTCAGTTTCCCCTGGACCTCGCATTCCAATTCCGCCTCGTTGGCGCTCAAGGTGTGTCCAAAGACCGGTAAGTCTTGGCAGTAAGTATTCATATTGAGCGAGTTCTACCTGAGTTCGTGCATAGCTAGTTTGAGCTCGTTGGGCAAAAATGTCTAGAATAAGACCTGTACGATCTAAAATCTTGCATTTGAAGATCTTCTCTATATTGTTTTGTTGGGCAGGTGTTAGCTCATCATCAAATATTACTGTTGCTACTTCATTCTCCTCTACGTAAATTCTGACCTCTTCCATCTTACCCGAACCAATAAGGGTCTTTGGGTTAGGAATATTGATTTTTTGAATAAACCGTCGAATTACCTCTCCTCCCGCGGTGTAGGTTAAAAACTCTAATTCATCGAGGTACTCCTCGATTTTGTCAGCGGGTTGCTCTCGGGTAATCACCCCAACCAGAACAGCTTTTTCGTAAATGGTTTCTCTGAAATCTAGCATCTGCGCAAAGCTATTAAGTATTATTCATAAATCACTTCGACGCCATGCTTTTAATTACGGCCTAAGAAAAACAGACCACCGAAAAATTAGTTAAAACGTAATTCACCTATATTTCACCTATATATGTCAATAAGGTTCTTATATTTATCCTGTATTTCAACAAAACAAAAACATTCTTGAGAGTATTTTTTCGAATCTTAATTTTCGTATGTACCACCTTTATTTTTTCCCAGGAATTACCGGGTCTTAATGGA
>CAXPJI010000055.1:0-22645 GCA_964217345.1 Euzebya sp.
TTATTAGACATAGAGCTACAACCACTCAACAATGCTCTAATTTGTAGTTATTTTAAGCGAACTTAATAGTGTGTTACGCTCCCTGTAAGGCATCCTACTTCACTACCCGCCCTTTTCCAACATTTATCCTGAAGGACTTTAATCTTAGTCAAGAGCTAACGGGAAAGTATTTAGCCAAAGCATTAACCCCTTAAAGACTAACATCTAAAACCATCCTTTCGGTTGATTCTAATTATATAACGGGGATTAAGAAGGATTTTGCATTTAAGAGTCAAAAACTTTTAAACATTTGTATAAAAAGTCAACACCTTAAATACAGAGAGTGCCAAATAAGTGCCAAGAATATTTATTATGTTTGATCCATCTGCACTTTATGTCTTAAAGTCATTAAAGTTGGTTATTGAGCATAAAAAAAGGGCTACCCGATAGTAACCCTTTTTGATCCTTAAGTGATCGCGATAGGATTCGAACCTATGACCGTCTGCTTAGAAGGCAGATGCTCTATCCAGCTGAGCTACGCGACCAATAAATAGGATTGCAAAAGTAGGATATTAGACCTAATTGTACAATACACTTTTTACAATGAAATATTGTCTTTTAGAGAGAGCTTATTCTCCTTTTCGATGAAATCAAAGAGCAGTTCTACTAAATCATAGCCGAAGTAGTCGGCCACGAAGTACGCTGCAATAGCAAGAACCATAAGTGATAATAGGATTCGAACTAAGATTCTAAGAGGCGTTAAAAGAAGCTTTAATAGCTTATAGATAACCACTAGCGCAAGAGCACATCCGGTTATGATCAGTACTATTTGTATTTCGTCACTTAGAGTCATGAACACTAGCTTTTATAGTTGTAATAAATTTTTCGCAGTGTAATACTGTCAATTGGTCTAGGCTCACAAGAATAAGGAAATGTTTGCTACTTTCTTGGAGTTGCCAAGTTTTTTTAAACTCATCCGCTCTAATTTTTGAATACTTACTAATAACACTAAACGCCTTTTTCTTAAGGCGAGACAAGACTTTTTTCTTGTGTAAAAGAGCTTCTTTTAATAAAAAAGACCTGCCTTGAAAGTCGATTAATTCCACATCTGAGGTAAGTAGACTTGAATTTCCTAATCGGTAAAGGTTGGGGTTGTCATTACAAAGCACACGAAAAGCTCGGGTTTTTAGAAAACTTGGAGCAGGATCATAAAGATATTTCAGTGGCTGATGGCTAATTTTTAGTTCAGCATTCTTGATTTCAGATAATGTAGTGGTGTACTGTTGTTCTTTTTCACTGGTGAGATTGAAATGATGTATGGGAACCTTCTCTATTTCTGTATGGTTCGTTGGTGACAGCCAGAATAGGAGCTCTTTAACTTCATTTCTCAAACTGATTATATCTATAGCTGTGCAGGCTCCTTTAAATTGTCTTAGACTTTCGGTAATGTCTATAAGGGGAGATGCTTTAATAGCTACAAAGCGTCCCTTTTCTAATAGTGTAGGCAAAAGTTCGAGAAGGTTAGGAGTGCAGTTTTCCCATGCTACCGTTTTTTCTCCTTTAGACCCTCGTCTTGCAGGGTCGATATAAATAAAGTCAACAGTAGATATATTTTTTATATAATCTTCGGCTTTTGCTCGAATAATTTCGTTAGCGGAATTTAGAACACCATTGTTGTGCTTAAGAAATTCGATTAAATCATCTTGATACTCTATGGAAGTAAACGATTTAAAATGCTTTCCTAAGAAAAAACTGTCTATGCCTAAACCCGTGGTGAGATCGACACCTGTATCAAGTGAATTAAGAAAATGTAATAGTCTGTTCGCTTTAAACGAGGCGGTAAATGAAGAACTACACTGTTCTAAGGAAAGTTTAGGACCGAATAAGTAGTCTTTGTATTCGAGTAGAAATGGAGCCTTTAAGCGCGCCCAGTTTCTTCCGTTTATTTGTTTGACTAGTAATTCATTGGTTACCCCTTCGAATAACTGAGGCTTAAAGAGTAGCTCCTCACAATTTGAAGGTGGATACGTCTTTATAAATTCCCATGCGTCCTGTGAGACGATTTCGGTCATAGCCCCTTCGTTAGTTTGATAACGGTCGGATGTTCTGCAAAGAAAACACTCAAGATTACTTTGATCACGGTATACGCAGGCACGGCGACTACCATTCCTAAAATTCCGAAAAGAGATCCTGCACAAAGGATTACTAGGAATATTTCTAGCGGATGTGATTTTACACTCTTTGCGTAAATGTAAGGTTGTGAAAAGAAATTATCGATGAGTTGACCAATGACAATCCCTGCAGCTACGTAAGCCAATTTAGGTAGAGCAACATGATAAAAATCAACCTCTAAATAACTGATCAGTGTGAGAAGTAGCATGAGAGTTCCTCCGATTAGCGGCCCTACATAGGGTATGATATTGAATATTGCACAGAGGAGGGCGATTATTATTGCATTCTCAATACCGCCGATGAGAAGGGTGATGCTATACACAATAAAAAGGATGATTAACTGCAGAAGAATACCCGAAAAATAACGTGATAATAGATAGCTGATTTTACCAAAGGAGTTGACCGCCTTTTCCTCCTTATCGTCAGGAATAAATACGAGGATTCCCCGTTGCAATAATTTCTGATCTTTAAGAAAGAAAAAAGTAATGAATATCACAGAGAAAAAACCTATACTTAGCTCTCCTAGGGCATCTAAAACACCACTTAGAAGATTAGGGATGAAATTTAAATCAACACTATCTATAAACTGATTCTCAATAGATAATTCATTCAGATAGTTTTTTAAAGGTGGAACGTGTCTTGCGATGGTATCACTGAGTAGACTTAGAGAGTCGGTTACGTTCTGCTCTAAACTATCTATATCAAGTAACGAAAGATTCTCGCCTTGAGTAATAACTACAGGAATGATGAGACCGGCAAAACCTAAAACAACGGTAATTTGAAGAAGAATAGTCAAAACCACTGCTAAACTCGTCGGGATGGATAGTTTTTCATGAAAAAAAGAAACAATGGGTTTGCCCAGTAAAGCAAGTACCCCTGCTAAGATTAGATATAAAATTACAGATGCAAGATTGTAAAGAAGATAAATGATGACGCATCCAATAAGTAGCGTACTGGTCCATTTAATAAGCGCTTGGTAGGTTGTGTTGCTCATAGGTTATTCCTTCAAAATCATTCGTGCAAGGGCCATTAAACCTGCTGTTTCTGTTCGTAGTCTACTAGATCCTAGAGATACTTCTTTGTATCCTAAATCTAGTGCCTTGCTTACTTCTTCCTGGCTAAAATCTCCTTCAGGCCCAATAAGCATCAATTTACTTTTTTTTGAATCACAGAGTGCTATAAGGTCTGTTTTATCTCCCGGATAACAATGACCAATAAACTTCTGATCCCAAGCTTCCCCCTTTTCAAAAAGTGTTTGGATGGGAGTTAATTCATCTAAAATCGGACGGTAAAGTTGCAACGATTGCTTGAAAGCACTATCTAAGATGCGCTCCGCTCGCTCCTTATTTAAATTTTTACGCTCAGAGAATCGACTAGTTAATGGAATAATTCTTGCGATGCCAATCTCGGTTGCCTTTTCGATAAACCATTCGAAACGATCCATAGATTTAGGAAGTGCCATAGCAATCGTAATTTGATTTTCGGTAAGATCTTCACTCATTAGGTAGGAGAGGCTTACTTCTGATTTTTTTGGATGTGCTAGGCTTATAATTGCAGAAAATAGATCACCCTTACCATTAGTGATTTCTATACTATCGCCCACTGACTTTCTAAGAACTTTACACAAGTGCCCACTTTGAATGGCATCTAGTTTACAGAACGTTGAATGTTTGTCTAGCGTTGGATCATAGAAACGTTGACTCATAGTTGGCTTAGGTTATATCGGGCAGTTGAGGAATGAGATATTTTACTGTAATCACTTCTTTCGAATTTTAATGCACCCACAATTCCGATCATTGCTGCATTATCAGTGCAATATTCAAAAGGTGGTAAGTGTAATTTGAAATGGTGCTTTTCAGAAAGTTCTTTTAGGCGATTTCTAATACCACTGTTAGCTGCAACCCCTCCAGAAAGAACGAGGTGTTTTACCCCAGTGGTTTTTAGAGCCTTGAGTAGTTTCTTTTGAAGAACTTCTATGATGGCCTCTTGAATACTTGCGCATAAGTCTGCTTTGTTGTTGGCAATAAATTCTGAATCATTACGAACACCTTGCTGAATAACTCTAGCGATTCCAGTTTTTAGGCCGCTGAAACTAAAGTCGAGATTGGGAACCTTTGGTAAACCGAATTCAAAGGCTTTTGGATTTCCTTGCTGAGCCCAATGATCAATCTGTGGCCCTCCAGGGTAGTCAAATCCCAATAGCTTAGCGCTTTTATCAAAGCACTCTCCAACAGCATCGTCTAGAGTTTCGCCCAACACTTCTAGCTCGAAATAATCCTTTACTAGTACCAGTTGAGTATGGCCACCGCTAACGGTCAAACTTAGTAGCGGAAAATCTGGAACATCTTGGCGGGGATCTTCGATAAAATGCGCCAGAATATGGGCCTGCATATGATTGACATCAATGAGTGGAATGTTTAAAGCAATCGAAAGTGATTTAGCAAATGAACCGCCTACTAGTAAGGAGCCAAGTAACCCCGGACCGCGTGTGTAAGCGATGGCATCAAGCTCCTTTTTTTCGATATTTGCCTCTGAGAGTGCCCGGTGTATGACAGGTACGATACTTTTTTGATGTGCCCTTGAGGCTAATTCAGGTACTACACCACCGTAACTTTCATGAATTTCTTGAGTATTAACCACGTTTGATAAAACTCTTCTACCTTGCATGACGGCAGCAGAGGTGTCATCGCAAGAAGACTCAATAGCTAAAATTAAAGGCTCTTTTTTCAAGGTCATATGTTAAACAAAGATAACGGCTTAACTCCAATTCGAAAACGACTCTCTCTGGGTGTTAAGATTATATTGGCTTTAGGTCTTTTTCTTTTTGGTTTGACGATTATTGGATCGCTTACTCCTGTTCAAACCTATGTTGCAAAAAGCCTTGTAAAACAACTTACTCAAGAATTTGGATTAGAAGCGAATGTGGGTGGTGTGCGCGTCAATCCCTTAGAGCTCAATTCCCAATTAACCGATCTTTATTTTGAGGATAATAGAGGAGATACTTTACTCTATATAAGTTCAATTCGTGCATCATTACTGTCTCTCTCTGATTGGTCGTCGAGTAAAGGAGGTAGTTACAGGGTAGGTGCCTCGGTACTGTATTACCGCATACCTAAAGGTGACTCTGTCGCGACATTGAATCGTTTCCTTGAAGCTTTACCTTCGAATGCCAATCAACAGAAAGATTGGAGTTCAAAACGAATTGAGGCTAGAAATCTTAGTGTTCGATACCTCGATGAAAATCGTGGTACAACCCCCGTTAAGGTAGATGTAAATCAATTGGTGGTTGAAGATTTAAAACGTTTCAACGGACTTTTCTCAGGAAAGGTGACGACTTCGATCAAGGATGTACCAATATTAGGTTCTTCAGCCTTATCCGCACGAATCAGGCAAGTAGGGGGTAGATGGGAGGCCCTAGATTTAAATCTCCGAACTTCTAAGGACGAACTGAACTTACCATGGGTAGGTGTCCAGACCAATCCTTTCAATATATCGGCAGAAATGGCTCCTTCTTTCATTAGTCCCGAGATGATGAAAGCAATAATCCCGACCGTGCAAACTGAGAGTTCCATGTATGTTCAAGGCGAGGTTCAGGCAAACTCTGATTATATCAGTCTAAACCGTGCCTATGTGGAACTTGGAGGTTCAAATGCAGAGGTTTCCTTAGATCTATCTACAAGTAATGGAATAGATATTCGAGAATTAAGTCTTACTAATGCGAAACTAGAGGTTAAAACTCTGGCTAGGCAACTTGCTCCTAAAAGAACCTCCTTTTTGGATAACCCAGACTTAAGGGAAAGTCAATTTCATGGATTAATTCGATGGTCTTCGATTAAAGACTCTATGGAAATTGATGTTGTTGGTCTTTGGGATCAATCAGAAGTAAATCTGCAGTACACGAAAAATATAAAGGACGAGAGGATGGTTGCAGACCTTGATAACTACCCCCTTTATTTGATTAGTCCTGGTGCCAAAGAAACCTTAACAGGACAAGCCGTTCTTCAAAAATCGAGTAACGGGAATTTTTGGAGTGTAGATGGTTTCATCAATGAGGTATTTTCAAATTCTTATCAGTTACGTGATATCGCGCTAAAAGGAACTCTAAAATCTTCTCTTTTTACTGGCCAACTCAGTAGTCGATACCCAAAAACGTCTTTTGTTTGGGAGGGATATCTAGACTTGTCTTCTGGTTTTCGTTCAAAATCAGTCTTGACCTTAAATGGATTTGACACCTCGGTTTTAAATAGTAGTTATTTAGAGGTTCTTCTTAATGGTCGGATAGAATCAGAGCTATGGGGTACTAAATTTTCAGATATTCAAGGAAGTATTTCTTCGTCGGGAATCTCAGCAAAGACTCTTAAAGGTCAATCGATTGCTTTAGGTTCTTTTCAATTCGGTGCATCACTCATTAATAATGACACTCACCAAATCCAGTTTCAATCAACAGACTTGATCAATGGATCTGTTCGAGGGAATTACCATTTGATTGATTGGTCCACTTTAAAAGATTATAGACTTCCTGAAGATCTCGTTTTAAGGGCAGATATCGATACTGGAGATTCATGGAGTGAGCTGTTTAAACAGTCTTTGAGTATCCCTGCGATTAGTGGATTTCTAGATTACCGACCTGATTACTACAAAACATCGCTTTCGCTTTCCTCTGTAAGGTACCAAACTACACTGATGGAGGCTTTCAAAATAGAAGGAAATACGGGAGGTACTTTAAATATTCAAGCCGATCGCTTTTCGAACCCCCTTTTAAACATTAAAGATGTTCGTTTAGTTCTTACCGATTCTGAGGGTATCTTTTCGTTTACATCACTGAATCGTTTTTCAGACCGATTAGATCTTAGAGCTCGAGTTGAAAGACCTTCAAAAGGTGTTTATACCTTTGATTTTAGTAACACTGATTTTACGCTTAAGGGCGCAGATTGGCAGCTTATTGAAAATCCTCAAGTCGTCATTGACTTAAACAATCAAACCTTACGATCTTCAGAAATAGTTTTGAATAGAAGAGCAGGTGGTAATCTGCAATTTACCCTTGATTACAGAAATGAGGATAATTACGACTTTGATTTTAAAGCCGAGTTTGTGCCATTAGCATCAATAACTCCCGATGTAAGGAACCTCGAACTTTCTGGACTAACGACAGGAACCTTTAGATTGTCGAACAAACAAGGAAAGCTGAGCCCATTATTTAATATGGGTGTTGAAGAGTTTTCGATCAATGGCGCAAATCTTGGGTTTTTGAATGGCACAATCCTCGGAAACGAAGGAGGGGATGAGTTTGATCTCAATTTTGATCTTAGAAAAGAAAACCAATCGTTCTTTAAGATTGAAGGTGTATTAGAATCGAAAGAAGATCAGCTTTTATCCAACCTCGAAGGTGGATTTAGTAATATGCCTCTATCACCGTTCTCTGCAATAGGCTCATCAGTTTTTGATTCGTTAAAAGGGACATTTACAGGTCCTATTACATTAAATGGGAATTTAAAAGATGCTCAACTATCGGCCCGTTTAAATATTACCGATGGAGGTATTCGATTTCCATATCTAGGAATGGATTATGTATTTGACCCCGAAGCAACTATTGAAATAACAGAACGAGCCATTCGATTTAATAATTTCATTCTTAATGATTCCCAAGGAATAACCAAAACGCGCCTATTGGGTGCCATTAATCATAGCTACTTTAATGACTATCGTTTAGATCTTGCTATAGATACAGGGGATGAACCTTCATTGATGCTAAATACACCATACAAAGAAGGAGCGCTGTATTATGGAAAGGGTCTTGTGACAGGTACTGCTAGTTTTAAAGGTCCATTTAATTCTCCTGTGATTAGTGTGAAGGCAAAAACGTTTGCGGGAACAGAAATACAGATTCCACTAGAAACAGAGACGACTGATTTTACCGACGACTACATACGTTTTGTAAGCGAGGAGACTGAGGAAAAAGAAGAAGAACTAATCCGTCAAAATTCATCCTCTAAGATTACATTAGATTTTGACCTAGAAATTACATCTGAAGCTGAGGTAACTGTTTTAGTGGACCAGATATCGGGTACCGAGTTAAAGGGTAGCGGGACAGGACTTCTCCTCATGCGTCTAATAGATGGGGAGTTCTCGATGTTTGGAGATTACGCCGTTAGTTCAGGTAATTTCAATTATCGATTTGGAGGACTAATCGATAAGGATTTTGATTTACAACCAGGAGGTACTATTACTTGGCAAGGAGATCCTTATGACGCTCAATTGAACTTGACAGCTCTTTATCGTCTAAGTGCAAATCCGGCCCCTTTGTTAAATTCAAGTAGTTATCCAAGGCCGGTGAACACCGATGTTTCTATTCGTTTAGGGGGAGCTATTTTGCAACCCCAAATCGATTTCGGAATCAATTTTCCGAATCTGAGTTCAGTAATTCGAAGTGAGATAGAGTATCGTTTAAGAGATCAATCTACACTCGAAAGAAATGTTTTTTTCCTTTTAGCTCAAGGTAGCTTTGTGAATGATCAAATGGGAATTTCACAGGGAGTTCTCACTGGTAATTTAATGCAATCTGCTTCAGGATTGCTAGATCGTGTACTTGGTGAATCAGAGTCTTTTGATTTGGGTCTTTCCTATGAGCAAGGGTTTACTAGTCCACAATCCAATGTAGATATAGAAGATCGTATTGGTGTAACAGTGAGCACCAAGCTGGGAAAACGTGTTTTATTTAATGGAAAATTAGGGGTTCCTGTTGGAGGTGTAACAGAAACAGTTGTCGCCGGGGACGTAGAATTACAAGTTATTTTGAATGAAGAAGGCACCTTGAGTGCCAAGATCTTTAATAGAGAAAATACATTAAGCCAAGTGTTTGTGGGTGCTCAGGGCTACACTCAAGGCTTAGGTCTTAGCTATCAAGTCGATTTTGAAAACTTCAAAGATTTAATTCGAAGAGTATTAAAATCGGCGAATCAAGCGGATTAATTAACAGATTTAATTAGATTTGGCGCGACAAAACTATGAATCAATCAATCAAAAGAATTGGAGTACTGACCTCAGGAGGGGATTCTCCAGGGATGAATGCGGCTATCCGTTCGGTAGTTCGTACTACAACATTTCACGGTCTCGAATGTACTGCAGTATATCGGGGGTACCAAGGTTTAATTGACGGAGATTTTGAAGAGTTTAATGCTCGCTCTGTGAATAATATAATTCACAAAGGGGGTACGATTCTTAAATCGGCACGTTGTGAAGACTTTAGAACTTCAGAGGGCCGAAAAAAAGCTTATGATAACATTCAAAAAGCGGGTATGGATGCTCTTGTTGTTATCGGTGGTAACGGTTCTCTAACAGGAGCTCAAAAATTAAACGAAGAGTTTGGTTTTCCCGTAATGGGAATTCCAGGAACTATCGACAACGATATTTTAGGAACCGATTACACGATTGGTTTCGACACAGCGATCAATACCGTGGTAGAAGCTATTGATAAAATTCGTGACACTGCGAGTTCTCACAATCGTCTCTTTTTTGTTGAGGTAATGGGTCGCGATGTAGGTTTAGTAGCTTTAAATAGTGGAGTAGGAGCTGGTGCAGAAGAAATCTTGATTCCTGAACAGAATCTAGGACTTGATCGTATGCTTGAATCTTTAAAGCATAGTAAGGAGTCAGGAAAATCTTCGAGTATAGTTGTTGTAGCTGAAGGAGATAAAACTGGAAAAAACGTTTTTGAACTTAAAGAATACGTCGAAAAACACCTACCGATTTATGATGTAAGAGTTTCAGTTTTAGGGCATATGCAAAGAGGTGGCTCACCTACTTGTTTTGATCGTGTCTTAGCTTCTAGAATGGGGGTGATGGCAGTAGAATCGTTAATGGAAGGAAAAACCAATTACATGATTGGTGTTGAAAATAATAAAATGGTATTAACTCCTATTGATTACGCCATCAGCGGATTAACCCCGATTGATGAAGAATTAGTTCGGGTATCTGATATCATGAGTTTTTAATTAATTAATAATCATCAAATAATTATAAAATGGGAAAGTTGAAAGTAGGTATTAACGGATTTGGTCGTATTGGACGTATGGTTTTCCGTGCAGCAGCACAGAGAGACGATATCGAAATTGTAGCGATCAATGATTTATTAGAATTAGACCACTTAGCCTATCTATTAAAATACGATTCGGTACACGGTAATTTTAAAGGAACCGTTGAAATCTCTGGCGATCAATTAATCGTTAATGGAAATGTAGTTAGAATTACTGCAGAGAGAGATCCACGTAACCTAAAGTGGGATGAAGTAGGAGCGACTGTAGTTGCTGAGTGTACAGGTATTTTTACCACTCTTGACATGGCACAACAGCACATCGAGGGAGGTGCTAAGAAAGTAGTAATCTCAGCTCCATCGAAAGATGCTCCGATGTTTGTAATGGGAGTAAATCACAATGAAGTGAAAGCAACAGACACTATCGTGTCGAACGCGTCTTGTACTACAAACTGTTTAGCTCCTTTAGCTAAAGTTCTTAACGATAACTTCGGAATTGAAGAGGCATTAATGACGACCGTACACGCTACTACGGCAACTCAAATGACCGTTGATGGTCCATCTAGAAAAGACTTTAGAGGAGGTCGTTCAGCTTTACTGAATATCATCCCAGCAGCTACCGGTGCAGCTAAGGCGGTAACAAAAGTAATTCCTGCATTAGAAGGTAAGCTAACCGGTATGGCTTTCCGTGTTCCTAACGCAGACGTTTCTGTAGTTGACCTTACGGTTAAATTATCAAAACAAACTTCTTATGAAGAAATTAAGAAAACCTTCAAAGCTGCTTCTGAAAATGAATTAAGAGGAGTTTTAGGATATACTGAGGACCTAGTAGTTTCACAAGACTTTATTGGAGATGCAAGAACTTCAATTTTCGACGCCGATGCAGGTATCGAATTGAACTCAACTTTCTTTAAACTAGTTTCTTGGTACGATAACGAAGCTGGATACTCGAATAAACTAATTGATCTAGCACTTCACGTTGCATCGATCTAAGGATAGGTATTTATGATCTTAATCGTAGATAGCGGTGCAACCAAATCTGATTGGATTGCACTCAATGAAAAAGGAGAGGAACTTTTCAAAACCCAAACTTTAGGTTTGTCGCCTGAAGTATTGACAAGAGAAGTTATCGAGGATCGTTTAGCGAATAATTTTGAGATTTCTCAAAACCGCGAAAAGGTTTCTCAACTTCATTTTTATGGTGCAGGTTGTGGAACAGAACGTATGAAGAAGTTTCTAAGTGAAATTTTCACCGTTTTCTTCCCTAAAGCAAAGATTGATGTTAAGGAAGATACCTATGCCGCGATTTACGCCACTACGGATATTGGTAAACAAGGTATTGTTTGTATTCTTGGTACCGGGTCAAATTGTTCTTATTACGACGGTCATCAGCCTTTTCAAAAGGTAACTTCTCTAGGTTATATCCTTATGGATGATGCTAGTGGGAATTACTTCGGGCGTAAGCTTTTAAGAGATTTATATTTCCACAAAATCCCTCAGGATTTAGCTATTAAATTTACTAAAGAGTATCCGCTAGAGGCTGATATTATTAAGGAGCACCTATATAAACAGCCGAATCCAAATACTTATCTAGCCACCTTTGCGCGTTTTCTTATTGAAAATAAGGACCATAGATATTGTAGAGGAGTGATTAATAAAGGTTTACAGCAATTTGTAAATAACTACATCATGCAGTTTGAATTGGCTACTAAGGTGCCTTGTCATTTTGTTGGTAGTATTGCTTATTATCTTAAAGATGAGCTAGAAGCAGTACTAAATAATAATGATTTAGTGATGGGCAAAGTACTTCGTAAGCCTATTGATGGATTGGTAGAATTTCACAGAAAGACTATGTAGCCTATTTCTGGGCGATGAGTGAAATTTCAACATTCACATTCTTTGGAAGACCTAAAACCGCGACAGTTTCTCTAGCTGGAGCGGTTTTTTCGTTAAATAAGGTAGCGTAGATCCTATTCACCGTTTCGAAGTGAGCCATATCACTCAAAAATATACTGCACTTTACCACTTGCTCAGGAAGATAATTAGCCTCTTTAAGAATGGCCCTGATATTGTTCACAACCCGTTCTGTCTCACAAACGATATCTTTTGTATCTAGTTCGCCTGTTAAAGGATCAATAGCGATTTGACCTGATACAAATAAGGTGTTATTTGACTCTACTGCTTGTGAATAGGGACCGATAGGAGCAGGTGCATTCGAAGTATAGATAATTCTTTTCATTAGCGTCTTATTACGTTTCGTTGACTGCGACTTTCCCATTTAAGATCAGAGAGCATGCTGCTCTTGATTCCAATAAAGAAGTCCCAACGAGTATTAGTACCAAAAGGTACCCAATTAAATCGAAGATCAAAGCTTTTCAGGTCTCTACGAAAGCCTAATTGTGTTAGGTTAAAACCTTTATTGGTGAAGTCATAACCCGAAGAGAATCTGATTTTCCATTCAGGAGTAAGATCTAAATTACCCGAAAACATCAGTGAGGCATTGGTAAAGTTGTTCTCTCTCGCTGCATTGGTGTATCCACTCGTAAACTGAAGATTCATATTCCAAGGGATAGCATTTCTATATAATTTACCAATCTCCTCATTCTCTTCTTCCTCAGTATCTAGGTCGTCGTTGAGCCCAAATCCAAATAGATCATTAGCTGCTCCTCCTGATGCCGTTCTGTAGTCAGAGTCATAACCTCTTCGGGTATCGTCCTCATTATCCTCTTTTTCTTCTCTTTGGTTTTTGGGTTTAAAGGTATCGTTGTTTAGGCGGTAGCTCACATTAATATTTGCTCGAGTTAAACGAAATAAACCACCTCCGTTTTGAACATTCAAAGTATTTATTCGTCTTCCGTCTGCATCGATGGCATAGGGGTCAAGGGCTCCATTTAGATTGATATTCATCTTTTGGTCGAGAATCGCAGTTGCAGCATTAAAACTTACCGGAGCAAGTCTAAGCGAATCGGCTTCCATGTTGTAAGAACTGGCAAAATTGAGGTTACTGAAAATCGGAATCTTCCTAGATTCTGTTTCTGTACTATCCTTTGATTTGACCTTAGCTTCGATAGTATTTTGGAGACTAAAAGTAAGTGCGTTACTTCTACTGAGTGAAGGGGCTCCGTTATAGGTTCCTTCGAATCTTGAATAAGTTTCCAATTCGCCGTCGTAATTGGTGTAGGTGTCGTAATACTGCTCAAATGAGGGTCGGTATCCCCAACCTACAGAAGGTCGCATTACGTGTCGTATAGCCTCTAATTTATTCCCTTCCTTAAAGGTATAGGTGCCGTAAACCGTTGTACCAATATTGGCTGAAATACCATATCTGTTAAATCGGTCAAACCCTTTTACGGTGTCTAATACGATTTCTCTGTTTTGTTCGATAGTTGGGTCCTGGCCTCTTGTATAGGTTTCAAAGGTCCATAAATCTTCATAGTTAGCCCCCATAGAAACGCTAAAGAACTTGGCCACTTTGAAGTTCGTGCTAATCGGAATATTATGCCGTGCACCCATCTTTACATCATCGAACATTCTAGCCGTTAAGAAAAGCGAATCTGTCGTTTTTACTCGGTTTTCGAATCGAGAGCTATACTGAAAGTTAATGTTTTGAAGAATCCCCTTTTTCATTCCATTCCTAGGGGCAAACGGGAAGATTCGTTCCATATTCACCTGAGCGGTAGGCAGGGTTAAGTTGATTTCTTCAGTATTTGTGTTTTGATTATGCGTTGCACTGAGATTGACATTCACCGATGGGTATGCAGGAAAAGTCTTCGTGTAAGATATCGAAGACGAAAGGTTGTTGTTTTGCGTAAGTGCGAGGTTTTGTTGGTTCGCTGAACTTCTGAAATAGGAGCTAGACCCAATATTTACTGAAGCTGAAAATCTTGAATTTGGGTTGGCCTTTGCATCTTGACTATGAGAGATTTGGAGATTGAAAATGCTACTTCGACTGTAATCTTCGAAACCTTTTTGGCTCGTGATCAAATTCTCATATCTCAAATTAACATTTCCTCTAAATCGATATCGTTTGGTATAAACACTTTGCACTTTAAACCCATAACTACCGTTGGTGTAATAATCACCGGTAAGGTTTAAATCTACGTATTCGCTGAGAGGAAGATAGTAACCCCCATTTTGAATCGCATAGCCTCGCTGAGGGTCATTAGTAATTGTTGGGAAAATTAAACCTCCAGAGCGTCCTTGAGTCAAAGGAAGTACAGCGAATGGTAATGCAATTGGGGTAGGTACATCGACGAGATACATATTAGCGAAACCGGCAATGATTCTTTTGCCCGGAATGAATTTCGCTTTATTGATTTTGATGTAGTAATCTGGGTCAATCGTGTCCTTGGCGGTCGTTAGCTTTCCTTTTTGAAAATAAAAGACAGAATCATTTTCTTTTTTAGTCATCTCAGTGTAGACCTTCATATTCTCACTTGAAGGCCCCATACTTCCATATCCTGCTCCTTGTTCGGTTCGTGAATTAAAGATGATTGCTTTTTCGGTGTTGAAATTGTATCGGATTGAGTCAGGGACCACAACGCTAGGACCTTGTTTGAAGTTAGGCGTCTGATCAAGGTTACCTTCACTATTTTTAATTCTCCCAGCTTGAACCTCGTTAGTTACGTAGTCGATAGAAATAATCCCAGAGGCTAATTGGGTATCTGCATAAGTGATTTTTGCCTGATTTGATAAGATGATCGCTGACAGCTTCTGATCTATAGCTACCGAATCTGTGGCGCTGTATACGATTGGTGCATCTAAAGTTGAAGCTACTTTGAATGATTGCTCGCTAGGCAGGGCTTGTTTTAGAGAATCTTTTAGGGCCTTATTTGCGGCAACTACTTGAGGTAACAAGGGTGCTACAATAGTGTCTGACGATGCGATCGGTCGAACTAGTAAGTTTTTTATAGCAATCTGCTTCTGTGCATGAACTGCCGAAAATGCAGCTATCCATAGAAGAAGAATGATCCAATAACGCCTTTGTGTCGACAAGAGTAATTCTAAATTTAAATCAAGTGAAAAAGGGCCTGATTAATGGATTCAAACTTACGGATTAATTGCCGAAACTATCCGGGAATGCTTAATTTTAGGGTATGTTTCACATCTCTATGATTCGGTTACTTCTACGAGGATTAGTTATCGCCTCATTGCTCTATTTGGGATTTCCTTCAATCTATGCCCAATCAGATCCATTTAAAGTAGTTCTTGACCCTGGTCACGGGGGTAAAGACCCGGGAAATGTACATAACGGATATTATGAAAAGACCATCACACTCGCCATTTCAAAAAAGGTTGAGGCCATTTTAAACAAAGAAAAAGATATTGACGTTTCTTTAACTAGAGACCGTGACGTTGCGGTAGATTTATACGCTCGAGGGCCAATTGCTAACAAAAAGGGCGCGGATGTTTTCGTTTCTATTCACTGTGATGCTCATGATTCAAATGCTCATGGTGCAGGGACCTTTGTATTGGGACTTCATCGTGCAGATAAAAATTTAGAAGTCGCTAAACGTGAAAATGCGGTTATTTATCGGGAAGAGGGTTATACCGAGAACTACGCAAAGTTTAATAGTGACGCCATTGGGGTTTCAGTGATACAGGAAGAAAACCTTAATCAAAGTATTCAATTGGCCTATAAAGTCCAAAACGGCTTAGTAAAGCGTGCGGGTAGAAGAGATAGACAGGTAAAACAAGCAGGCTTTGTCGTACTCTATGGAACCGTCATGCCATCGGTTCTTATCGAGGTAGGTTTTTTAAGTAATGCTAACGAAGGAGCTTTTTTAAATTCAAATGCTGGGCAGCAAAAGGTTGCTGAGGCAATAGCCGCGGCTCTAATTGATTATAAAAATGAATTCTTTATGAATTCGATAGCGTTCGATCAGCCCACCTCTGATTCAACCACCTATTACCGGATACAATTGGCCGCTTCAGATCGAAGACTCTCAGAAAATGATCCTTTTTTTAAAGGGTTAAAACCTATCTATCGTGATGAAGTTTCAGCTGTAATGCGCTATTTTTACGGAAGAACCAGTTCTTTTCAAACTGCACAAGAATTATTAAAACAGGCTCATAATAAAGGGTTTAAAGACGCTTTTATTGCCGAAATGAATTAGCGAATCAATGAATTTACTTCGATTAACGAAAGAAATAAAGGCTGGATTAATTGTTGTACTTGGTATAACTGCATTAATCTTGGGATTTAGTTACCTCAAATCGAATAGCCTGTTAGGAAAATCAACTACGCTCTACGCGGTATATGATCATGTGGGTGGGTTACAATCGGGAACAACCGTTTCATTGAACGGGTTTAGCGTAGGTACCATTGACGATATTACCTTTTTAGATGAAACCGGAAAGCTGATGGTTTCTTTTACCTTAACTACCGATTTACCAATACCTGCAGATTCAAAAGCAGAACTTTATGATACTTCTGTTATAGGAGGAAAAGGTCTTCAAATTGTTTTAGGAACCCCAGGTTCAACGATCGCACAAAATGGCGATACACTAACCTCGATGGTAAAGATCGGAATGACTGACCGAATCACTGAGCTTATGGAGCCTCTTGAAGCCAAGGTGAATAGTGCGATAGTCGAGACTGATTTATTAATGAAGAATCTGAATCAATTATTAGATACGGATTCACAGACTCTCCTTAGAGAAACCCTTAAGAACTTCAGCGAAACCAGCGCCTCATTAAAGGTGATTTCAAAGAATGTGAGTGAGAACTTGGCTGCTAACGAAAAGGCACTAGGAACTATTCTTGAAAACACGGCGGAGTTAACCTCGAATTTATCTAGTGTTTCTCAAACATTAAATGAAGCAGATCTAAAAGGATTAATGACTGATTTAGATGCTTCTATATCCGCAACAAAAGAAATCCTTGAAGGAATCAAAAATGGGGATGGCTCTGTTGGACAGATTTTCACCAACCAAGAATTATATGTTTCCTTGACTTCAAACTTGAACCAATTAGAATGGCTTTTACAAGACTTGCGACTCAACCCTAAGCGATATCTGTCGGTTTCTGTATTTGGCAAGAAACAAAAGGATTATGTTGCTCCAGAATCAGATCCTGCTAAGACTTCAAAGAATCAATGATCAATTCCATTCTTTTTTTAATTCTGCTTGTTGCAGGTATTGGGTTGTTTGTTCGAAATAGCAAAAAAATTGTTACAGCAATTCATCTAGGTACCTCGCTACCTACGGTAGATCGAAAAAAGGAGCGTTGGTTTCAAATGCTTCGTTTGGCTTTCGGGCAACAAAAGATGCATCGTAACCTTTTGGTAGGTGTTTTACACCTTGTTGTTTACCTCGGTTTTATAATTATTAATATCGAGCTTTTAGAGATCGTTATCGATGGACTATTTGGAACACATCGAGTACTTAGAGGTTTAGGTGAGTTTTACAATTTTGCAATCGCAACTTTTGAAGTCTTTGCCCTACTAGTGGTTTTATCAGTGACTGTCTTTTGGATGCGTCGAAACCTGGTGCGTATCGCGAGGTTTTGGAGCCCTGAAATGAAAGGTTGGCCAAAGTCGGATGCGAATTGGATTTTGATAATCGAGTTGGTATTGATGGGCTTGTTCCTTACTATGAATGCTGCTGACTATACGCTTCAATTTAGGGGTCACCCAGCATACCCTTTAGCGGGAGCCTTTCCTGTGAGCGGTTTTGCCGTACCGATTTTTCAAAACTTTTCGTTAGAGACTCTAGTCCTTATTGAACGTGTTTCTTGGTGGATGCATATAGCAGGTATCCTATTTTTTTTAAACTATCTGTATTATTCAAAGCATTTACATATTCTGTTAGCGTTTCCACACACCTTCTACGCATCTCTTGAGCCAAAAGGTAAAATGGCTAACAATGAAATTGTTACTTCAGAAGTAAAAATGATGTTGGGCCTACCTGCCGAACCCGTGTCGTCTGAAGAGGTGTCTTTTGGAGCCCGAGATGTTCATCAGTTATCTGCTTTACAGCTATTAGGAGCCTTTACCTGTACCGAATGTGGTCGTTGTACAGCTTCGTGTCCGGCCAATCAAACCGGTAAATTATTATCACCGCGTAAGATAATGATGGATACGAGAGATCGTGCTACTCATCTAGTTGAAAAGGGTGATATAGTGAAAGAACACTTTTTACTTGATAATTATATCACTCGCGAAGAGTTGTGGGCTTGTACTACCTGTAATGCGTGTGTTGAGGAATGTCCGATTGGAATAAGTCCTATGTCAATTATTTTGTCAATGCGCCAATATATCACCATGGAAGAGGCATCATCTCCCACAGAATTAAATTCAATGATGACCAATATTGAAAATAATGGGGCTCCGTGGCCGTTTAATAATGAAGATCGTTTGAAATGGATAGACTAATAGTAAAAACCATGGCAGAATACGCTGCTGAGGGAAAGTCGCCTGAGGTGTTGTTTTATGTCGGATGTGCAGGAAGTTTTGATCAGCGAGCCCAGCTGGTTACAAAGGCCTTCGTTAAAATTCTAAACAGTGCAAATATATCTTTTGGCGTTTTAGGTAAAGAGGAGACTTGCACAGGAGATCCTGCTAAGCGCGCTGGCAACGATTTTTTATTTCAAATGCAAGCACTAACTAATATTGAAACTATGAATGCCTATGGGGTAAAGAAAGTAATTACCACTTGTCCGCATTGTTTCAATACGATTAAAAATGAATACCCTTCACTAGGAGGAAACTATGAGGTTCTTCATCATACACAATTTTTAAAACAGTTGTTAGAAGAAAATCGTATTCATGTTGAAGGGGGAAGTTTTAAGGGAAAAAAGATCACCTACCATGACCCTTGTTATCTAGGGCGTGCAAATGGAGTTTATGAAGCGCCTAGAGAAATTATAAAAAAGTTAGAGGCTGAAATCGTTGAAATGAAGCGATGCAAGAAAAATGCACTCTGTTGTGGAGCTGGCGGCGCTCAAATGTTTAAGGAATCTGAAGCGGGTAGAAAGGAAATCAATCACGAACGCTCCGAGGAGGTGAATGCGAGTGGAGCATCTGTTGTTGCAGCCGCTTGTCCTTTCTGTAATGTGATGTTAAATGATGGTGCTACTGCCACAGATTCTTCGGTAGAAGTTAAAGATTTAGCTCAACTCATCGTAGAAGCTGCAGATTTATAAGAATGACTAGGTATGAAAATTAGTTTTGAAGAACTTCCCGATCAGGCTAGAATATGGATTTATCCATCGAATCGTCCTTTTACTGAAGAGGAGCTAGAGCGATTAATTCCTAGCTTAGATCATTTTGTGGCCAATTGGGCTGCGCATGGCACCCCTTTAAAAGCCGCCTACACGCTACCTTACAGACGATTTATTGTGTTAGGAGTAGATCAAGATAACCAGAAGGCTTCAGGTTGCTCTATTGATAGTTCAGTTCGTTTGATTCAAGAAATCGAGGAAGAATTTCAAGTAACACTGCTCGATAAAATGAATGTTACCTTCAAACAAGGTGAATTCTTAGCCTACAAATCCCTATCAGACTTTAGAAAGATGGCTAAGGACAAGGCAGTTTCAGCAAATACTATTGTGTTCAATAATTTAGTTGAAAACAAGGAGGAGTTTGAGACTCATTGGGAAGTGCCTGCTAGTGATAGTTGGCATTCACGATTTTTGTAACTTAACTCAATGATCAATAAATATACTGGGATGCTACTAATCATTTTAGCATCCATACAATCCTACGCTCAGTCTATAAATTATAGTGTGCTCGATGCAGAAGATCGATATCGGCAAAATAGTTGGGTAGATAGTGTTTATAATCAAATGACTATTGAGGAAAAAGTAGGGCAACTTATTATTGTTTTTACTGACTCAAAACCTTCTGAAGAGGAGCCTGAGCGTATAGAATCACTCATTAATGATCAACATATTGGAGGGCTATTATTCTCTGTAGGTAGTCCAAAAAGGCAATTAGAACTTACTCGTCGTTATCAGGCATCTTCTAAAATTCCATTACTTATGACGATGGATGCTGAATGGGGGCTCAGTATGCGATTAAAACCATCATTTGCATTTCCTTGGAACTTGACGTTGGGTGCAACTAGGGATACCGAGCTTATTAGAAGGGTAGGTGAACGAATCGGCGCTCATAATAAACGTATAGGCATTCATATGAATTATGCTCCAGCGGTAGATTTGAATACTAACCCACTTAACCCAATTATCGGTAACCGTTCTTTTGGCGAAGATCCCCAGGCGGTTAGTGAGGCAGCCGAGGCATTTTATTCAGGTATGTGGTGTGCAGGTGTTATGGGTTCTATAAAGCATTTCCCAGGGCATGGAGACACTTCAACAGATTCACACCATGCATTGCCTGTGGTTTTAGCTGATCGTAATCAATTAGACACGCTAGAATTGATTCCATTCAAAAGAATGATTGATTCTGGTGTTCATTCGGTTATGGTAGCGCATTTAGCACTTCCAAAATTAAAAGATGCCAAAAATGATCCAGCATCGATTTCATACCATATATCTACTGAGCTACTTCAAAACCAACTCGGTTTTAATGGTCTAGTAATAACAGATGCCTTGAATATGAAAGGAGTGAGTGAGGGGATTAGTCCTAATGAAGTGGGTCTAAAAGCCTTTGAGGCAGGGGCAGATATTCTTCTTTACCCGCTCGATGTAAAGGCTACTACAGATATTTTAATCGACAAGATAAAGAGCTCTTCGATCTTACAAAAACGACTCGAACAATCGGTTAAAAAGATTCTTAAATCGAAATATTTATTAGGGTTAAATCACCTAGAGATACCTTCATTAGAAAAATTAAATGAAGATATTGAAACTACTGAGGATCAATTGTTAAGAGAGCAAGTTTTTGAATCAGCAATAACAGTGATTGATGATAATAAAAATCTCCCACTTGCGATTTCTAATCGATACTTATATGTTTCTTCAGTGTCAGAGGATGATCAGTCGTTTTACGAATCGTTAGTGAGATACGCTGCCGTAGAGAAAGTTTCCTTTTCTGACTTAAATACTCTTGATCTGGAGGATTATGCTGCAGTTATTATTGGTCACTTACCAGACACTAGTACTCCTTGGAAGAAGACCGGTTTTTCAGAAGAATTTATAAGCGAACTAGAAGAGATAGAATTATCACAGGTTCCCGTAATTATTGCCCATTTAGGAAGTCCTTATGCTCTCGATGTTTTATATGAATCAAAGGCTTCTATACTCGTAGGCTATCAAAACACGGCTGAATCTCGAAGTGCTGCTGCGCAAGCCATTTTTGGAGCAATTGCAGTCAAGGGAAAATTACCGGTTACTGTGAACCATAGATTTAAGGTAGGAATGGGAGTGTCTTACCCAGCTAAGAACTTAATATCCTATTCTAAGGTTCCTGAAAGAGTTGGATTATCTAGTAATAAACTAAAAGAAGTAGATCGTCTAATCGCTAGAGTAGTAGATGAGGAAATGGCGCCTGGTGGCCAAGTGATTATCGCTCGAAAGGGAAAAGTGGTTTACGAGCGTAATTTTGGATATCAGACCTATAAAAAAAAAGTCCCCATTAAATGGGATACTCGTTACGATATAGCCTCAGTAACTAAAATTGCTGCAAGCTTACCCCTTGTTATGCGCGCTCAAGAAAGAGGTGAAATAAGTCTTGGGGATCGCTTTTCAAATTGGTTTAAGGAGTTAGAAGGTACAGAAATTGGTCAAACACCACTTATAGCTGCCCTTTCGCATCACGGAAGATTGCCTGCTTGGATACCGTTTTATAAAGAGACCTTGGATAAAAAGCAGCACCCTTCTTCTCTATTCTACCGCTCCGAGGAAAGTGATGATTTCGGTATTGCCGTGAGTCAATCACTTTTTCTTAAATCTGATTATACTAAACAGATGTTTCAGCGAATCAAAGAATCAAGTCTTGAATCGAAAAAGTATCGCTACAGTGATTTACCTTATTATCTCATTTTTTGGCATTTCACTAATCTTTATGGTTCATTTGACAAGCAAATAGATTCGTTTTTATATCGCCCAATGGGGTTAAGTTTTACCTCGTATAATCCTCTTCAAATTACTGATAAAGAAGGTGTTGCGCCTTCAGAAATTGACACTTACTTTCGCTACGATTTACTTCAGGGGTATGTGCATGACATGGGTGCTGCGATGATGGGGGGAGTGGCCGGTCATGCAGGTGTTTTTAGCAATGCCAATGATCTTACAAAACTCATGCAGATGTATCTTCAAGGGGGTTCTTATGGTGGCGTACAATTTCTACAGAGTTCTACGATCCGAAGATTTAACACCTGTTATTATTGTCATCAAGGTAATCGACGAGGGATAGGATTCGATAAACCTCAACTAGAAGGTGAAGGATCTACTTGTGGATGCGTTTCTCCTAAATCCTTTGGTCATTTAGGTTTTACAGGAACTTATGTATGGGCTGATCCTGAAAAAGAGTTAGTGTATGTGTTTCTTTCGAATAGAACTTA
>CAXPJI010000056.1:0-11843 GCA_964217345.1 Euzebya sp.
CTCCCCTATACCAGGAACTGATTGATCAAGGGGTTAAAATTGTTGTTTGTTCGCAGAGTATGTTTAAACGAAAGGTGGATAAGTCACAGCTGCTACCTGGTTTCGAGGTAGCCACTTCTGCACTTACGACACTTACGATGTATCAGCTTAAGGGATATGCCTTAATGCGTTTTTGATGAAACTAAATCCAAATACCATTACCGGCAGGATATACCTAAAAATTTTTGAGTTACTCGAAGCGCATCCGGAGGGAATACAATGGACGAATCTTAATCGAATGATTGAAGAGGCCTATCCTGAATTTCATCCAAAAACCATTAATGGGTGTGTGTGGCAACTGCTTCAAAAATTTCCTGACCGAGTAGAAAAGCCCGAGAAGGGAAGGTTTAGGTTGATTAAATAAATCTACTCTTCTAAAAGCTTAATTAAATCATCGGCGACCCCTGCGCCAATCGCTATCCCCATACCGCCTAACCTCGCTGCAACAAATACATTATCAGAGGTTTTTTTTACGATGGGATTCTTCGATTTTCCAAACGCCATAATACCGGCCCAGTTCGATTCGATAACTACCTCTATTCCCGGTAAAATTAAGTTTTGCAAATCGCCTTTCAATTGGTCTAGAATAATGTCATTGGGCTCAAAAGATAGGCTGGTCTCACCCAATTTATCTAATTGTCTACCGCCACCTAGGAGGATACGATTATCGATTGGTCTGAAATAGTGGTACCCGCGATGGTAATGAAAAGAACCTTGTAGATTTAAATTTGGAATAGGTTGAGTAATGAGCACTTGTCCTCGTCCTGGCTCTAAATCTAGATCAGGTAGTAATGAAGAAGTAAAGGCATTGGTGCAAAGCGCGATTTGTGAAGCCCTGAATTCTACGGTTTGTTGGTTTGTGACAGTGCCAATTCTGACAGGATTGGCATCAATCTCAATATGTTTCACCTCGCATCCGGTATAAATTCGAATACCCAATTCAAGAGCTCGATCGATGAGACTTCGCATCATTTTTCCGGTATGAATGGTACCCTCGAACTGATGCTTGATTAGATGAGTTACCTTCTTTGAAAACGGATAGTTTATTAGGTCTTCAGTTACCTCTGAAAAGGGAGCCTTGGGAAATACGTTTTTTAAAAGCCCATTATAATATTGAATACGATCGCAGGCGGATCGGTCAAAACCCAATTCAAAGCCTCCCACCGGTTCAAATTGTATCGCCTCATCTCCTAGTAGTTTTCTTAGTTCACTAATTCCGCGATAGCGTTTTTCGGTTAATGCTAGGATCTCATCTTCGCTGCACTCTTGAAGATCGTCTTCGAGTTCAGAAATGGACCCGAAACAAGCAAACCCTGCATTTTTGGTACTTGCCCCGCTCGGAAAAACACCTCGCTCAAGAATAGCGATGGTGGCATTGGGATGTCTTTTTTTGTATTTGACGGCCGTAGATAAACCAACGATTCCCGAGCCAACGATAATAAGGTCATAGTTAATGAACGAAACGCTTTCCCAATAGCTTAACATGTTTGATCTACTTTGAAATAAAACTACTAGTTTTAAAAGAAATACCTATTCATGCTCAAAAACCTTTTTCTTTTGAGGTCGGCTTATGTGCTGTTATTTGCAGGAGTCATTGCCGTTAATGGAGCTGCAAACGCTCTTCCCATAAATGGTCTAACTACAGGTGCGGTTTCTGATCTTTATCCGAATTTGTTTACTCCTGCCGGTTTTGCATTTAGTATCTGGGGATTGATTTATACGGGACTGCTCGCATTCTTGATTAGAATCTTAGCGACCGATGATACGGCACTAGTCGGCAAATTATTTCCTTGGTTTGCTATAAATAGCTTGGCAAATATGGCCTGGATTTTTGCTTGGCACCATTTACAGGTGGTCATCTCACTAGTACTTATGCTCTTATTGTTAAGTAGCCTTATCTATCTCACATCCGAGCTTAGATCATCTACTAGATTATCGAAAGAAATACGATTTTTTAATGCTGTTTTCGAGGTCTATCTAGGGTGGATTACCGTTGCGACGGTGGCTAACTTCACCGCTTTACTGGTAGCCTTTAATTGGAATGCTCTGAGTATTAGTGAGGAGCACTGGATGCTCATTATACTTCCTGTAATTGTCGTGATCGCTTCAGTGATGTATTTTAAACAAACTAGCACGGTATATCTGTTACCCATTATTTGGGCACTCTACGGTATATATGCTAAACACGTAGGAGCTTTTCAAGGACAATTTTCTTTAGTTATCACGGCAGTTAAACTTTCCATTGCTGCTCTGCTACTTTCTGTTATTATTAAAAATCGAGATCTAATCCAATTGCTAAAACGATGAAAATTCAATCCAAATTGTGGTTTATAACCTTAGTGCTGGTAAGTTCAATTTCAATGGCTCAACAAGATGTGCATGCTGAAAAAATCTACTCAAAAGAAATTCAGAAATTGTCTAAAAAGTCAATGATCACAAAGGCCTTTGACCGAATTAAAGCCCTTGAAGAAGAAACCTTAAGACATCATATCGAGTTGACAGAAATTGCTGCTCCGCCATTTATGGAGCAACAGCGGGCTGTCTCGTTTGCTGATCGTTTGCAACAGGTTGGGGTTGATTCAATCTGGACAGATGCGGTGGGAAATGTAATTGGTTTAATTAGAGGTTCTAAAGGAGCTAAAACCGTAGCCTTAAATGCTCACCTAGACACTGTTTTCCCTGAAGGTACCGATGTGTCAGTAAGAGTGAGTAATGATACATTGTATGCTCCTGGTATCGGTGATGATACAAGAGGTTTAGCAATTTTAATTACTGTTGCTGAGGTGATCAACGAACTCGAAATAAAGCCTAAATCAGATGTATTATTAGTTGCTTCGGTTGGCGAAGAGGGTTTAGGAGATCTCAGAGGAGTGAAAGAATTATTCAGCGAAAGAGGCCCTAAAATAGATTCCTGGATAGCCATTGACGGTGGATCCATTGGCAGAGTAAACACCAAGGCTTTAGGTTCTTACCGTTACAAACTCACTTTTGAAGGCCCAGGAGGTCACTCATGGGGGGCCTTTGGTCTTGCAAACCCACATCACGCCTTAGGATCGGCTATACACCATTTTGTAGGCTTAGCCGATGCTTACACCAGTGAAGGTCCAAAGACGAGTTATAATGTGGGTGTGATTGAGGGTGGAACTTCGATCAATTCGGTGCCGTTTTCTTCTTCGATGCTTATCGATATAAGGTCGGTTGAGCCTTATCGTTTAGATGAAATGGAACAATTATTAGATCAGTCTATGCAACAGGCTTTAGAAGAGCAAAATTCAATTCGAAGAAGGGGAGAAGCTCTAACTGCCAGCCTAGAAAAGATTGGTAATCGTCCGTCGGGAGCGCTAGATCCAGGCTTGCCTCTTATTCAAAGAGCTATCGCAGCTACCGAATTGTTTGGAGTAGCAGCAGAACTTACTAGAGGATCAACAGATTCGAACATTCCTATTTCTATGGGAATCCCTGCAATCACTATTGGACGTGGAGGTACTGGTGGAAATGCACATTCTCTGGACGAATGGTGGTTTGACGAAAAGGGATTCGAGGCCGTACAGTATGCATTACTAGTACTTTTGGCTGAGGCCGGTATCTAATTTGCAGTTGTCTGCAGCGAGTTGTAATTTCAAAACAAAAAGTTATGAAACAATTCCTTGGCTCTTTTCTTGGGATTTCAGCACTCTTTCTGATTTCTTGCTCAGAGGATATCGATGTCCCTTTGACATCAGGTCAGGTGCCTAGTCTTTTTGAAACCGCTGAGGAGGCTGAAATCTTGACCTCTTTTTATGCTGCGATTTCTAAAGCGGATGAAAGCCCATCGGTAAATCTTTCAGAGGTTCTTCAAAACAATGGGCCATTTACTCTTTTTGCTCCAACCAATGATGCCTTTGATGCGTTGTTTGATTCATGGGACGGATACGAATCTTTAGACGATTTTGATACGGATGCAGAGAGAGAATTGCTTTCGCGTGTTCTGCTTTATCACTTGACTGAAGATTTGATTGTTGCTGCAAATATTCAAGAAGGACAGACCTTGACTACTCTTCAAGGTGAAGATCTTGTATTCACTTTAGGTGGTGGTATTAAGGTTATTGATGCGACCGCGTCAGAGGCTCGTGTCCTTACTTCGGATATCAATACCTCTAATGGAATTCTCCATCTCCTCGACAAGGTACTTTTGCCTCAAGAGGTTCAGAATCTTTTCTTGAACGAAGAGCTATAAAATCATGAAAGACATTAAGTACCTATTGGCCTATACGATACCGGTAAGTTGTCTTATTGCTTTAGAGCTAAAAGGATTATTCAGTTTTTTAACCGTCGTGTATGCTTTTGGTTTGATTCCGCTTCTTGAGTTAGTGTTCTCTTCCTCTGAGAGTAGTTATTCTGAAGAAGACAAATCGAGTCGATTGAAGAATGTGTTTTTTGATTGGATGTTGTACTTGAACTTGCCCATTCTCTTTGGGATTTTGGTTTACGGATTGATAGTTCTTACCACCCAAGATTTGGCGAGATACGAATGGGTCGGGCTTGTGTTTTCTATAGGAATAGTAGCAGGCACCAACGGTATTAATGTGGCTCACGAACTGGGTCATAGGCAAACTAAGGCTGAACAGTTTTTAGCGAAGTTATTGTTACTGCCTTCTCTCTACATGCACTTCTTTATCGAACATAATTTGGGGCATCATCGAAACATAGGTACCCCTGAAGATCCTGCTACGGCTAGAAAAGATCAATCGGTGTATCATTTTTGGTTTACCTCAATTATTGGTCAAGTAAGATCTGCCTACCATATTCAGAAAAGGCTGTTAGAGAAGAATGGCAAAGGTTTTTGGTCGCTAGAGAATGAATTGTTGCTTTTTTACTGCGTAGAGTTGGGTTATTTAGCCTTGTTATACGTTTTATTGGGAGTTCAAGGCTTAATTTTTGGGGCGTTTATCGCCCTGGTTGCCGTACTCTTACTGGAGACTATTAATTATATCGAACATTATGGTCTAGCTCGTAAAAAAGTAAATGTTCGATATGAACGAATAACTCCTGCGCATTCTTGGAATTCAAATCATGTGATAGGTAGAATGGTACTTTATGAGCTGACACGTCATAGCGATCACCATCATCGGGCCTCTAAAAAGTATCAGATATTAGAAAGTATTGAATCTAGTCCACAATTGCCCTTCGGGTATACTACCTGTATGGTACTTTGCCTGATAACTCCTTTATGGTTTAGAATGATGAATTCAAGAATCTCCAAAGCGAATTAAGTTTTTCGAACAAATTCTGACTTCAATGCCATAGATCCGAATCCATCTACCTTACAGTCGATGTTGTGATCTCCATCAGTGAGTCGGATATTTTTCACCTTCGTCCCAGCTTTTATCGGTTTTGGAGCGCCTTTCACGGGAAGATCTTTGATTACGATGACTGTGTCGCCGTCGCTTAAAACGTTCCCATTCGAATCTTTAATAAGTGAGCTTTCGTCAATTTCGTCTGGATTCCATTCGTGACCACATTCAGGGCATGCAAATAATTCTCCCATCGGATACCCATAGGGCGACTTACATTCAGGACAGTCTTTCATTGGATAAGGTTAAAAACTAAATGTAGGTGAATTATTTTGATCAATTGGTCCTCGGGATGTTTTCTGCCTTTACTTCTAAATAAAAAAGCCCGCCTTAATTGGCGGGCTTCTACTTTTTTGGTCGGAGTAACTAATTAGTTAACGCCTTCTTCAGTAGTTGTTTCTTCGGTAGTCTCTTCAGAAGTGGTTTCTTCAGTAACTTCTACCTCAACTTCTTCGTTGGTGGTAGATTCCATTACCTCAACCTGAACCTCCTGAGTCTCTTCAACTGACTCGGTAGCCGCTGTATTTGACTTACCAGAACAAGCCATAGCTACTAGAGCAACAGCTAAAACTAAAATTGCTTTTTTCATACTTTTTGAAAACTAATGATCATGTTTAAAATCGAACGAAAGTAGATCAAAAATCGATTCATTAATGAGAAAAGATGAAAATTATTTTTTCTACTTAAGTAGCTTAAAATCAGCAGGTAATGACCTTCTTATTTTCAGATATTTACTCAAATTTTATGTTAGTTAAATTTTTTAGGGAATGCTCAATAGCAGCGACGTCTTTTTCGAAATTACTTTCTGACAATGTAAACTTCAGATCGAAGTTGTTGATTCCTGAAAAATTAGAACTTTCATTCGAATAGATCAGTCGCACTACAATTTCTTTGTCTGCATCTAAACGTACAACCTCTTTCATGCTGTTCCAATCAAACTGGACAAAGTCTTCAATTTTATTAGACTCTATTTTCATGTCAGTAACTTCAACTGAATATTCTAACTGATTTGAATAATAAAAATACCCTCCAATAGAAACGGCAATTAGTGCTAAGATTAGAATCAGGTAATTTCTGTTTTCCTTTTCAAAAATGTTTTTCATGATGTTGAATTCTTTGAGATTGAATTTATAATTAAGTGCTTCACCAATTTTTCTTAAAGAATACACAGAGGGTTTGTTCTCGCTGTTTTCAATCCTTTGAATGGTTCTCAAGGATAGACCTGATTGCTCCGAAAGGTCGACTTGTGTTAACCCTTTCTTTCTCCTCAGCTCCTTAATTTTTGCACCTATTTTCATGTCTCAAAAATATCTTTATCCATTTAATTGAATAACGCCATCCTTGCGTCATCCTTACGTCATTTCTTGAATTAGAACCGATTTTCCGGAGATTCCTCGCTGGGCTCGGTGTTCCTTTGGTCCCACACCTGAAAATACAAAAAGCAAACACCCGCTAGTAACGGGCGTTCTTTTGTCGTTTTTAATACTCACTCAAGCTCGCTTGGCTCGTATTCTAAAAGACAAAAGCCCATCCTTTCGGATGAGCTTTTGTGCTTTAAGTGGTACCTCCAGGAATCGAACCAGGGACACACGGATTTTCAGTCCGTTGCTCTACCAACTGAGCTAAGGTACCGACCTTGCTTGCGTGCAAGCGGGTGCAAATATAATTTTAAAATTACTACTAAAAAATAAAAGGGTGAAAAAATGGTCCTAAGCGTGCAAATCACGATCTTTAAACGGTGAATTTGACGATTGACATAGGGAATACACGTATAAAAACAGCGGTATTTGAGGGTAAAAACCTTTTAGAGGTAAAAGCTTTCGACAAATCTGCCTTTGAAGAGGGGGTGCGAGGATTATTTAATAGAAATCCGAATATTCGTCAGGCTATTATTTCATCAGTAGCCGAAGCAGCTAGCGATTACGAAAGCGTTTTGACTGATCATGTTCGGGTTTTTCATCTAGATCAAAATCTATCCTTGAATTTCAGCTCGAAGTACGATGATACGAGCAAGCTAGGCGCTGATCGTAAGGCTTTGATTGCGGCGGCGGTGACGATTTATCCGGCCCAAGATGTTTTAGTTATTGATACGGGTAGCTGTGTAACCTACGATCTAGTAGACCGCTCAGGTTTACATCATGGAGGAGGTATAAGTCCTGGTTGGCAAATGCGTCTGAACGCCATGCATACATTTACTGGTCGCCTTCCTCAACTATCCACTTTGGAGTATACCATTGAAAAGAAAGAGGTCACAGGAATGAATACGCATCAGGCGATGTTTAATTCTACTTATTACGGACTCTTAGCAGAGATCGATCAACGTATTGAATATTATAAATCTGAATTTCCGGATTTAACAGTGATTTTAACAGGCGGAGACACTCAGTCCTTTTCAGTCCGCTTAAAAAACCGCATATTTGCCCATTCTAATTTTCTTTTAGAAGGTTTAAATGCGCTCTTGGAGCACAATCTTTAGTCAATGAAATTAAGACTTACCTTATTTGCGATTTTTACATCGGTAGTTCTTTGGGGACAAAACGGAACGGTTTCTCCCTATTCTTATTTTGGTTTAGGTGATTTTAGAGCAAAATCGACCGTTGAGAATCGAATGATGGGAGGACTGTCTATGTTAGGAGATAGTATTCATATTAATCTTCAAAATCCTGCTGCTTATGGAGCGCTAAGACTAACTACTTACGCGGTTGGGGCGCATAACAAAAATTATCGCTTTAAATCACCGAACGAAACGGCTAACGAAGATATTAGTGACCGAGGCCGTGTGACGAATTTGGATTATCTCGTATTGGCTTTTCCATTGAGTCCAAAATCATCTTTTGCTTTTGGTATAATGCCTTTTAGTAACGTTGGGTATGATCTTTTTAAAACCTCTTTAAATGTAAATCAGGATGAGGTTACCACTAGCTATAGAGGCTCAGGCGGTATCAATCGTGTTTACTTGGCAACAGGTTTTCAACCGATTGAGGGATTGAGCTTCGGTATCTCTACTCATTATAATTTTGGAAACTTAGCCTATGATCGTTATCAGTCGATCGATGCCGTGCAGTTGGGTACTTTCGACCAGCGAGAAGTGACCATTTCGGGATTTGATTTTACACTTTCAGCAATCGCTGACCGTAAATTGAAGTTAGGAGAAAAAGAATATCGCTTGCACGCCATGGTTAATCGTGAGTTGCAGATGAATCTCAATGCGACGAATACGCAATCTCTTGGGACTTTTCAAACGACTAATGGTGTTACTAGAGAACGTCTCGATGTAGACTTAGGAACCCTTGCAGAGACCACAGTAGAGGTTCCATCAAAAACAACTTTAGGTCTTGGTATAGGAAGAGATCGCAACTGGTTTGCGGGCTTTGAGTACAGTAGTCAGGACATGAGCCAATTTAGAAACGATTTTCTTGCCGTTAATAACGCGACTTATACTGCTGCTAGCACACTAAAAATTGGAGGATATTTCATACCCGATTATACAGCGATTAATGGGATTTACAACAGAATCACTTATCGTGCTGGGATTAGAATAGAGAATACAGGACTTTTAATTGATGGGGATGAGCTTCAGAATAAAGTTGCCTCTCTTGGTTTTGGCATGCCTATTGGTAGTACAGCTAATGATCGCTTTTCAAACTTAAATATCGGATTTGAATTCGGTAAGCGAGGAACTTCGACCTCAGCACTCGTTGATGAGCATTATTTTGGTTTGAATGTGGGCCTATCGTTAAATGATCGCTGGTTTGTTAAAAGAAGAATTAATTAGTACAAAAAATAGTATTTTCGAACCCTTAAACTAAAAACGTATTATGAAAAAGAGTTTATTCATGTCGTTCTTCGTAGGGCTTTTTGGTCTTTCACTAGCAATAGCTCAAGCACCCAATCAAGAGTGTTTGACAAATCTTTCAATTTTTGTTGAGAGTGCTAAGGTTAAAAATTATGACGCGGCTTACGAACCATGGAAAATGGTTTATGAAACTTGTCCAGATATTAACCGTGCGAACTACCTCTATGGGGAGCGCATTCTTAAGGATAAAATTGAGAAGTCTACCGGAGAAGAACACGATGCTTTTGTTGCTCAGCTTTTAGAATTATATGATAAAGCAGCTCAATACTATCCGAAATATTACGGCGTTGCGGATACTGCAATTGATAAGGTGCTTTTAAAGCGCTCTGAGAAAAAAATCACCGATGAAGAGATCTATGCTCAACTTGGTGAGGCCTTTGCAGCTGACCGTAAAAATTTCAGTAACCCTCAGGCGTTATATCTTTACTTCTCTTCTTTAGTTGACTTACAGGCAGAGGGTAAGAAAGACGTTCAAGAGGTATTTGATGTATACGATGAAGTAGTAGCGAAAGTTGAAGAGGAAAATGCAGCCTTAACCGCTCAGATTACCAAATTACTTCCATTAGAAGAAGCAGGTACTATAAGCTCGAAAGATGCAAGAAGATTAAAGGCATACAGCACAAACTCTACTTCATTTGGTAAGATCGCTGCAAGTATTGATTCAAAATTGGGTGCGCTTGCAGATTGTGAGAATTTGATTCCTCTTTACGAAAAGAGCTACGAGGAGCGTAAGACCGATGTAAAATGGGTGAAGAGCGCAGTAGGTCGTATGTTTGGAAAAGAATGTACTGACGACCCGATGTTCAGAAAGCTATTTGAAGCCCAGTTAGCACTTGAGCCTTCAGCAGATGCTTACCTTTACGGAGGAACTTTAAAGCAAAAGGCTGGAGATACCAATGGAGCGATTGCTGACTTCAATAAGTCTGTAGAACTGGAAACAGACAACCTCAAAAAGTCAAATATTCTTTATAAAATTGCTACTATCGTTCGCAAGAATAGCAAGGTGCAAGCTCGTAACTACTTGAACAAGGCAATCGCAGCAAACTCTGCAAATGGTAGAGCGTTTATTCTACTTGCGGCACTTTATGCAGACAGTGCTAACGAGTGTGGTGAGACTCAATTTGATAAGAGAGCGGTGTATTGGTTAGCAGCTAAGACTGCGGCTAGAGCGGGTCGTGTTGACCCTTCTTTACAAAGCGCTGCGAGTAAGGCGGTAGCTTCTTATGAGGCGAAAGCGCCTTCTAAGACAGACATCTTCAACTCAGGCCGTGCAGGAGAAACCATTAATTTCTCATGTTGGATGGGTGGAAGTGTAACCATCCCTAACTTAAATTAATCTTGTCTGAATACAGAAGGTTTACATACTAATATCATGCGCATTGCCACAGCATTTGTTGTGGCAATGCTGTTTATAGCCTGTAATGAAGAATTCAAACAGGCAAGCTTGACTGAAGCAGAAAAGAAACTCCCTCAGGGCGTGGTTGAAAATCTAGAAATGCTTTACACAGAGTCAGTAAGACCTCTTTCGGTACTTCAGTCTGACAGTACCAGAGTTGTAGCTATTTTGAGGGCCGATCGCAATGAGAATTACGAGAATCGGATGTTTCCTTACCAACTCTTTCCTGAAGGCCTGCATTTGACTTTTTTTGACGATGATAATCAGCCTACCGAGATTTTTGCAGACTCAGCTATCTATTACTCATTAACCGGCATTGTAGATCTGCGTGGGAATGTTAGAATCAACACCCATGATCACAAGGAACTAACTACTAGTCAGCTTTATTGGAGTCGATCTAGAAATTGGATTTTTACCGAAGAACCTTTTGAATTTGAAAATCCTGAAGAGGGTACGATAATGACGGGTGAAGGGATGGAGTTTAGTCGTGATTTCTCTTCGCTACAGGCGATGAAGACTCGCGGTATCCTGCAAATTTCAGAATCGGAGAACTAAGCATTAGATTATTTATTTTTGAGTATGATAAAACTCTTACGTTATACTGAGTACTTGTATTTAATGGTAGCCTTTTTTTCGGGCTATCGTCTAATCGAGCTATTAGGAACAGAAAGTGACGAACGATTATTGTTCGGGGTATTTTTTGTAGTGTCTATTGGTATGTTCTTCTTTCGAAGAAACTATCGTAAAAAATTCGAGAAGCGCGAAAAGGGGCTATAAGCATTGAACCATTATCTATTTCTTATTCTCATCGCACTTGTGCTCTCCGCTTTCTTTTCAGGAATGGAGATCGCTTATGTGTCTTCGAATCGAATTCACATCGAACTTGAAAAAAAGCAGAAGGGGCTATTAGCACGATTACTTTCTAGACTAACCTCTTCACCTTCGCGGTTTATAGCTAGTATGCTTATTGGTAATAACTTGGCACTGGTGATTTATGGTTATTACATGGGAAAATTACTTCTCGAAGTGTTGCCGGTAGTGACCCCTGAAAGTAACGCAATTGCGGCCTTGGTTTTCGGTGAATTTCAGTTACTGACCCATACCTTAATTTCGACTCTGGTCATTCTTCTTACCGCTGAGTTTTTGCCTAAGGCAATCTTTCAGATTTATGCGAATACCCTCATGAAGGCCTTGGCGCTTCCGGCCTATATTTTCTACA
>CAXPJI010000057.1:0-11354 GCA_964217345.1 Euzebya sp.
TGGTTCCTCCTGCAGAATCGAGGAGATTACCGGTAACATTACCACTTAGATTACCATTTACATTACCGGTGACGTCTCCGGTTAGATCTCCAGTAACATCCCCGGTTAGGTTACCTGTGACATTACCTGTGACATCTCCGGTTAGGTTACCGGATAAAGTAGCTGCGTTAAGGGCGACACTACCTGCGGTGTTATCGATGATGGTTCCTCCTGCAGAATCGAGGAGATTACCGGTGAAGGTGGCTTTTGTGCCTGTGTCACCGCTATTTAGGATTAAGACTCCATCTTTTGAGTAGATGTTTACGGCTCTATCCGCTACATAAGCCCTAGGTGATTTTAATAGAGGCATTCGACTTGGGGTACTGAAATCTTGACCGTCGTTAATGTCGATTTGATCTTCTAAGAAAAGCTCTTGATTCCAGTTGATGCCTGAGAATGAAGCAGGATCGTTTTCACCTATGATAAAGCTGATGAACCCTTCTTTCGAGGTGTCAATGGATCTTTGTTCTGTATACAGGGTTGTAGTGTTACTTACGATTGATATTTTAACCGCAACCTGCGTCTCTTTTAGCGGAGAGCCATCAGGGTTCTTGATTACTGCCTGATAATAGAAACCTTCTTGCGCGAACAAGGAAGAAAATGAGAGGATAAAGAGAAGGAAGAAGTACCTAAAAAGCTTCATTATGCCTAAATTTATCAAATATATCCTCTAACTGTAGACCATGCTTCGATGTACTAAACCACTTATTAAAAGCTTTTTCACAATTTGTATTGTTTTTTCATCGACTCTTTATGCTCAAGAAAATGAGGAAATTGAATACCTAAGACAGGCTGAAACTTTTGCTGATGAAGTAGCTCAAATTGCGAATATTCCTGTACCTACATGGGACTCGGGAATTATTGTATTTACAGGGAGTTCTAGTGTTCGCCTATGGCGCTCAGCGGGATTACTTTCTAAAGGTTCTCCTATAATTAATACAGGTTTTGGAGGGTCAACGGCTTTTGGATTGAATTACTATTTAGAGGATTTGGTACTTCGATATAATCCGAAGCAGGTCTTTATTTATGAGGGGGATAATGATATTGCTGCAGGTCGTGAAACGCGTACCATTCTAGAGCATTTAGATACAATTTTTACTCGAATTTGGAACCAAAATCCAGCGACTGAGATTGTATATATCGCTGCCAAACCGAGTCCGCTTCGCTGGGAATTATACAAAGAATATGAGGCTTTGAATAAAGCCATTGAACGACGAGCTAAAAAGGAAGATCGACTGGTTTTCGCAGATATTTATTCCCCGATGTTGAAGAAGGGTCAAGTGAGAGAAGATCTGTTCGTTGAAGATCGACTTCACATGAATTCTGTGGGTTATGCGATTTGGGCAGAGGTTATTCGTCCGTTGGTGATGGAGTAATCTCATTAGAAGCTTCAATTTCTTCAGAAAAGAAGGCCCGAAGGGCGTCTAGAGAAATTTCTCCTCGATTAGCGTCTTTTACGAGCTCGCCTTTATTCAAAATTAAAATGCGTTGACACAACTCGCTTACATGAAGTAAATCATGTGAGGATACAAAGATGCTACAACCCAATTCTTGATTGATTTCACGCAACAAATTTTGGAGTTGCATTTGAGCACGTGGATCAAGATTTGCGAAAGGTTCGTCGAGTATGACTAGTTCTGGAGCTCCGATGAAAGCGGCCGCGATTCCGACCTTTTTTTGATTCCCCTTTGAAAGGTCTCGAATGTATTTTTTCTTTTCGAGAATTTCACCGTTGAAAAAGGTGTTGAATCGATTTAGAAAAGAATCAAGATCTGCTTTATTGATATTTCGGAGTCCTGCGATGAAACTGAAGTATTCCTCTGGGGTTAAGTATCCGATAAGGAAACTTTCGTCGATGAAGGCCGCAGTGGTTGACTTCCAATCCTCTGACTCATCGACTCGAATTTGATTATTTTCAATATAACCTGTTGAAGGTTTGATAAGATCGAGTAACAAGCTGAAGAAGGTGGTTTTACCCGCTCCGTTGTTTCCAACTAGGCCGATAATTTCCCCTTTAGATAGTTCGAGAGAATCTATAGAAAGAACCGTTGTGTCTTTATAAGTTTTGCTAAGGTTAGATACCGAGATCATGAGCGGTAAGCTTTTAGGGTTTCGTATTTTTCTTTTTGATAGATGGAGATAATGGTTTTGAATAGGTATGGCTTTAGAAAGTACCCAGCGATCGAAACTACAACAATACTAATTTTAGCGGCTGTAGGGCCTAACGTATAATTAAAACCACCATATAGCGCAAGCGGAAGTGCAATTTTGGGAAGCGTTAAAAGTAAGGTTCGGTAGTTGAAAGCATTCTTATCTCCGAAAGCTTTTTTATTAGAGGTTAGGTCAATTTTGGTTCGTACATAAGCGCCGCCCCATAATACAATTACTGAATTGATCGTAAGATTATAAATGGCCCCTAAAATCACATAGCTGAAAACTTCAAGCCCGAATATAAGATACCAACTTGAGAGAATGGTTGTGGCAATGGTGAATACTTGGATAAGAGTGTACTTCGATTTTAGATAGTCGAGATAAGTAATGTTTTGAGTCATTAATAGTGGATAGTACTGACTGTCCCAGCTAGGCACGTACTGTCCGAAACTAAAAAGGAACCCTCCGGTGACAAAAATTCCAGCGAAAAGCTTCCAAGTATCACTCTCGTAGGCTTCTACAGCTCCGGTAAAAAACAATAGGCCATAGAAGATGAAGAAAAAGCCTGCGAAAACGGCTTGTCGAGCCCGCTTATTTCGAAGGATTAATGCTACATCATTTCTTAAAATGAGTCCGAGTTTACCAAAGCGATTGAAATAATTCTCACTGATTGAGATCGTTCTTTCACTCTTTTTAGCCAGTCCTGCATCGAGATACATTCGGGTTCTAAAATGACTAAAAGCAGAATAATAGATGATCAGTAATAATGCGAATACCGGGATAATTAACCAAGAATGATTGAATAGCGTTAAAAAGAATACTTGAGTGTAGGGGGTGATATCAAAAATCCCAAAATATTGAAGTGCGGCGCTACCCAAAACAACAGAAGCTACTAATGCAAAAACCGTATTCCTTTGGTTTACTAATACATTGAGATAATTATTAATTAGCAATATGAAATAGATTGAAATTCCCCAGGTGGTTATTTGACTCGCTGGTTGACCTTCAATAGTTAAAATGATGCTCATTGGGATTAAAAAAAATAGATGACTCCAGTTGAAAAACGAATAGAGCATCTTGAGCATAGAGAAATGAACGACTGTTGACTTTTTGATATTCTGATAAAGCAAGGGCTGCACATTGGTGACAGGCATTGGTTGCATCATGTATCTAAAAACAATATCAAACCCGATATAGTAGATCAGATATCGGTTGATGACTTCAAAGGGTTCTCCGATCTGAGCTTTTTCGATGATGTAGTAGGCACCTACCCCAAGTGATAAGAAAATCAAAACGAAATAAAGAATGGCAAATACGATGAGTATGCGCATCCATAGATTCTGTTTCCAGGTGGGAGATCGAAAAAGACTTTTTAATTCGAGCGAAAAAAGGGTTCTCAGCATTGAATTTTGAATTTAAACAAAGATAAGTGCTGTAACTTTAGCTTTATGTATGACGATTCAAAAGCTGATTCATTACAAGTAGCCCTTGTGCAGCTGGACATTTCTTGGAAGGATCCGAAGGGCAACCTCGGTTGTATCGATCAATTGATTAAAGAAATCAAGGCAGATTTAATTGTTCTGCCAGAAATGTTCGCTACGGGTTTTATTGACGACCCAGATCAAACCGATTTAGGTGATGCCTTCGGTTTAGAGTGGATGAAGCATACCGCTTGTAATAAGAATGCGGCTGTTGTGGGTAGTTTAGCAGTTGAAGAGGATGGAAACTTTTACAATCGCATGTATTTTGTCACTCCCAACCAAGAGATAGTAAGCTATGACAAAAAGCATCTCTTTGCTTTAGGTGATGAGGCCAAGGCTTTCAAATCGGGAGAAAGACCGATGCTTGCAAGTTACAGGGGTTGGACTTTTTGTCTTTCTATTTGTTATGACCTGCGCTTTCCGGCCTGGGCTCGCTATCACGCTCCTTATGATGTATATCTATGTGTGGCGAATTGGCCCGCGCCAAGAGTAAATGCTTGGGATAGTCTACTATGTGCAAGATCGATTGAGAATCAATGTTATGCGATTGGAGTAAATCGGGTCGGAGACGACGAGAAGGTAAAGGGTTACCCGGGTCACAGTACGACCTATACTCCGATGGGTAAATCTTTAGGAACGAAGTCTGGCGAGTGTGTTTTACTTTACACCTTATCAAAAAACGAGCTTCAGTCGGTGCGAAAAAAACTTCCGTATTTGAAGGATAGAGATATCTTTGACTTCAAAATATAGTCTATGTTCAGTCTTGGGATTATCTATTTCATGCTTTTCGCAATTATCGCAGCTTTCGGATTCTTAGGAAAGTATATCGCTGAGCTCAAGGGACGCAATCCTATGGAGGGGTTTTTACTCGGAATTTTCTTAGGTCTACTCGGTGTTTTAATCGAGGCTCTATTGCCAAGAAGGTAGTTTTCTATAAAGTAAATTTATTGTTAATGTTGATTCGCAATAAATAGTTTTTGTTTAATTTTGCAATACAAAAACTTAGACATTAACTACAATTGTAATACAAAAGCAACCGATTATGGCGAAAATACTATACCATGATTTACAGCCTAAGTGCGCATGTGCAGTAGGTCTTGATATATTAGGTGACCGCTGGTCGCTGATTATCATAAGAGATTTATTCAAAGGATATACTACCTATTCTGATTTCTTGCGTAAAGCTTCTGAAGGTATTGCTTCTAATATTCTAAATAACAGGTTAAAGAAGTTAGTTTCTTTAGGTATTATCAATTTCAGAAAGAAAGAATCAGATCGAAAAGTCAAAGAATATTATTTAACAGATGCGGGTATCGATTTATACCCGGTGATTTATTCTCTTCAAAATTGGGCTACCAAACATGTTGATTTTCAGTATACTGAAAGAACAACCAATTGGAAGGCATTTAATGATGCTACTACCCAGGAAGAAGTAATAGATCATTACACTGAGAACTATAAAAAAATTCGAGCCGAAAATTTCGGTTTCTAAATAAAAAGGGAGTCAAAATAGACTCCCTTTTTTTTGCACTCAAAGTTTGGGTTGGGTTTATCTGAGTACCATAACTTTTTTTAAGATATGTGAATTCTTGATCGATCGAATTTCTTCGAAATTTCGCCAGAATTCTTCGGCTGCATCATTTAATTCTCCAGTAGCATTTCTAACTTCATACAAGTCGTTTAGGCTGTTGTAAAAGTCCACGGTGATGTAGTTGACAGGGTGATCAGTGCCTAAATAGTTGAGGATCTTATGAAGACCCCAACCTGTTTTGACTTGGTCATTCTCTTTGAAATTAGGCATAAACACTTCTAATTCTGCTTTTTCGTATTCATCTGCTTTATAAGGATCTACCGCCATGTAGTTTAATACTGCAATATCTGTAGGGACACCGCCGGGTTCTAGTTGAGGCCCGTATCCACCTTTTACACTAGTAGTGACTGCTTTGTTTTTAATATAATGCCCCATTGCTCTCTTTTCTGCTGCCTTACGATCAGTCGAAGATTTTCCTTTCATAGAGTTTAGTGGGCTAGTTGTGAATGTAGGTTCGCTATGAAGAGTAGCATAAACAAAAGTTGTTGTCATTTCATTCACATCAGAATTAAGGATTTGCCACATGTCCCAACCAATGATATTTCCTTCATCGATCTGGTGTTGTCAAAAATTGGAATAGTATTCTCTTTCTAGATCAATATGCTCTGAAACATCCTAGTTTTGTATTTGTCCGTACCAAAGAGAAACATACATTTCTTGTGCATTAACTATGAGCCCACCAGCAAGAAGTAGTAAAAAGAATAAAGTGTTTTGAATCGTTTTCATCATTATTTAGGTTTATTGGTTAAATGAATTCATGAGTCCATTGAAGTCAAAGTAGTCGCCACCTCTGACGATTTTACCATCTTTAAATTCCATCGCATGATATGATGTTAGTTGGAATGGGATCCCAGTTTCAGTATGTATTCCGGTCCAAGTCCCATAAGTTCTAACACTACCATCGGGTAATAGCGTCTCCTCATTTACCCCTGGGAGCCAGCTTTGAGCTTCATATTGAATGTTATCAAATAAGTCTTGGTACATCTTCATGGCTTCAATGTGTTCTGTTTTACCGTATGTACTAGCTCCATAAATAGGTGGTTGCCAGTTTAACTCATCATGAATTAGAGTAGCTTGTGATTGCCAGTCTTCGACAGCGTGTAATTCTATGAATTTTTTAGCTGTTGCTAGATTCTTCTCAAAATCTGGATTTGTGCTGGTTCTATCTGAACAGGAAACGGTAAGTGCAGAAAGCACACATAGTAATATTTTTTTCATTGATATAGGTTTTTTATTACGAATAATTATAGAAATTAACTTAAATGACAAATATAATATAATATTTATTAAATGTAATATTGCAATTTAAATTTAAAAGTGTAAATTCATCAGCCTAACCTATAAATGACCCCATTATGAAAAGAATTACAACCTTGCTGTTACTATTATTTACCGTTGCTATCTGGGCACAAGAAGGTGCTATTGTTACTATGCATGCGGTACTTGTTGAAGGCGACACTGAAGCCTTTGAAACTGTACAGACTAAATACTTTCAAAAAGTTGCACAATCTGCTGTTAATGACGGCGATATTGCCGCTTGGAATTTTCTAAGGGCCGTTAGACTCGACGGTATGAACGATGAAGAAGAATATAACTATATGTTCGTTCAAGGGAATTCTTCTATTGCTGCAACCTTAAGTCCAAAAAACGCATTTTGGAATAATGCTGAAAAAGTATTAACAAACAAAGAATTCAAAGACCTTCAAGAATTACAGAAGAAGTTCACTTGGAAAAAGGATGTTCGTGTTATGTATCGAATTGATTCTGGACTTTGGATGGTTTCTAGCGCTGATGATTATGTGAACTCCATTATCCAATTCAATTTTGCTAGACCAGTCAATAGTGCAGCGTTTCTTCAAGAAAACAAAGAATTATGGAAGCCTTTTTTTCAAGAAAATGGATCTAAAATGAATATGATTTCTTGGGGTACCGGGCAAAAAATACACCCAACCGGAGCCGATTGGGCTGCAGTGATGTCATGGGATATGTTTTCTTCTCTTGAAGATTTATTCAATTATCGTTTAGGAGATGGTATCAATTGGCCTGCAGATCAATCTAATATGGCCGAAATCAATCCCGACGGTTTTTATCAAGTAGCGACATGGCAGTGGCTAACTGGCGCATCATCCAATTAAAATTTAAACCCTAATCAAACCTTTAATTATGAAACAATTTTTCGTATCCATCTTCATGGTTTGCTCCATCCTTGTTTTGGGGCAGTCTAAAAATGTCAATGGAAAAATCTATGACCAACATCCTGCAATAGACATCGTTGATCAATTCACTGATGCTTTTGTCAAAGGAGATACGCTTACTATGCAAAATTTAACTACCGATGATTTTCGATGGTGGCAAATGAACGAAATGCGTCCACAACCGAAAAAATTACAAAATATGATTAATCGTTCACGTTATCTAAGTACTAACGTAATCGGTTTTGATATCGCTAATCGGGGTTCAGCTTACTCTGATGCGATGGAATTTGGAAAAGGAAAAGACAAGCAGATTCATGTATACACCTATCAAGCGATGCGCGGTTATGATAAGAATACGGGAATTGAGCTAAATATTCCAAGGAACTCTATTTTCTTTATGAATGAGGATGCAACAAAAATTGCAGGTCTTGGTGTCTCAGATAGTCAATTGAAGTGGCAAAAAGCATATGACGCTTGGTCTACAAGAACCAATGGTACTATTTACAAGGATCATCCTATGATTGCAAAATCACGATTATTATATGCTTACATCGCTTTAGGAGATTTAGAGTCAATGAGAGCCTTATACTCTGATAATGCTGTAATTCGAGATGTGATGAGTATCACGGATTTGAAAGACACTCGAAATCCAGATCAAGAAATGGAGATGTTAAAAGAATTTTATGCAGAATATGAGGTGGTGGATGTAACTGAAATTGGATATCCTGATTTATTAAAGTATGAAGGAGCTAACGATGTCACCATTATTTCTTGGTGGGAAATGACCGTAAGAAATAAAAAATCAGGGAATACCTCGAAAGGCTATCATCACTCTCAGATTACTGTAAATGATGAAGGATTGATTACCTCTGAAGATTATTACTGGAATCCTGGATTACTTCCTAACTAAGTTTATACCCTTCACAGGTCTTATTTGTTTTTAGTTAACAAGGGGCGATTTATTTTAAATCGCCCTTTTTTTAATTGTAAAACCGTCGTACTTTTGCACCCCGAAAATCACATCAATCAATTAAAATGACTATTTCATTAAACGAAAATCGTTCTCGCATCATGGCGAGAAACACACGAGCAAAGCTTTCGAATAATCCAACTTCGTTATTATTGCTCATCGTGACTCGTCTGCTAAGAAGCAGATTTGCTCACTAAGAATTCGCCTGTCTTTCGCGAATTATTGATCGGATTTTTATGACTAATATCACCGCATTCAACCCGGATGTGGTGAGATTGGCATAAATCATGGGTTTATCTTCTAAATCAAACCCATGAAGAGCCCAAAGAAGGGTTCCCACAAACATCATTAGAAACATTGAGAGGCTCAAACTTTTTGCCTCACCCGTACGAATCACTTTAAAGGCCTGAGGTAAAAAAGCAGTGGTTGTTAGTACCGCCGCAATCGCTCCGAAACTTATACTTTCCATAATGAGGCAAATATAGGTGAAAGAACTACCCGATAATTGAAGCTTCTTTTACCTTTGAGAAAAGCTTTTTTTATGATGATGAGTCGACTCGGCCGCTTAATGGTTAAAGTAAGAATCAGAGAAACCATCTTCTTGCTGTTAGGAGTGCTCTCTGCTAGCATCGGTTTAAAGGGTTTGTTACTTCCCAATCAGTTTCTCGATGGGGGCGCGATGGGAGTTTCACTTCTGGGTGAAGTACTCACAGGTTTCAATCTTTCCTTCTTGATTATCATTGTCAATGCTCCCTTTATTCTGCTGGGTGCAAGGCAAATATCTATCCCTTTTGCTGTAAAAAGTAGCCTTGCTATACTCGGTTTAGCGTTGTTAGTGCACTTACTTGAATTTCCGGTAATTACTTCAGATAAATTACTTATTGCTGTTTTTGGTGGATTCTTCTTAGGCGTAGGTATAGGCCTTTCGATACGAGGTGGGGCAGTCATCGACGGTACCGAAGTGCTGGCACTTTCAATCTCCCGAAAAACGAGTCTTACTGTGGGTGACGTTATCACTATTTTTAACGTTATTCTTTTTTCGGTTAGTGCAATAATTCTTAGCCTAGAAACCGCAATGTATTCGATATTGACCTATGTGGTCGCGTCAAAAACTGTTGATTTTATTATCAATGGAATTGAAGAATATATTGGGGTGATGATTGTGTCCCCTGATTCAGCTGCGATCAGATCACAAATTAGGTATGAGATGGGACGTGGAGTGACATCATTTCGTTCAGATGGAGGATTTGGTAGTCATGGTCAATCACTGCCAGATAGAGATATATTATTCTGTGTCGTTACGCGTCTTGAGGTGAGTAAATTAATTCTCGAAATTGAGAAGATTGACCCGAAGGCTTTTGTAATACAATATCCTATTAAGGATACGAAAGGCGGAATGATTAAGAAACGACCACTGCATTAATCTTTACGATGCTGTCGTCGATAATAAGCCTCTAAAATATCTTCTAATTCTGATTTAGTGTAACGCTTCCCTTCATAAAACAATGAGTGTACTGCTAGAGTTTGATGTTCTAGTAGGCGAGCGATTCGAATTTTTTGTTTAGATAAGGTAGGCATCGAATTTAAAAAATCGGACATACAAGTAACGAAAAAAATTAATAGTATGAACTATAATTGACTGGTTTTCTTGTAGTTGTAAAATCGATCTTTCTAAAAGGCCTTATTTCCTTACTCAAAACTATCTTTGAGATATGAGAAACTTCCTGACCTACATCTTCTTCACCTGTTTGTCTTTTGCAGTGAATGCGCAGTCCTTTACCGGAGAGCAGTTGAAACAAGGTTATGCACTATTCAGTGATCGTCTAACCTTTTTATATGATCAAGAGATCTATAGAACCTTTCCAGAGCGTGTTTACGTTACGGGTTCATTTAGAGGGTGGGACGCTTCGTTCAATGCCGATTGGCAATTAAAAAAAACTGGTTCGGTTTGGAGTTTGACTATTGAAAATGAGGATGATTTAAAGATTCCGGCTAAATCTGAATTCAAATTTTTAATCGATAATGCTCAGTGGCAAGAGGTAGCACATAGCCCAACGAATGAAAAGGGAGGGAATCTGGTGTATAAATATGACGCATTCGTTCCCTTGTTTAAAGCCGAAATACTTGATGATAAAGCCATTGCACTACTCACTAATTTCAAACCGAGTTTTGATTCTAATGATTACAGACTAACGCGAATCGATGGTCGAGAAATCGGAGTTAAGAAAGTCTTACCGAACACAGCTTCTAAGGCACTCCTTGTTCCTTCAGAGCCCATCGATATAAGAAGGGTTCATTATCTAGAGGATTTGGATAATGGAATTAAAACTCAAGTCTCGTTTGATGGATGGTTTCGAAATTTATACAGCGATAAAACCTTAGGTGCAGAGATTGTTAATGGAAAAACAGAGGTGCGATTGTTTGCTCCTCGAGCGACTTCGGTTTATCTCTATTTATACGAAAGTTCGACGGCCACTTATGCGAGTCAAACCGTTAAGATGGAGGTTGATGATCAAGGGGTTTGGGAAGCTTCATTTAATAAAGACTTTTCTGGGATGTATTATGATTTCACGGTACACGGGCCTGGTGACAAGGGTAATTTCTTTTATGAGACCACGAAGACTCACGTAAGAGATCCCTATGCTAGGGTAGTTGATACCAGTTGGGGTAGAGCGCGTATTTGGCCAAAAACTGTCCCTGCTACTCCTCTTGATGGTGGTATTCCTGCAATGAAAGACGTTATCGCTTATGAAATGCATGTTCAAGATTTCAGTGATCGCTTACCTATCATTGATCGCGAAAAGGGAACCTTTAAAGGAGTAATAGCAAGCGGATTGCGCAATTCGATTGGAGAGAAAATCGGCTTTGATTATTTGGTTGATTTGGGAATCAATGTGGTACACCTTATGCCGGTTCAAGAGTATTTG
>CAXPJI010000058.1:0-5451 GCA_964217345.1 Euzebya sp.
TCGCATCAAAACCATTGACAACCTTAAAACGTTGTCCCGGTGTAATCGGTTTTAATTTTCTAACAGCCATTTCAGTATATTATAGATTACTGTAAATATCAATTACTTCACCTTCAGCAACCTGAACAATAGCCTTCTTAAGAAGGTTTGTTTTACCGTGCTGAATTCCAGTTTTGGTGTAGCGTGTTTTACGCTCTGCAGCATAAATTTGAGTTCTAACCTTGTCTACAGTAACACCGTAAGTAGACTCAACCGCTTCCTTGATCTGGATTTTATTTGCCTTAGGATCTACATAGAAACCATAACGATTGAAAAGCTCGCCTTCAGCGCTTAACTTTTCAGTAATAATGGGCTTAATAAGAATACTCATACCTCAATTATTTGTTTAAATTGGTTTCAATAGCCTCGATTGCGCTCTCAGAAATAACAACATTTGCAGCATTAACAATGCTATAAGTGTTTAATTCTGAGCAAGTTACAACTTTAGACTGCTCTAAATTACGAGACGACAAATATACGTTTTTGTTAGCGTCAGCCAAGACAAAAAGCGACTTTTTAGCCTGAATACCAAGTGATTCCAAAACTGAGATGAAATCCTTGGTCTTTGGCGCATCAAATGCAAGGTCTTCAATAACCATTAATGCACTCTCTTTTGCCTTAAGACTTAACGCTGATCTACGAGCAATACGCTTAACGTTTTTATTTAATTTTTGGTCATAACCATGAGGTCTTGGTCCAAAAATTCTACCACCACCTCTAAAAACAGGTGACTTAATAGAACCAGCACGTGCGGTACCCGTTCCTTTTTGCTTCTTAAGTTTTCTGGTACTACCAGCAATCTCTCCACGCTCTTTAGCCTTGTGATTACCTTGACGCTGATGCGCTAAGTATTGCTTCACATCTAAATAAATAGCATGCTCATTTGGCTCAAAACCAAAAATATCGTTCGAAAGCTCTACGCTACGACCGGTTTCTTTTCCGTTACGATCTAATACTGCTACTTTCATTACTTCTCGATTGTTACGTATGCATTTTTATGACCAGGCACACAACCCTTAACAACAAGCACATTCTTCTCAGGAAGAACTTTAACTACTCGTAGGTTCTGAACCGTTACTTGATCACCACCCATTCTTCCAGCCATACGCATTCCTTTGAATACTCTTGCAGGATAAGAAGCGGCACCAATAGAACCAGGAGCACGTAGACGGTTGTGCTGACCGTGTGTAGATTGACCCACACCGGCAAAACCGTGACGTTTAACAACCCCTTGGTAACCTTTACCTTTAGAAGTACCGATAACATCGACAAACTCTCCTTCTTGGAAAAGCGTTACATCGATGGTATCACCGATACCATATTTACCATTTTCAAAATATCGGAATTCGATGAGCTTTTTCTTAGGAGAAGTACCCGCTTTTTTGGCATGACCAATTTCAGCCTTTGAAGCACGTTTTTCTGCCTTGTCATCGAAACCGAGTTGAAGTGCATCATACCCGTCAACCTCTTCGGTTCTGACTTGGGTAACCACGCATGGCCCAGCTTGAATAACGGTACAAGGGATATTCTTCCCGTTCTCGTCAAAAATGCTAGTCATGCCGATCTTTTTTCCAATTAACCCAGACATACTATTTATTTAATTATTAATTCTTCTTTTAAAAAATTTGGGTCAAGAAAAACCCTGACCCAGAACTTTTCTATTACCGTTTTTCTCAAACCCTCGTTTGAGACATGTCACGAGCACTAAGGCTCGATTATAATTACACCTTAATCTCTACTTCAACTCCACTAGGTAATTCTAGTTTCATAAGTGCATCAATTGTCTTTGATGATGAACTGTAGATATCTAGAAGTCTCTTGTAAGAGCTTAACTGAAACTGCTCACGAGATTTTTTGTTTACGTGAGGAGAACGTAGTACAGTAAAGATCTTCTTATTCGTTGGCAGTGGAATTGGACCAGTAACAATTGCACCAGTAGTTTTCACTGTCTTAACAATCTTATCGGCAGATTTATCTACCAAATTATGATCGTATGATTTTAGTTTAATTCTAATTTTTTGGCTCATAGCTTTGATAGATTAATTATCTCCTTTAGTTGCCTTAATAACTTCTTCAGAAATATTCGAAGGTGTCTCAGCGTAATGTGAGAACTCCATTGTAGAGGTGGCTCTACCCGAAGAAAGGGTACGTAAAGAAGTTACATAACCAAACATTTCTGAAAGTGGAACAGATGCTTTAACTACTTTAGAACCAGCTCTATCGTCCATAGAATTTACTTGACCACGACGACGGTTAAGATCCCCAACGATGTCACCCATGTTCTCCTCAGGAGTTAATACCTCAAGTTTCATAATAGGCTCAAGAATAACTGCCTTAGCAGCACGAGCAGACTCCTTATAACCAAGCTTCGCAGCTAGCTCAAAAGAAAGTGCATCAGAATCCACTGGGTGGAACGAACCGTCTTTAAGGGTAACTTTCATACTATCCATCTCGAATCCAGCTAAAGGACCATTCTTCATAGCCTCTTTGAAACCTTTTTCAACTGAAGGGATATATTCTTTAGGTACGTTACCACCTTTCACCTCGTTCACAAATTCAAGACCAGTTTTACCTTCATCAGCAGGCTCGATAGTAAATACGATATCCGCAAATTTACCACGACCACCGGTTTGTTTCTTGTAAACCTCACGGTGATCCGCCTTCTGCGTAAGAGCTTCTTTGTACTCTACTTGTGGCTGACCTTGGTTTACTTCAACCTTGAACTCGCGACGTAAACGGTCAACGATGATATCTAAGTGAAGCTCACCCATTCCAGAGATAATGGTCTGACCTGAGGCCTCATCTGTTTTAACCTGGAAAGTAGGATCTTCTTCAGCTAGTTTAGCTAAAGCCATACCTAATTTATCCACGTCAGCTTTAGTCTTAGGCTCAACAGCGATACCGATTACCGGATCAGGGAAAACCATACTTTCAAGTACGATTGGATGCTTTTCATCCGATAGTGTATCACCGGTTTTGATATCCTTGAAACCTACCGCAGCCCCAATATCACCAGCAGAAATCGATTCAATCGCATTTTGCTTATTCGAGTGCATTTGGTAAATACGAGAGATACGTTCCTTGTTACCTGAACGGTTATTTAAAACGTACGACCCAGCATTTAGAGTACCTGAATAGGCTCTAAAGAACGCTAAACGACCTACGAATGGATCTGTCGCAATCTTAAATGCCAATGCCGCAAAAGGCTCTTTTGGATCTGGCTTACGCGCAACTTCTTTATCTGTATCTGGATTAGTTCCAATAATAGCCTCCTTATCTAGGGGAGAAGGCAGATAACGACAAACCGCATCTAACAGGAACTGAACCCCTTTATTCTTAAATGATGAACCACAGACCATCGGGATGATACTCATATCCATAACAGCAGCTCGAAGCGCAGCATGAACCTCATCCTCAGTAATTGAATCTTCGTCTTCAAAGAATTTTTCCATTAGTGATTCGTCATACTCAGCAACAGCTTCGATAAGTTCTGCACGGTATTGACGAACCTCATCTTCCATGTCTGCAGGAATATCGACAACATCGAAAGTAGACCCGAAATTATCATCATGCCATACAATCGCGCGGTTTTTAACAAGATCAACGATCCCTTTAAAATCTGCTTCATCACCGATTGGTAATACAATTGGCACTGCATTCGACTTTAACATCTCACGAACCTGTGTACAAACTGCTAAGAAATTAGCACCCTGACGATCCATCTTGTTAACAAACCCCATACGAGGCACCTTATAGTTGTCGGCTAGTCTCCAGTTTGTTTCTGATTGAGGTTCTACGCCATCAACCGCACTGAACAAGAAAACAAGACCATCTAATACACGAAGCGAACGGTTCACCTCAACAGTAAAGTCAACGTGACCGGGGGTATCAATAATATTAAAATGATAACCTTTAGATTCATCAGTAAGCTGACCATTTTCTGTTGGGAAATTCCAAGTACAAGTGGTAGCAGCAGAAGTAATCGTAATACCTCTCTCCTGCTCTTGCTCCATCCAGTCCATGGTAGCAGCACCATCGTGAACTTCACCAATTTTGTGGCTTACTCCAGTGTAAAATAATATACGTTCAGTGGTAGTTGTTTTACCTGCATCAATGTGAGCAGCAATACCAATGTTTCTAGTGAATTTTAAATCTCTTGCCATGTCTGATTAGAATCTAAAGTGTGAGAACGCTTTGTTAGCCTCAGCCATTTTATGAGTATCCATACGCTTCTTAACCGCAGCACCTTCTTCTTTGGCAGCAGCAAGAATTTCAGAAGCTAATTTTTGAGCCATTGACTTCTCGTTACGCTTTCTTGCATAACTAATCAACCACTTCATAGCAGTAGAAATTTTGCGATCAGGACGAATAGGCATAGGAATCTGAAAAGTAGCTCCACCCACACGACGACTACGTACTTCTACGTGAGGCATCACATTAGATAAAGCATCTTTCCAAAGCTCTAATGCAGATTTTTCTTCGTCAGTCTTTTTCTGATCTACAATATCGATTGCATCGTAAAAAATGCGGAAGGCAACAGATTTCTTACCATCCCACATCATCATATTTACGAAACGTGTTACTAATTGATCTCCAAATTTAGGATCTGGAAGCATCGGACGTTTTTTTGCTTGTCTTTTTCTCATCGTACTTGCGTCTTTTCAGAACTACTTTTTAGGACGCTTTGCGCCGTATTTTGAACGTCGTTGTGTACGACCCTGTACACCTGCGGTGTCAAGGGCTCCTCTAACAATGTGATAACGAACTCCAGGTAAGTCCTTCACACGTCCACCGCGTACCAATACTATCGAGTGCTCTTGGAGATTGTGCCCCTCTCCTGGAATGTACGCATTAACCTCTTTTCCATTGGTTAAACGTACCCTAGCTACCTTTCTCATTGCTGAGTTAGGTTTCTTTGGTGTAGTAGTGTATACACGAGTACACACACCTCTACGCTGGGGACAAGAATCCAAAGCAGCCGATTTGCTCTTCTTGGCAATCGAGTGTCTACCTTTTCTTACTAGTTGTGAAATTGTTGGCATTCTTCTATTTTACTCCTAATTTTTAGGGCTGCAAATGTACTTATTAATTATTGAAAATCAAATCGAAGCAAAAGAATTTTAAAATAATCTTAAATTCTATCGTTGACCCCCTGCACCAACCTTAACCCAAGAATTTATATACGACGTCTATTTAAGAAGATTATAAAGACCAAAAAATGTAAACCTTAGAATTCGTAACCCAGACCCGAAGTGACTTTAACAAGAAAATTAGAATGCAAAGTCAATGGCTAATTTCAAAAGATAGTTATTGAAGGCTATAAATTCTGCGAAATCAAAAATTTGATAGAACGAAAATGATATTTCAATAACTATCTTTTGAAATTAGCCATTGACTTTGCATTCTAATTTT
>CAXPJI010000059.1:0-5031 GCA_964217345.1 Euzebya sp.
AAGGAATCTGCATGAATTATGTGATAACAGTGGAGGGAGAAGTGCCTCAAGACTGGTACGATAAGGGTTTTATTGCCAAAAGCTGGGTTGACCCTTGGGAAGAAATCACCTACCCTAACGCGTTTCGTTTGGGATCCATCTGTGATTTCCCAGATGAAATTAAAGAAGGTGATCAATTTTACTTTACACTTGTCAAAGAGGAACAATTATGTGCGCAATGCCTAGCCTACTCACCCACTCCCTCTGAAACGCTTTCAATTAAAGTCTGTACCAACTGATGAAATCATCCAACGCAACTAAAGTATTTAAAGCTCGAACCGATGCGCTCTTCAATGGTGTGCTTGTTTTTTCGATCGCCATCTGCGTAATACCTATGTGGCCCTTAATTCGTTCGGGAATATCAGGAATTGAAGCACTCTTTGCCTTTGTAATTCTCGCGGCAACCACCCTAATGATGATTGCATTTTACACTCATACCTATTATACAATCGATGGGGATGAACTACGTTGGCGATCAAGTATTCTGTCTGGAAGGTTTTCTGTTTCGAGTATTCATAAAGTATCCGTTAACAAAACGCTTTGGGTAGGTACACGACCAGCTACCGCACGAAACGGGGTAATCATCTATTACAATAAATACGATGAAATCTATTTTAGCCCTTCAGACAATGAAGCGTTCGTAGCAGCTCTTTTAGAAATCAATCCTGAAATTGAAGTGGTTCGAGAATGAAGCTAGAATTAATCAAGGCGATTTCGAGGCATGTCGAATTAACGGCTGAAGAGCAACGACAGGTAATTCATGCTTTTAGTAGTGCAAAATTAAAGCGCAAAGAACTCTGGCTCGAAGAAGGTGAGCAGGCTCAATCGCTAGCCTTTGTGGTTAGCGGTTGTCTCTATTCGTACTCATTTGACAGTAAAGGACAGATTAACCCCCTACAATTTGCAAGACCCCACGGATGGATCACCGATCTCTACGCCTATCTGTCCAATGCCCCCTCAACGCTATCAGTCGAAGCCCTAACCTCAAGTGAAATTCTCGCCATTACCAGAGCAGAACAGTTGAAGCTCTTTGAGGCCGTCCCCAAATTGGAGCGTTATTTCAGAATCATTACCGAAAATGCACTGGTCGGCAGCAGAAAACGCAATCTAGATTTATTGAACCTTAGTGCTAAAGAGCGTTATGAGCAGTTTATTTCTAACTACCCTGGGCTATTGCAAGAAGTTCCTCTCAAATTAATCGCCAAGTATATAGGCATCACTCCTGAGTTCTTATCGAAGTTGCGAAGAGAGGGATAGAACAAAAAGAGTCGCGAGACCGGATCTCGAACAATCCCTTGGCCTCTATGACTCTTACAATACAAATATAACTTGGGTAGAAGCCCTTAAAGAGAAGTTAAGGTTAAACTTAGGTAATGAATATCTTATTTATCTTTAAGGAAAACCTTTAAAATGAATAGGTCAAAGTTCGCTATAGGACTCCCTATGGGAATAGCCATTGGGGTCGCGATTGGGGTAAGTCAAGACAATCTTGCACTCGGTATAGGTGTCGGGGTAAGTATTGGCGTCGCTATGTCTGTCGCACTTTCTTCAAAGAAAAAATGAAACGTTATCTTCTTTTAGTAATAGCCTTTATAGTAGGCACAACCACTCTCAGTGCGCAAGAAAACCAGGACACTATTGCCTTAAAAGAAGTAAGGGTTAAGGGTAAGCGCAAGAGAAAGCAAACGAAACCGCGCATTGAGCTGAATGAATATAAGGTAGATGTCAATGCTCCGAGCCTAATTCAAGCCCTTCGAGCTCATTTAGGAACCGCGAAGGTTCGGGATAACAGAGTGATTGTTTTAAACGACAGAATGTATGCTCCTACCTCTGGTAATCCTTATGCGCTTTGGGTAATAGATGGTATCATTTACGGTGAACAGGCTCCACCGGGGCTCGACCTCAACAGCATACGATCGGTCAAGATCTTAAAATCTCTTTTAGAAACCTCAGCCTACGGATTTAGGGGTTCTAGCGGTGTCATCGAAATAACGACAGACACTTCAATCAGAGAGTAAAACTTTCCCGTTTCATAACCTTGAGATCCTCTTAAGGCCGCTTGCTTTTGCCTAACTTTGCATTTCAAAATCATGCTATGAAAGACTTCTGGAACGATCGCTACGGACGTGCCGAATACGCCTATGGAAAAGAACCTAATGTCTTTTTCAAAGAACAACTAGACCAGCTGCAACCCAGTAAAATACTACTACCTGCTGAAGGCGAGGGTCGAAATGCTGTTTACGCTGCTGAAAAAGGATGGCAAGCATCAGCCTATGACTGGTCTGAAAATGCCTACAAAAAAGCGATGCAATTGGCTGAGGAAAAAAAGGTAAATATTGATTACCAAATATGCTCATTGGCTGATCTTAAATTCGAATCTGAGAGTTTTGATGCGTTAGCGCTCATTTATGTTCATTTTCCAGATGCCATTCGTTCAATGAATTTTGAACGACTAACCAGTTATCTAAAACCTGGAGGATCAATCATTTTAGAAGGTTTCAGTCCAAACCACTTAAAGTACCAAGCAAAGCAACCTTCGGTCGGTGGCCCAAAATCAGATGATTTTCTGTATAGTATCGAAGATATGAAACTTCACTTTGACGGCTATCGATTTAAGACCTTAAAACAAGAAGTGATTTCACTTGAAGAAGGTGATTGTCATGTAGGTCAGACCGAGGTGGTTCGAATGCACGCCGTAAAATCATAAGTTCTTAATTTTGCACTCTAAAATTGCTAGGATATGAGTTCAAGAATAGAAGCCTTAGAAAATAAATTAACCCCGCTAAGAGCATCGTTAAAAAGTCATCCACTTTACAGAAGTCTGCAAAATATTGATGACGTCAAACTTTTCAGTGAGTTTCACGTTTATGCCGTATTTGATTTCATGTCTTTACTCAAGGCCTTACAACTTCAATTTACCTGTGTAAGCCTGCCTTGGCTTCCTACAGGTAGCGGAGCAGTAGCACGATTTATCAATGAAATTGTGCACGGAGAAGAGAGTGATATCAACGAAGTTGGTGAACCTATGAGTCACTTTGAAATGTATCTCGATGCCATGAAGCAACTAGGCGCCTCGACAAAAGGAATTGAAACATTCATCGCAGCACTTCGAAATAATAAAAATATAGGAGAGGCTTTAGAAATCGCTAATGCCCCAAAAGCAGCGCAAGACTTCGTAAACTATACGTTTAGCATTGTAAAGACCAAAGAAGCTCATAAAATTGCTGCCTCTTTCACCTTCGGACGAGAAGATGTTATTCCTGACATGTTCATCGCTATACTAGAAGAGGCAAAGACCAGTGGTCATGACTACGATAAGTTCAGATACTATCTCGATCGTCACATTGAATTAGACGGAGACGAACATGGTCCAATTGCACTCAAAATGATTGAGACACTTTGTGGAAATAACGACACCCTTTGGGCAGAGGCAGAGGCGGTTGCTATCAAATCTTTAGAGGTTCGGATCGCACTTTGGGATGGGATCTACGAAGCTATCCAACAACCTCAACTCGCCTAAAGATATGGAGCAGGCACTAAATGTTTTAGGAACTCCTTTGGTTGCCTGTTGCTTTAACCCACTCACGGGATATTTTAGAGACGGACACTGTCGCACCATAGCGCAAGACCACGGCACACATACCGTATGTGCAGCCGTGACCGAAGAATTCTTATCTTTCAGTTTATCGAAAGGAAACGATCTGATTACACCTAACCCCTATTATCATTTCCCTGGACTCAAACCTGGTGATTTCTGGTGTTTATGTGTAACCCGTTGGTATGAGGCCTACGAAGCAGGGGTAGCCCCAAAAATCAAACTCGAAGCCACTCATCATAAAACCCTATCATTTGTTTCAATCGATGTTCTGAAAGAATTTGCCCTATGAATCGAATACTTACGCTGATCCTTCTCATCGCACTAACTTCTTGTCAAGAAGAAGCTGACCGAATTATTGAATCTTCTATCGAATATCACGGGTTTGAATACTTTTACAAAGAACCCGTAGAATTTAAATTTAGAGAATACACTTACCTTATCGACCGAACTCAATCGCCTTTTCTCTACACCAAAAAAATTCAACTACAAGACTCTATAACCGGACAAACAATTATTCAAATCGATAGTCTTTGGAACTCTTCAGAATTTAGTCGAAGTATTAATGGCGAAAGACTTAAGCTCACTGAAGAAGATGAATCTCGATTTTCTAATTCTCTCAATTCAGTGGCCTATTTCTATCAGCTACCCTTGCCTCTAAAAGACGATGCGACTATCATTACACTTCTAGAAAACACACTCATTGAAGGAAAAGAATACGCTACGCTAAAGGTGTCTTTCTCAGAGGAGAATGGCGGCACTGATCACGAGGATACTTATCGATATTACTTCGATACCTCAACCTATGCACTTTCTTACCTATCTTATGATTTTCATATCAATGACGGAGGAGTTCGCTTTAGAAAAGCCTACCAAAGACCTCAAGGAAATTTTATCTTTCTCGATTACGACAACTATAAAGCTCCTAAAGGAACCCCATTAGATAGCTTACCAATACTATTTGATAAGGGTAAATTAGAGTTGCTATCTAAAATTGTTTCGGAGTGAAGGGAAGAATAAAATCTCGTATCAATATTATTTCGTCTAACTTATTAGAATAAAAACATTCTATTATGACAAAAAAATTAAACAAAACTGCAGCAATTACCTTCACTCTGGTGTTTTTCTTTACTCTTTTCCAGGATTTTTATAGAAAGTACGTAATCGAACATGAGCTCGAGATGCCAAAATCTTACACCATCGTTAAAAGAGGTCTAGAAATCGTCTAACCCTCAAAATTTGGGATAACTTTGCACTACCTAATTAGTGGAGTACAATGGATATTCAATTTAACAGTAAAGAAATTCTAACGGCGTCAATGATTCTCTTCGCCGTAATCGATATTCTTGGTTCAGTACCAATCATCATTTCATTACGACAAAAGGTAGGTCATATTC
>CAXPJI010000060.1:0-29389 GCA_964217345.1 Euzebya sp.
ATCACCCGTATCAAGTCCTACTAAATCTTGTAATCGAAAGCTTGCCGTGTTAGGTCTTCCTATCAAAGCTCCTGTCATCGCATCAACTTCTTCAATTCTAAATTGATACTTTTCTGTTAACAATGTAATTTCTGTGCCAGACATTACCCCGATCCTATTTCCGATAAAGGCTGGTGTATCTTTACATAAAACGGTTTGCTTTCCTAAGGTCACTTTACCAAACTCCATAAAAAAGTTTATGACATTTTTACTTGTCTCTTTTGTAGGGATTACTTCAAGCAGTCTTAAGTATCGTGCTGGATTAAAAAAGTGAGTTCCACAAAAATGGGTTTTAAATTCATCTGAACGCCCCTCTGCCAAAAGCTTGATAGGAATACTTGAATACGTACCCGTCAGTTCGAACTATGATCTTTTAAATACACCGGTTCAAATGACTTCAGTTGCCGAATTTAAAGGGTTTTTAGACGCTTCATTGAAAGCCTTTGAGGCTTTGGAGGTTACTGAATAGTTATTGCGTTAAGCACTGCTTTCTTTGGGCTCACTATGGCTCAAAAACTACCTATTCCCATTCTAGCAGGAAATTCTTACGAGATCAGTTCGCTTTCTCTCGCAATCTCAAAAGGGTATGGCTTTCGGTTCAATAATTTACCTCAAGGGAATTGTAGATCCGCCATAGATAAACTGCTTAGAGTTTTGGATCATCTTAGCGTTAGAATACCACTTAAACGCATCACTTTAAGTTCTGAAACGTCGATTTCAACAAAGCACTTTTCCTTTATAGAATTAAGCTTGTTTATGTTGTTGTATACCTTAAAGCATCTAGATATTTCAAATCGAACCTCATCAATTCTTTTTCTAGGTAGGGTAGATCTACATGGAAATATTTTAGCACTGCCATATATTGATGGTTGGTTACTGCGCGCTAAAAAACAGGGAATTCAAAAAGTCATTATTTCATCAGAAAATTTCAAAGAATCCTTGGCTTTAAAAGGAATTGAGATAATTGTATTAGATACAGTAAAAGAGTTAATCGATTACCTTAAAACAGGTAATTACTCTCCTTTGAGTCGAAAATCTTTAGATGTCAAATTAGCGAGAGAAATTGATGTCATTAGTCAAGACGAAGCTAAGCGAGCTTTAGAGCTTGCCCTAGTAGGAAAGCACCATACTATTCTATCAGGAAGCCCAGGAATTGGTAAAACTTCACTATGTGAATGCTTTTTAGAGATTGCTAAAAATACTTCTGGTAACCTGACAGATGAACAATGCGAATTACTCAGTAGGAGAGATATACCTTTTCAAAAAGAGGCTGTGATTCGCAAAGTTCATCAGAATATAACCTCTACTCAATTAATGGGAGGGGGAGTACACCCTTATCCCGGTGAAGTTTCTTTAGCACATGAAGGAATCCTTTATATGGATGAAATAGGTAGTTACCGAAAATCAATTCTTGAGCTCATTAAAATAGCTATGGAACAGAAGTCTGTCACTTTGAATACATTGAAATATCACAAAAGCTATATGGCAGATTTTACATTAATTGGGACTACCAATGATTCGTTTTCAGATTCCAAATTACTAACCCCTTCCTTTTTAGATCGAGTTGATTTTCAGATCACTTTATTTAAACCTGATTTTAAGGTCGAAAAGCAGAAGGAACCCTACGTGGAAATATTGAAACGAGTGAATCGGGCGAATCAATTTCGAAAGGATCGAATACTTGCAGATCCTACGACTTCTGTTAGTAATTTAATTCATTTAAATAGCTTTTTAATAGAACCAAAAGCAAAGACCCTATTACAAAGGCTGATTCATCAGAAAAACTACTCTATTAGAGCCATTGAGAGAAGTTATAGAATTGCCCGAACGATTGCAGATTTTGATGAATGCGAATGGGTCAGCACTGGGCATTTAAGTGAAGCTATAAGTCTTAGAGGATTAACTAACTAATATAACTCCAAAGAAGGTTACCTCTAAGGAGTCTATTGAGTGTGGCTCGTATTCCTTGATTTTCTTGAAATGTTAGTTCAGGGTCTTGTTTTAAAATCCATTCCGCCGCTTCTCTAGCTCGGTATAGTATGTCGGCATCCTTAACAATATCGCTTACCTTTAATTGAAGCGTACCGCTTTGTTGCGTCCCCATTAAATCTCCAGGACCTCTTAATTGAAGGTCGATTTCTGACAATTCAAATCCATTTTGAGTTCTTACCATAGATTCTAATCGAGTCTTGGCATCCTCCGATATTTTTGTACCGCTCATCAATATACAATAGGACTTTTCAGCTCCTCTTCCGACTCTTCCTCGAAGTTGATGGAGCTGAGAAAGGCCAAAACGTTCAGCACTTTCGATGACCATTACTGAGGCATTGGGCACATTTACACCCACTTCGATAACCGTTGTGGCAACCATAATTTGAGTTTCCCCTTTCTCGAAACGGGCCATTTCGAAAGCCTTTGCTTCTGCATTCATTCCTCCATGAACAATTGAAATCTGGTAGTGGGGAGGTGGAAACTCTCTTTGAATGCTTTCATACCCATCCATGAGGTCTTTATAATCAAGCTTTTCTGATTCTTGAATAAGTGGATAGACAACATAGACCTGCCTGCCTTTGGCGATTTCAGATTTCATAAATTGAAATACTTTTAATCGAGCCGAATCAGTCCGATGCTGGGTAAGAATTGGTTTTCTTCCTGGGGGTAATTCGTCGATTACAGAAACATCTAAGTCCCCATAATGACTCATTGCTAAGGTTCTGGGAATGGGAGTTGCAGTCATTACCAAAATATGTGGAGGTACCTCTGCTTTCTTCCAAAGTTTCGACCGTTGTGCAACCCCAAAGCGATGCTGTTCATCTATAATGGCAATTCCCAAGTCTTTAAATACAACAGTGTCCTCTAAAAGTGCATGGGTTCCAATAATTAGATGAAGGTTTCCTGATGATAGTTCATCGAAAATCACCTTTCTGTCTTTTTTTGGAGTTGAGCCGGTAAGTAATGCCACATTCACCGAAATTGGACTTAAGAGAGATGCTAAGTCGTTATAATGCTGTTGAGCTAAGATCTCGGTTGGTGCAATTATGGCAGCCTGCGATTGATTGCCGATAGCAATGAGGCTTGCTAAAAGCGCAACCATAGTTTTACCTGACCCTACATCTCCTTGTAAGAGTCGATTCATTTGAATCCCAGAACCTAAATCTTTTCTAATCTCCTTGATTACTCGTTTTTGTGCATTGGTTAAATCAAAGGGGAGGTGGTTTTCATAGAACCCCAGAAAAAGATCACCTACATGATCGAACATACGTCCCTTAATTTTCTTTTGGCCCACTAAATTCTTATACAGTAAACGCAGTTGTAAAAAGAATAACTCTTCAAATTTGAATCGATTTAGTGCAAGATCTACCTGTTTCAAATTTTGAGGAAAATGAACGTTTCTAATAGCTTCTGTTTTTTGAGGAAGCTGTAGTTTCTGAATTAGAGATTTTGGGAGATTTTCTGCTAAACTAAAGTCGATAGCGGTGACTATTTTCTTTATTCCTTCTTTAACGATACGTTGGCTTAATCCCGCTTTTTGAAGTTTATCGGTCGAAGAGTAAATAGGCTCAATTCCAAGTCCTTTTACATCGATAGGATTAGCCAATTTTGAAATTTCGGGATGAGCAATAGAAAAGTTATTACCAAATCTAGTGGTCTTTCCAAAAACCTGGTAGACCTGCCCGTTTTGCAGTGTTTTTAACAAAAATTGTGGTGGCTTGAACCATACTAATTCGAGACTGCCAGTAGCATCTTTAAGCTCACCAACAAGGCGTTTCGTTCGACCTTCGCCAATGTTCCTCAGATCGAATAACACTCCTTTTACAAAGACATAAGAGTGCTCTGATTGTATTTCTGCGATCGAATAAAATCGACTCTTGTCAACATACCTTATAGGAAAATGAAATAGTAAGTCGTAAAGAGATTCAATGCCAAACTCTTTAGAAAGTAACTCTGCACGATGTTTGCCAAAACCGCCGAGCAGAGCTACTGAATTTTTTAAAGAAGGATGGTCACTCATTAACTAAATGAATTAGTAAATGGTTTGAGAATTTACCTTTTCAAGATTGAACGAATTCGTTCGTAAGACCTTTGCAAAGATGGCCTTAGGCTAATAATTACGGTGTCGTTATTCACTGTAGGATCTAGTTTTATTCGGTTTTGATCTAGATCAAATTTCTTTGAGAAGACCTCATAAAACTTCGGAGCTATTAACTCGTTATCAATGGTGACCGAGTCAATGATTACCGGTTGAAAAGCACCACTAATCATTAGTTCTAAATCGGTTATGGCACGAAGGGCAGAGTCGATACGAACTAATTTGGGATCTAGATGTAATGAATCTTTAAGTGCATATTCCAACGCAGAAAAGGACACCTCTATACGACCTCTGTTAATTAACATTCCATTCGCTTTGGAAACCACGGGAGCTAATTGTTTCACGGTCTCAATGAGTGTCGAGTCTTCTTCAATGACCAATTGCCTTAAGGCTTGATCTTGTTTTTCTAAAACGCGCATACTCTCGATTTGATCCCCGATACTAATGATGTTACTTACTGATTGGCTTGTAAAATTGCTCAATCGTTTCATCAAAGCAGAATTGGTTGTCTTTAGATTTTCAATCTCAAAGAGATACGTTTGATTTAAGGTTTCTTCTGCTACTAGTGATTTTTTTAATCGGCTAATCTCATCTTCCTTTCTTCCTACTAACTCATTAAGAGCCTTCAAGTCTTCTATCAAGTCGGTTTTTTTTTGAGCCATGATCATACTGCTGGCTCCCGATAGAAGTAAGAAAAAAACTAGGGTTAATCGCATGTTATTGGTTTAAGTAATCAATACTCATTTGAGTAAGCACTTTCACACCGTGAATTAATCCGTCCTCATCGATGAAAAAATCAGGGGTGTGATGCGGAAATGGGGTATCATTACCCGGAGTCATACCTCCTAAAAAGAAATAAAACCCAGGCACTTCTCTAGAGAAGTATGAGAAATCTTCAGCTCCGGTGGTTGCCTTGGTAAGTAATACATTTTCTTTACCTAGCGCCTTTTCCATTGATGGTAACATCTGTGCTACGAGATCAGGATCATTGAAAGTAATGTCGGTTGATTCTGAAATTGAAACCTCCGCAGTTCCTCCGTAGGCTTCGGCGATTGTAGGAATCATTTCATACATTCTTTTTTCAATATGGTCTCTCATATCGTAATCCAACGTGCGGATGGTTCCAATAAGTTCTGCTGATTCAGGAATAATATTAAATCGCACTCCACTTTTAATTTTACCGACAGATATAACCGCGGCTTCTTTGATTAGGTTTGATTCACGACTGATGATCGATTGAATTCCGTCAATGATTTTAGAGGAAATATAAACAGGATCAACACCTGACCATGGTTGAGAGCCGTGGGTTTGTTTTCCATTAACGGTTATAACAAATCGTTGAGCTGAGGCCATGATGCCTCCGGTTTTGTAACGAACTTGCCCAACAGGTGTCGCTGAATTGATGTGTAATCCGAAAATAGCATCCACGTCAGGGTTTTTAAGAACACCTTCTTCAACCATTAATAATGCTCCACCTTTTTCTCCTGGTGGTGGTCCTTCTTCAGCAGGTTGAAAAATAAATTTAATGGTACCAGCAACTTGGTCTTTATTCTTAGCAAGTACTTCTGCAACACCCATTAAGATCGCAGTATGAGTGTCATGCCCACAGGCATGCATAACTCCAGTGGTTTCACCTAGAAATTCAGTTACCACCTTTGACTTGAAGGGAAGATCATTTCTTTCGGTAACTGGGAGTGCATCAATATCTGCTCTTAAGCCTAAAACTTTTCCTGGCTTACCGCCTTTTAAAATTCCTACAACACCTGTAATTCCAACTCCAGTTTGAACCTCTAGTCCTAATTTACGCAGATGCTTCTCTATATAGGCAGCAGTTTTAAATTCGCGATTTCCGAGTTCTGGATTTTCATGAAAATGTCTTCGCCATTCAATTACTTTTTCATTGATATCAGCATAGGTTTTTTCGCTTACAGATTGAGCTTGTATTGCTGAAAACACAAGTGCGAAAGCCACAAAAAGTGATTTAGGTAATGATTTCATTCTTTGGTTTTAAAAGATGTTACTAAATATATGAACTTAGATTCTCTGACCCATAAAGAATTCAATAAATTCGAAGTTTAAAGTTTGATTCATGTCGTATTTAGAGGAACTTAATGATGCTCAGCGCAGTGCCGTTTTACACAAAGATGGACCATCTATGGTTATCGCTGGTGCGGGCTCAGGAAAAACTCGCGTACTCACTTATCGAATTGCTCATCTGATTCACGGCGGAGTTGACCCTTTCAATATTCTTGCACTAACCTTTACAAATAAGGCCGCAAGAGAGATGAAGACAAGAATTTCGAAAATTGTAGGTGATAACCAGGCCAAGAATCTATGGATGGGTACTTTTCACTCGGTCTTTGCAAAGCTATTGCGTTTCGAAGGTCATCACCTGGGATTTCCTTCTAATTTCACGATATACGACACTCAAGATTCACAAAGACTTATCAGTTCCATTATCAAAGAAATGGGGCTTGACAAAGACATCTATAAATACAAGCAAATCCAGCAGCGTATATCTGCCTTTAAAAATAGCTTAATCACCGTCAAGGCTTATTATAACAATCCTGAATTACAAGAAGCGGATGCAATCGCTCGTAAGCCTCGTATGGGAGAAATCTATAATGAGTACGTCAACCGCTTATTCAAGGCAGGAGCGATGGACTTTGATGATTTACTACTTCGGACCAATGAACTTCTCAATCGTATCCCAGAGGTATTAGTTAGGTATCAAGAGCGATTTAAGTATATACTTGTGGATGAGTATCAGGATACTAATCACTCACAATATTTGATTGTGAAGGCATTGTCTGATCGATATCAAAATATTTGTGTTGTGGGAGACGATGCACAAAGTATCTATTCTTTTAGAGGAGCGAATATCAGCAACATACTCAATTTTCAACGCGATTACGAGCAAGTAGCAGTTTATCGATTAGAGCAGAACTATCGATCAACAAACACTATTGTTCGAGCGGCGAACTCTGTGATTTCTAAAAATAAAGATCAAATTGAAAAGCAGGTTTGGACAGACAATCCAGATGGAGATAAAATAATTGTCCATCGAAGCGCTACTGATGCAGACGAAGGAAGATATGTTGCCAGTACCTTATTCGAATGGAAACTTAATAACCAATTGAAAAACGGGGACTTCGCGGTTCTGTACCGAACCAATTCTCAGTCAAGAGCCATCGAGGATGCGCTTCGAAAGCGTGACATTCCCTACAGAATATATGGCGGGCTTTCCTTTTATCAGCGAAAAGAGATTAAAGACGTTCTAGCTTATTTACGCCTAGTAATTAATCCCAAAGATGAAGAAGCGCTAATGCGGGTAATTAATTATCCTACCCGTGGTATCGGACAAACGACTCTTGATAAACTAGTTGTTGCTGCGAAAGAAACGGGAATGAGTGTATTCGAACTACTTTCTCCTGAAAAACGCTCTTCACTTAAAATAAATGCAAGTACCTCAAATCGACTAGAGGATTTCGCGACAATGATAAAGAGTTTTCAGATTTTGGCTGAGAGTGCTGATGCATTTACCCTTACCGAGCATGTGATCAAGAAGTCGGGTTTAGTACTTGAGATGAAAAAGGATGGAACTCCCGAGGGTATTGCTCGATTAGAGAATATGGAAGAGCTTTTAAACGGTATTCAAGATTTCGTAGAAGGTCAGCGAGAAATTGATGGAGCTACAGGTTCTATTTCTGAATTTTTGGAGGATGTAGCTTTAGCTACTGATTTAGATAAAGAGGTGGGAGATGATGATCGGGTAGCACTGATGACGATACATCTTGCTAAAGGTTTAGAATTCCCATATGTTTTTATTGTAGGAATGGAAGAGGATTTGTTTCCTTCAGCAATGAGTATGAATACCCGGGCGGAGCTTGAAGAGGAGCGAAGACTTTTCTATGTCGCTCTTACTCGTGCTGAAAAACAAGCTGTATTGACCTATACCATTAACAGATACCGATGGGGTAAACTTATCGACGCTGAGCCTAGTCGATTTATTGAAGAAATTGATGAACAATACCTAGATAATCAGGTCGTTGATTTTAGAAGAAATTTCAGTCCCTACCTAGATACAAGTCTATTTGGCGAGGTAGATCATTCAAAATTACGAACTGTAAAACCTAAGGCAGGAACTCCTCCATCTATTGGTAAACCTACCGAAAAACAACTTCAAAAACTAAGAAAGATAAAGCCAACCTCTGTACAGCCGGCTGCAGAATCTGCAACGCTTTACGCGGATTTAAGTGTTGGGGTAAAAGTTAATCACGAGCGATTTGGAACGGGTGTAGTTCAGAGTATCGAAGGAATCGGAGTAAATAAAAAGGCAGAGATTCAGTTTGAATCTGGTGGAATTAAAAAGCTCTTATTAAAGTTCGCAAAACTTCAAATCATCAAATAAAAAAAAGGCCTCCATATGGAGGCCCTAATATTCTATTGATCTTAATCTCGATTATTGAATAGATGGGCTTTTCATTCCTTCTTCAATCATATCATAGAATTGATCTAGTTTCGGAAGTACAACAATACGTGTACGACGATTCTTTGCACGGTTAGCAGCACTGTTATTCTCAACTAGTGGAACGTAGTAACTACGACCTGCAGCAGTCATTCTCTTAGGATCTACCTTAAACTCGTTTTGAAGAACACGAACAATTGCGGTGGCTCTTTTTACCGATAAATCCCAGTTATCTTTAATCTCTGCATTGGTTTTAAAAGGAACATTGTCGGTATGTCCTTCGACCATAAATTCGAAATCAGGTTTAGCGTTAACCACTTTAGCTACTTTTCCAAGAACCTGTTTTGCTTGTTCTGATACTACATAACTTCCGCTTCTAAAAAGTAGTTTGTCAGCAATAGATACAAATACAACTCCTTTTTCAACGTTTACCTCGATATCGGTATCATTAAGGTTTCCTAAAGCTCCCTTCAAGCTCGCTACTAGTGCAAGATTAACTGAGTCTCTTCGTGTTATTGCATCTTGTAGTCTTGTAATAGAAACTTCCTTTTCTTTAAGGCTTTCTAATGTTTTTTCTAGGTTTTCAGCACCCTTTGAAGTAAGCGTGGTGAAGTCGTCCATATTGTTGATGAGCTCTTGGTTATTCGAACGCAAGAAATCGTTTTGACTAGAAAGTGCCTTTACTTGCGCCTCATACTTACTGATCTCAGTGGCATAGTCATTCATTGTTCTTGTTGTTGTCGCAAGCTCATTTTTGGCGTTGTACAATTCTGAAGAAACGGTTTTGAACTTCTTTGAAGAAACACAAGAGCCTAACGTTAGTGCTACAAGTGCTACAGGTATTAATTTAACTTTCATAATCATGTGTTGTTTTATACAGTACCAAATTAGCAAATAGTTTGCCAAACTATCAATAAAGACTAGAAAGTATGATAAATTATTTCTTGTAGCCTCTGATATAATAATCAAAAACGATAGCTCTTTTAACCGGCTTTACTGCGGTATTAAATGAATTCGTTCGCTCGCCCAAATAGGCTCGAAACTTGCTGTAAAATTGAAAATGAGCTTTTACAATTGCTAATGTGTGCTTCGGTTTACCCTGAATTAGAAAGAACAGGCCTGCAACACCATCTAGAATCAGTCTCGCCCCGATAATGAACCAAAGAAGCTGATTATCCGAATTCTTAACAACATTCAGTAGGGAGTTTCTAAAGTTTAGTTGTGTTTTAAAGGGATTTGCATTAGACAAAGTTGACCCCCCTAAATGGAACACTTTGCTTTTTGAAGTATACCAAACCTGATATCCCATACGTTGAGCTCTCCAACAAAGATCTATTTCTTCCTGGTGAGCAAAGTAGCGATCATCAAATCCCCTTAAATTTTTGAACAGTTCATTTCTAATGAAAAGACAAGCTCCTGTTGCCCAAAAAACGGGGATTTCATCATCGTATTGACCATGGTCTTTTTCAATATGAGAAAATAGTCGCCCTCTACAATAGGGATATCCTAAAAAGTCAATAAAACCACCTGCGGCTCCGGCATATTCAAAAAGTTCTGGATTTTTTTCATCAAGAATTTTAGGTTGTACAATACCAATGTCGGAATTTTTAAAAAGATCAGTAATCGGTTCAATCCAGTTTCCTTCTACTCGAACATCAGAATTTAATAGGCATAGAATAGACTCATTGATTGATTTTAACCCTTCATTATAACCTCCGGCAAAACCATAGTTTTTATCTAATGCGATAACCTGTACATCCTTAAAGTCTGAGTGGAGCGTCTTAACAGAGTCGTCGGTTGAACCGTTGTCGATAACATAGATATTCGCTTGAGCACTATTTTCTAAAACACTAGGTAGAAAACGTTTAAGAAGTGCACTACCATTCCAGTTCAGTATTACAATGGCTATATCAGACCTCATATTCCTTGAAATTCACTAATCGAAGATAGCCAAGTATAGCTTTTATCTTCTCTATTAAGTTGAGCGAGTTTATGTGTTAAACCATTGGTTATAAACAAGTAATCTGGTTCAAGAACTTCACAATATCTCAAACTCTGATGAATTGCTTTTTGATCAAGGACAACCGTTGGAGCTTTACACTCTGCTAATAAATGAACGCATCCGTCTGATTTAAAAACAGCTAGGTCAAATCTAGAGTTAATTTGACCAGTAGTGACTTTGTGTTCAACCTTCATGAGGCTTTTAGAGATGTTCCACTGATCAATTAAAAAGTGAATGAGATGCTGACGAACCCATTCTTCAGGCTGAAGTAAAACAAATTTTTTACGAATAATATCAAAGATGACCCATCCCTTTTCGGTATTTTTAGCCTTAAATGAATAAGGCGGAAATTGAAGTCTCGGTAATGCATGCATCTCACACAAAAATACTACAATGAGCAGTTTTGAATCTATTAAATCCGCCATTTCGAGCAAGAATTATCCTGCGGTAGCTGTTTTGTATGGTGAGGAGCCTTATTTCATGAAAGACCTAGCTAAATTGTTCGAAAATAGTGTGGTGCCACATGAGGCAAAGGATTTTAATCAACATATCCTTTATGGAAAGGATACCTCAATGGGAGAGGTAATTCAGAGGGCTCGTGCACTCCCGATGTTTTCTGATCAAACCCTTGTATTGGTTCGAGAGGCTCAACATCTTTCTAAACAATTAGGAGAACTTGAGAGTTATTTAGAAAATCCGAATCCTACTTCTGTTATTGTTCTTGTTATGCATCAGAAATCATTAGACAGAAGACTGAAGGTGGTAAAAAGAATTGAAAAAGAGCAGCTGCTTTTTGAAAGTAAGCCTATTTACGAAAATAAAGTAGGGGTATTCTTAGACGAACTGTTGCGTAATAAAGGCATAGAGCTATCGAATAAAGCCAAGCAATTATTGCTCTTTAGCATAAGCACCGATCTTTCTCGATACGAACGTGAAACTGATAAACTAATCATTGCTGATCCTGACACTAAAAGCTTTGATGAAACCCATATAGAACGTCATGTCGGTATCAATCGGCAATACAATGTATTTGAACTTACTAAGGCACTAAGTGAGGGAAACCATAAAAGAAGTGCCTCGATATTAGGATATTTTGCCAAGAATACTAAGGACCATCCACCCATTGCGACTTTAGCTGTATTATATCCTTTTTTTACAAAAGTTTTTCGTCTTCATACACTGAGTAATCCAAAAGATGCACCGAGGGTATTGGGGATCTCTCCTTATTTTTTATCCGAGTACCAATCGGCTGCTAGAAATTTCCCAATGAAGCGATTGACAAGGATTGTTAGTTCTTTACGAGAACTTGATTTGAAGTGTAAAGGAGTGGAAGGGGCACCTGGTTTAAACGACCAGCAGATCTATCAAGATATCGCGATGTCCTTGCTAGGATAATCTTACCACGATTTGAAATGATCAGGACGACTCTCTCTCATGAGGTTGTAAAGCCCTTCGAATATCTCTTCAGCGTTTGGTTTTGAGAAGTAGTCGCCATCTGAACCATAGGGAGGTCTATGCTGCTTAGCCGTGATGACAAGCGGGGCAGTGTCTAGATGGCTAAATCCTTTTTGTTCTGAAATAATATGCTGGAGAAGAAATGCACTATATCCACCCGGGACATCTTCATCAATAATTGCGAGTCGATTCGTTTTTTTAAGACTTTCGACGGTGCGGCGACTTTTATCAAATGGCCACAAGGTTTGAGCATCAATAATTTCACAAGAAATTCCGAAGGTACGCAGGCGCTCTGATGCCTCACAAACAATTTTAAGGGTAGAACCGTAAGAAACTACAGTAATGTCAGACCCTTCTTCAATCACCTCAATTTCTCCAATAGGAGTAGTAAAATGACCAATATTTTCAGGTAATGCTTCTTTACTTCTGTAACCGTTTAACGGTTCGATGACAATAGCTGGCTCATTGGCTTTTAGAAGAGCATTATACATTCCTGCTGCTTGGGTCATGTTTCTAGGTGAAAGGATGTAAATACCACGAAGTATATTCACAAGACCTCCCATCGGAGAACCCGAATGCCAAATCCCTTCTAAACGATGCCCTCTAGTACGAACGATCAATGGCGCAATTTGCTGACCTACAGACCTATATCGTAGTGTGGCTAAATCATCTGTTAATACTTGAATGGCATAAAAGATGTAATCGAGGTATTGAATTTCGGCAATGGGTCGTAATCCACGCATAGCTAAACCAATTCCTTGTCCGATAATGCTGGCCTCGCGTATACTGGTATCACTAACGCGATCTTCACCATATTTTTCTTGTAGATCTTCTAAAGCTTTATTTACTCCTCCGATTTTACCCGTGTCCTCTCCAAAGACCATGAGGCGAGGGTCAGTATCTAAAAGAATATCGAAGTTTTCTTGAAGAATTCTTCTCCCGTCAACAAAGTGAGGTTTATCTGGATAAACAGCAGGAATATGCGGTATAGCGGTTAGACTACGATGACTTTCATCAATAAGTTCACTGCTGTAAGCATCTAGCTCTTCATTTTTTATTTGAGCAGCTAATTGATTTAAACGTTGCAGTAAATCTGATTGTCCTTTTTGAAAGGCAATATTTTTGGCAAGATCTAACGATACTAAGGTATCCTTTTTAAATACTAATTTTTTAGAATTAAGCTTCTTAAGGAGATCCTTGTACTCAGGTAAAGGATTCGAAGCGTTATCACTTAATAATTCACTAAGGTGACGTGCGTAAGCGCGTGGAATTTCCTGATACTCTTTGAATGCGGTCTTTTTTGCCTCTTGTACCTCTAGGTGAACCTCTTCATCAATTTGGTTCAATTCTTCTTGGGTACAAACCTTGTTCTCTAGAATCCATTGCTTGAAAGTTCTTAAACAATCATGGTTTTGTTCCCATGCTAGGCGATCTTCAGATTTGTAACGTTCATGCGAGCCAGAAGTACTGTGCCCCTGCGGTTGAGTAAGTTCAGTAACATGTACTAAAACGGGAACATGCTCTACACGTGCTAGCTTTTCTGCTTTGCCGTAAGCCTCGATAAGTGCAGGATAATCCCACCCTTTGACTTTAATAATTTCAAAGCCTTGAGTATTATCATCGCGATTAAACCCCTTTAAAGCGTCTGAAATGCTTTGTTTAATGGTATGAAATTCTGCCGGTACTGAAATGCCGTATTCGTCATCCCAAACACTCATAACCATAGGTACTTGCATTACCCCAGCCGCATTCATTACCTCAAAAAACAGACCCTCTGAGGTTGAGGCATTACCAATGGTTCCCCAAGCGATTTCATCCCCTGAAACGCTAAACTTTGAAGAACCTTTAATCGAACGATTACGATAAACTTTTGATGCCTGAGCTAATCCAAGTAAACGTGGCATTTGCCCAGCTGTCGATGAAATATCTGATGCCGAGTTGAATTGTCTAGTTTGATTAATCCAGTTTCCATGATGATCTACATTAGGAGTAGAAAAATGCCCGGTCATCTGTCTTCCACCATTCATAGGTTCATGGGCTAAGTCGGTAGTACCGAACAACGTATGAAAAAATAAAACAGGATTCATTAAACCCTGAGCAAACATCAAAGTCTGGTCTCTATAATAACCACTACGGTAATCGCCTGGTTTAAAGAATTTACTTAGAGCAATTTGAGGAAGTTCTTTGCCGTCACCAAAGATTCCAAACTTAGCGCGTCCGAGAAGCACTTCTTTTCGACCTAATAAGCTGCATTCCCTGCTCAATCTAGCTATTCGATAATCCTCTAGAAGTTGAGATCGAAATTCAGAAAAAGTCATTTCATTATCGTACATAGCCTTGCTTAAGTATCAATTCGATGTGGCAAAAATAAACAAACCCTTTACATTAGAACAAGGATCTTGTAAAGAGTCGACTGAGGGTTTCAAAACGCAATGCGAGTACAAATCTTACTTTACTGAGGTAATCGTCGCTAAATGAGATATATCCTTTCTGATGATGCACGGGTAAGTATATTTCTAAGAAATCGGGTACTAGATTTAATCGAATACCTGATCCGTGGTAAAATTCTGCGTTTTGACCGAGATCTTTCTGAAGAGCAATCTCAGTATACATTTCTATAAAGCGATATAAGTTAATCGCTGTACTTAAGGTGATCAAACCTCTATTGGCGAATTCGCGATTCACCATTTCAGAAACAAAAGCTCCTTCGGCTCTGACGAGTTGTTGAGAGAATAATCCACTAGATTCAGATCGACCAATCAGATTGTAGTCATACAGGTAGTCATTTGGACCATTGACTCCAAATGAAAAATAATCATCATTGGTGTTATTCTTGATAAAAGCCCCTGCAAACAATCGTGCACTAAGCTGAGTATTGTTTGTAAATAATTTTCGGTATTCAATCGCTCCAGAGAGTTTTATAAAATAATTTGAGATCTGTAAATCGGCTAGGGTGCTTTGAAAATCAAATAGACTTTGAGTACTCTGTTGATGACGAATATTAAGAACACCATAATCGGGATTAGTAAGTGCAGTTGACGATATAATTTCATCATCATAGCTTCTAGACACTAAACGGTACCTTAACATCCAACTATTTCTATGACGTTTATTTAAATCAGGATCTTGCCCACTTAAACGAATAAAAGGGGTTAAGGTTGTATAAAGCGAATTTTTATTAAAGTGCTGAGAAGCGCCAAAAATCCCGTAAGAAACCCGAGTTCTATTTGGGTCCATTGCCCAATGATTTCTTAAGACTGAAAAATTACCAATAACCGTATTTTCCTTAGAGGAATAAAGAGGCGTAATCTGAAACTCAATGGGTTTATTCAGTAAACTTTGATTCGAAAAACTTAAGCCGGCAGCAACTCCATCGTAAAGGTTGAAGTTGGCTTGGGGAGTAATAAAAAGATTGTTGTGAGTAGCACTGGGAAGATCTGTGAACGGTAGTATTTTTATAGGCTTAGCGAAAAGTTTAGATCTTGGATTTAATACATTATTATTTGTTCTAAACTCGGGTGATTCAAGATTAGGATTTACTACATAGCGAACCCCGGGTTGGTTTTCGAAATTCAAGTAGGGCTGCCTCTTCGAATTGTACACCCATTTTTCGTTCAGTATTGAATCTCCTTTCATTTGAACCACTTTCACCGGTACCGCATATGCTCCATTTTGTGAAACTCTTAAAAAATCAATCCCTGATCGTTGTTGTTCAAGATGTAACTTGAAATCGACGTGATTTCTGTTACTTAAAATTCTTCGGTCAACAATTGGCGCATTGATTTTAGAAGGTAGGTACCATTTTAAGTCGAATGCAGAGGCACCTGGTTTTAGATATTGACTAAGCTGATAGGATTTGAGGCTAGATCGAATCGCTAATTTATTTTCATCACTAATACTTAAATCAAACAATTGAGCAGAACGTATCGGATGCGCAATTTGCCAATTGTAATTGAGTAATTGATCTGACCTAGATAATAAAGGTTGGTCTGAGTTTTTATTTTCTATGTATCGATCAAGCCATTGAAAATGATGGTTAAAATCGATCTGTCCGAGATCGTACTTTTTTACAGGCCACCAACTAGCAAATTTTCCGCTAAACGAAAGGTTTGGGTATTGATAAGAAACATATTCTTGCAGTAAATACTGGGAGAATCCATCAATATAAAATTGTTCTAGCTCAGGATTAGAATCAAAATTGAGTTGTAAATACTTACGAGCAATGGTCTTTAATAATTTTAACTCTTCAATAAAATTTGACGGATAAGGTGACAATAAAGATGGAATGTCATCAATGCCTACTAAGGGTCGTTCTTTATAATCTTGTTCTAGAATTAGAAGTGGCCTAAAACTTATCCCCGCTAAATAATTCTCAAGAAAAGGTAAAATTCGATCTAAGCTCGCTTCGATATTGTCAAAATCAGCTAACCAATCATTGGTTAGGACAATTTCGGGTAGTTGATTGGTGAAACGAGTTGTGCTTTTAGTGTGATTAATAACGATTGCAGGGGGAGAGGCAAGAACTCCTCCAATTTGATGAGGGCCAATGGCAGGTAGATCACTTTCAATAAAAAGCTTCTTTGTGTCGTTAAACCTAATGTTATAAGACACGATTCCTGATCGTTGATTCCCCCGTTGCCTAAAGTGATGTGCTCTTAATCGTTCATCTTCCTTAGGCACGGGAATAATGAATTGATTTTTAAGAATAAAAGACTCTTTGTCTTTTCCGTAACCTGTAAACCTGATATCTGGAAGATAGAGCGTGTAATCAATGTTTAGAGTTAAGGAATCTGTCTTATTCTCAGAAGGAATTTTAATGGCTAAAATGTCAAATTCAATTCGTGAATAAGGAACTTCTGAATCGTTGATTTTGATGGATAAATCAATAGTACGACCCCGATCTTTTTCGGCTGCGAGATGAAGCCGGCGATCAAAAACTTGTCGAAATGATTTGGCTAGTGGGGTTACTTTAGAAGAATAAGAATGATTCCAGTCATACAAATACAGTGAATCTCTATAAACAAAGTACTCAGGGGTTAATTCTAATTGGCTAGATACCTTAATAGTTTGATCTTCTAGAATATCGAGATCTGCATTAAAACGCAAAGGAGGTAATTCTTGAGCGTAAATCCCACTGAATAAAAGAAGAAATAAATACCTGAATTGGGACATTTTAAAAATTAGGTCGAAGATCTTTTCCTTTGTAGAAATTGGTAATTATTTCGACTACCTCATCAGGGGTGTCCACAAGGTGTATAAGGTCTAAATCTTCTGGACTGATATTTTTCTGACCAAGAAGCTGATCTTTAATCCAGTCAATCAAACCTCCCCAAAAATCTTTTCCAACAAGAACAATTGGAAAGCGCTTAATCTTGTTAGTCTGAATCAGAGTAACTGCTTCAAAGAGTTCATCTAATGTGCCAAACCCTCCTGGCATTACAACGAAACTTTGGGCGTATTTCACAAACATGACTTTACGAACAAAGAAGTAATCAAAATCTATATTCTTGTCTTCGTCGATAAATCTATTTGGATGTTGTTCGAAAGGAAGTTTGATGTTGAGACCCACTGAAATTCCTTTGCTTTCTTTTGCTCCTTTATTGGCTGCTTCCATGATTCCCGGTCCGCCACCTGTTATAATCCCGAATCCTTCATTGGATAGTCGTTCAGCAATGTTTTTTCCTAGCTGGTAATAAGCATTATTTTCAGAAGTTCGTGCAGAGCCGAATATGCTTACACAAGGTCCTATTTTAGCCATCCGCTCGTAGCCTTCGACAAACTCACCCATGATTTTAAAAATTGCCCAAGAATCATTGGTTTTAATTTGATTCCAAATTTTTTCTTCTTGTCTAGACATTGAATAATAGATTGAGTTTGAATTTACTTTAATTCTTGCTTTAAGAATGGTGCAGTTAAGCTTTTTTTACTCCTTGCTACCTCTTCGGGTGTTCCAGTTGCAACAATTTGTCCTCCTCCTTTACCTCCCTCAGGCCCAATATCAATAATGTAGTCCGCAATTTTAATGACATCGAGGTTATGTTCAATAATTAGAACCGAATTTCCTTTGTTGACTAGTCGTTGGAGTACATCCATAAGAATTCGAACATCTTCAAAGTGCAACCCAGTAGTAGGTTCGTCAAGGATGTAAAAAGTTTTTCCCGTATCTCGTTTCGCAAGTTCGGTGGCTAATTTCACCCGCTGTGCTTCACCTCCAGATAAGGTAGTTGAAGCTTGTCCCAAAGCGATATATCCTAATCCTACATCGTTTAGGGTCTTGAGAATGCGATGAATCTTCGGAATGTTCTCAAAAAATTCAGTAGCCTCCTCAATGGTCATTTCTAGAACGTCAGAAATGCTTTTTCCGCGATATCTAACTTCGAGAGTTTCTCGGTTAAATCGTTTGCCATAACAAGTTTCACAAGGCACATGAACATCTGGTAAGAAATTCATTTCAATAACCTTGAGTCCGGCCCCTTGACAGGTTTCGCAACGACCACCTTTTACATTAAAACTAAAGCGTCCAGGTTTATAACCCCTAATGACGGCTTCGGTTGTTTTGGCAAATAGGCTTCGAATTTCATTAAAAACTCCTGTGTAGGTAGCTGGATTAGAACGTGGGGTTCTACCTATCGGAGATTGATTTACGTCAATGACCTTATCGCATAAATCGAGTCCTGTTATTTTTTTGTAGGGTAACGGTTCCTTTACCCCATTGAAGTAAAAGGCATTCATAATGGGGTAGAGGGTTTGGTTGATTAGAGAAGATTTGCCGCTTCCAGACACCCCAGAAACTACGGTTAATACTCCTAAAGGAATATTAATCGATACGTTCTTAAGATTATGTCCCGTACATCCTTTAAGTTGGATGAAATCTTTCGGAGCTCTTCTTTTTTCAGGTATAATTACTTCGCGTTCTCCTGAGATATAAGAGGCTGTTAGTGTTTTTGCACTTCGTAATTCATTGGGACTACCTTGAAAAATAATCTCTCCACCGTGTTTTCCAGCTGTAGGACCAATATCTATGATTTGATCTGACTCGAGCATCATATCCTTATCGTGTTCTACTACTAACACAGAATTCCCTAAATCTCTTAATTCAGTGAGTGCCTGAATAAGTTTCATATTATCTCGCTGGTGAAGACCAATACTTGGCTCATCAAGAATGTATAATACACCTACAAGTTGCGAACCAATTTGTGTGGCTAACCTTATGCGTTGGGCTTCACCCCCTGAAAGAGATTTTGAACTTCGATTTAGAGCTAGATAATCAAGCCCTACATTTAACATAAAACGTATACGACTGCGAATTTCTTTTAACAGATCTTCGGCAATAACCTGTTCTCGTTGTCCTAAGTGTTTTTCAATCGTTTCAAAAAAGTCAAAAAGTTCGGCCAAGTCGAGTGAGGCTAACTCAGCGAGTGTTCTACCGGCAATTTTAAAATAGGCGGCTTCCTTATTTAATCTTGATCCATCACATTCTTCACACTTTTGTTCCTCAAGATATTGAGATGCCCATCTGCGAATAGATGTGGAATTTGCAGAATCGTATTGGCCTTGGATAAAAGACCCGATTCCTTCGTAATCAACCTGGTAATTGCGTGTCACACCAAGTGATTTTGATGGAATGTTTATCGTTTCTTTTATTCCATTTATTAGCGCATCGATAGCCTTATCACTCAAATCCTCAACGTTGGTGTCGAGATTGAAATCGTATAAAAGTCCAATTTGTTCGATTTGACCGAAAATCCAATTCTTTTTGTAGCTGCCAAGGGGAGCAATGCCTCCCTTTCGGATGGTTAATCTTGGATCAGGGAAAACCTCACGCATAGAAAGCCGTGAAACCACTCCCAATCCTTTACAACTTGGACACATGCCTTTAGGTGAATTGAATGAAAAACTATTCGGTTCAGGTGCGTCTAATGAGATTCCTGACTCAGGACACATCAGGCTTGCACTGAAGTAGTGAACCTCATTGGTCTCCTTAATATGTATCAAAACAACGTCGTTTCCTTTTTTAAGACCAAGAGAAACCGATTGTTTGATCCTTGCTAAATCGAGTTGACCTGATTGTAGCGGAAATCGATCAACAACTAATTCTATATCATGTGTTTTGTAACGATCGAGCTTCATTCCTGGAGTAAGTTCGATGATAACTCCATCAATTCTTGCTCTTAAAAAACCTTGTTTCAAGAGACTTTCAAACAGTTCTCTGTAATGCCCTTTACGAGAGCGAACGAGTGGAGCCAAAATAGACACCGATTGATTCTCAAAACGCTCCACGATTAAGGCTACAATTTGATCTAGCGTATATCGAACCATTGGCAGTCCCGTAACTGGAGAATGTCCAGTGGCTACCCTTGCATATAGCAATCTTAAGAAATCATAAATTTCGGTAATGGTTCCTACCGTCGATCTAGGGGATCTCGATGTCGTTTTTTGCTCAATAGCGATAACCGGGGAAAGTCCGTCAATTTTATCTACGTCTGGTCGTTCAAGCCCACCTAAGAATTGTCTGGCATATGCCGAAAAAGTTTCGAGATAACGTCTTTGTCCTTCTGCGTAAATCGTATCGAAGGCTAGTGAGGATTTGCCACTACCCGAGAGACCAGTTAAAACAACTAACTGATCTCGGGGAATATCTAAATCTATATTTTTGAGATTGTGCGTCCGTGCATTTCTTATCGAAAGCAACTCTTTTTCATCTTTCATAACAGCCGTAAAATTAGAACAATATAACTTGGATTAATTCCTAGTATTATTCGGAAATATTCCCTATAATTGAAATATGAAAGAGAACTATACTCGTTTTGCTTACCTGCGTAAAGAGCTAGGATTTACGCAAACTGCGTTTGGTGAATTTTTAGGATTAAAAGGATCGACGGCAGATATCGAGCGTGGGAAAACCAAAATCCCTGGTTTCGTAGTTGCCAAATTGTATCAAGAATATCACGTGAACCCCCTTTGGTTATTTGGATCTAGTGGTGACATGTACATAGCAAATATTCGAGATAAGGCAAGTGTTTTACCAGCAGTGGTAACTTTAAATTCACAGGAAAACGAGAATGTATTGCTGGTTAGCCAGAAAGCTGCAGCAGGATACCCGCAAAATATTGCAGATACTTCATGGTATCAAACCTTACCTGCATTTGATCTTCCCCTTAAGGAGTTTCGAAATGCAACCTACAGAGGTTTTCAAGTAGATGGAGATTCGATGTTACCTGCACTTCAGCCAGGAGATTGGGTAATAGCAAAGGCACTTTCGAGTATCGATGAAGTTCGGCCTTCAAAAATGTATGTGGTTGTTTTAGACGATAGTGTTTTGGTAAAAAAGGTGGTGTTACCTGAGCGATCGAATGATGTGATACTAGAATCGCTTAACTCTGCTTATCCCGCGTATAGAGTAAAACCTTTTCGAATCAAGGAGATTTGGGAGGTAAGTAGCCGTTTAACCTTTCATTTAGACGCTGACAACAATCAGCAATTAATGACTGAGTTAAAACAATCGATGGAACTCCTGAAGCGTCGTCTAGATACTAATAACTAGTAGCCAGAGGCGGTATCGTCTCCTCGAGAATCAGCCCCTGTCTCAAGTTTTCCATCTTCTGTAATTCGAATGGCATTAACCTTTCCTATAATTCGGTTGGTTCTCTCAGAAATAGTGTATCCCATCTGTTTCAAAGAATCAATAACTACCGTGCTAAATCGGTTAGGTTCAAGAATCAAGCGATCTGGAACTCCTTGGTGATGAAATCTAGCCGCATCCACTGCGTCTTGCATAGGTGTGCCGTAATAAGCTGATCTAAGTATAACCTGAGCTACTGCTGTGATAATGGTCGATCCACCTGGTGTTCCCACTACTAAATGTAATTCCTCATTTTTTTCCACAATAGTTGGAGTCATACTGCTCAGCATTCGTTTGCCGGGAGCGATAGCGTTTGCTTCGGAACCTACCAAACCAAACATATTAGGCACTCCAGGCTTTGAACTAAAGTCATCCATCTCATTATTGTAGAAAAAACCAAGTTCCGGATCAAATAACTTTGAGCCGTAACCTCCGTTCAATGTTGTTGTTACAGAAACCGCGTTACCATAGGAGTCGACGATAGAATAGTGTGTAGTTTCATTCGATTCGATAAACTTTCCGGGGTTGATGTCACCAATGGCAACAATAGTGTCCTTATCAAAATTTGAAATTCTTGATGCTAAGTATCCAGTATTCGTTAATTCATCCACGGGTATGACAACAAAATCAGGGTCACCCAAGTACTCATTTCGGTCTGCGTAAGCCCGCCTAAAGGTGGCAGACAATTTATGGATGTAAGCAGCTGTATCGGGAGATTCATTCATTAAATCGAGTGATCCAAGCATTCCAAAAATTTGTTTGAGGGTTACACCTCCACTACTTGGTGGACCCATTGAAATAATACGGTTACCTAAAAAGTCAAAAGTGATCGGGTCTCTCCATTTTGCTTTGTAGCTTTTAAAATCTTCTAGGGTGTGAGCTCCTCCGTTACTTTGTAAAAATGAAACCATTTTCTCAGCAAGACTTCCTCCGTAAAAAGCTTGTTCTCCTTCATTTTGAATTGTTTCTAAGGTATTTGCAAGTGCATCAAATACAATAGTGTCACCCGCCTTTTTCTGATGAAAGAGTGCTAGAGGTTTTTGGTTAACCACGGTAAAAATGCTGTCATAATAGGCGAAGGATTGAGCTTGTCTTTCTGTAACAATGATTCCATTTCTAGCCAGATCAATGGCTGGCTGAATCAATTCTTCCATCGGCAGTGTCCCAAATTTCTTATGAACTTCGAAAAGACCTGAAAGAGTCCCCGGAATACCAACAGCAGTCGCTCCTAGGGTGCTTTTACCGGGAATAACATTGCCCTCTTCGTCTAAATAATAATCCTTATAAGTTGCAGAAGGAGCCATTTCTCTGTAGTCGATACTTCCGATTTCACCATCGTTCATTCGGTACACCATAAAACCTCCTCCAGAGATATTTCCAGCGAACGGGTAAGACACTGCCAAAGCTAAATCGGTTGCCACCATAGCATCAAAAGCGTTCCCGCCTTTCTTTAAGATGGCTGTCCCTATATCAGAGGCCTCTTTTCTCGCGCTTACCACCGCAGCTTCATCATAGATTTCTAATTCTTGAACCTGCTCAGAAGACGATGAATGATTGGTACAAGAAATTACACTTATCGCTAGAAGAAAATAGAAATAGTTTTTCACCTTGAAGTCATTTAAGAATTGGGAAGTTAAGATAAATGTCTTTGATATCTTTGCAAACAACAAACCTTAAGACATGACCTTAATTAAATCGATTTCAGGAATTCGTGGAACTATTGGAGGAAATCCTGGAGAGAATCTTACCCCTGTTGATATTGTAAAATTCGCCACGGCTTATGCTAGTTTGGTAAAGGCTAACAAGGTTAATGAACGCGCTAAGGTTGTGATTGGTAGAGATGCTCGGTTGTCGGGACCAATGGTTCAAAGCATTTTTCAAAACACCCTGCTCGGTTCAGGTATTGACGTGATTGATTTAGGGTTATCTACAACTCCGACGGTTGAATTTGCTACTGTAAACGAAGGAGCTGACGGTGGTGTAATTATTACTGCTTCCCATAATCCGGGAGAATGGAATGCTTTAAAACTTTTGGATAAAAACGGTGAATTTTTAAATGCTACTGTTGGAGAACAACTTTTAAAGTTATCAGAATCAACGGATGTGAGTTTTGCTAGTATCGAAGAGCTAGGTAATATCACTGTTGTCAATGATTACATCGATAGACATATTGAGAAGATACTAAGCTTACCTCTAATAGATGCAGAACGAATTAAATCGCAAGGTTTTCATGTGGTGATCGACGCTGTAAATTCTACAGGAGGTATTGCAATACCAAGACTTCTAGATCGATTGGGAGTAAGTTACAAGGCCATGTACTGTGAACCAACGGGTAATTTTCCTCACAATCCAGAACCTCTAGAAAAGCATTTGGGTGATTTGATGCGTTCGGTGCAAGAAGAAAAGGCTCATTTCGGAATCACGGTAGACCCTGATGTAGATCGTTTGGCTCTAGTTGATGAAAATGGAAAAATGTTTGGGGAAGAATACACCCTTGTAGCCTGCGCCGATTACGTACTTTCTAAAACACCGGGTAATACGGTTTCGAACTTATCTTCAACACGTGCATTGAAAGAAGTGACACTAAGGTACCATCAGGAGTATGAAGCTGCTGCGGTAGGTGAAGTGAATGTGGTTCAAAAAATGAAATCAACTCATGCAATTATCGGTGGGGAAGGAAACGGTGGAATTATATATCCTGAAAATCACTACGGAAGAGATGCTCTTGTAGGAATCGCACTGTTTTTAATGCTCCTCACTGAAAGACAACAGAGTGTTTCGGCGTTACGAGCTTCTTATCCCGTCTATTTTATGGCAAAGGAGAAGATCGAATTATCCGTTTCGATCAATCCAGATCAGATTTTGAAGAAGCTAGGAGAGAAGTACTCTGATGAGCGATGTACCACAATCGATGGCTTGAAAATTGATTTTGAAGAGTCTTGGGTTCATATGAGAAAATCAAATACAGAACCGATTATAAGAATTTATACAGAAGCAAGAACTGAAGCCCTTGCACAGGATTTGGCTCAACAGTTTATCGAAGAAATTAAAGCGACTTCTTAGCGTGTTTGAATCGTCTATGTGTCCATAGGTAAGTGTGCGGTTGTTCCTTAATTTCGAGTTCAACCTTTTTCATGTAAGCCTCCATGATTGAATAATTCGAAGACCCTTGAACTTGGGGCTGAAAAGTCTCAAAGCTTGCTGTGTAGTAGCCCCTTCTTTCTTTTCGAATAGACAAGTAGACGATTCCCATGTCGTAAGTTCGTGCCAATTCCTCTGCACCTGTGTGAATAGGGACTTCTCTATCAAAGAAAGTATACCAATGTTTTGTCTTTTTAATCATTGGTGATTGGTCACTTGCTAAACCATACATACCGATATGCTGGTTTTTTTGATTTTCTTCGAGCACATCTCTTAGTTTAAAAGTGGGCACCAAATGCATTCCAGACTTACCTCTAGTTTTGTGTATAAATCGATCAAAATACGGATTGTTAATTTTCTGGTAGATTCCATAAACGGGAACCTTGGTGTATAGTGCTATGGCTCCAGTCCATTCCCAATTTCCTTGATGTGAAGCTAGAATTACAATGCTTCTGTTCTCCTTTGCGAATCGTTCTACTAATTCGACATTTTTCACTTGAAAACGTTTTTTAAAGGTTGAATTAGACATTAAACCATTCTTTAAACTTTCGATGAATAAATCGGTGAAGTGGAAGTAGAATTTTCTTCGAATTTTTCGCTTTTCGTCCTTGTCTAATTTAGGGAATGCGGTTTCAAGATTTTCGTCAATTACCGCTCTGCGATATTTAAAAATATCAAACAGGATAATGGCGATAATTGATGAAATTCCGTAAAGTATGGGGAAGGGTAAAAACGCAACTAGCCTTAACCATGGGTATGCAGCAATAAAGGTTAGTCGTTTCAAAAACATAGGGGTTAAAGATACGTATATTTACCACCTAAATTAGATATTCAATTTGAGCTTAGATCTCGCTTCTATACTATTAGTTATCACATTCTTAATGTCCTATAAAGGCTTTAGGGATTCTTCATTTTTCAACGCTTATTGTTTTTCTGTAAGTGGATTAAAATCTGGACAGTGGTATCGATTACTTACCTCTGGTTTTTTACATGTCGGATGGTGGCATTTACTGGTAAATGGGCTTACTTTTTACTTTTTTGCTCCATCCATTCTTTCCATTTTTGGTACTGTAGGATTTCTTGGCCTCTATCTGTTTTCATTACTCACAGGTAATTTGCTAACCTATTTTTATTATCACAAAGAATACTATTATACTGCCGTAGGTGCTTCTGGAGCAATTTCAGGGATTGTGTTTTCAAGTTTAATTTTCGACCCTTCGATGAAGCTCTACATTCTTCCACTACCATTTCCTATTCCTGCACCTTTATTTGGTTTAGGGTTTTTAGGGTATTCAATGGTTGGTATTTTAAGAAACTCGGATCGTATAGGTCATGCTGCACATATAGGTGGTGGAATAGGCGGAATTCTTATCACCTTTCTTTTTTATCCGTCTTTACTGCGAGAAAATCCGCTACTATGGGTATTTTTGTCTGTGATTTTTCTCGCCTTATTCGTAATTAAAAAATTGAGGTAATCTACTATGAAATCAGAGTTGTTCGGTCAATTAATAAATCAATTTGAAGGGGAACTTCGCTCTGATGACTTGTCCAAAGCTATTTATTCTACAGACGCTTCGGTATATCAGATGACTCCTAAAGGGGTTGCTATACCGTCGAATGAGTATGATCTTGTGAAATTGATTTCATGGTCGGCTGACAATAAGGTTCCACTAATCCCTAGAGCCGCAGGTACCTCCTTAGCGGGACAATGCGTTGGTGATGGCGTTGTGGTTGACACCTCTAAGTACTTGAATCGAATTATTGCTTTTGACAAAGAAAAGCGTTTAATCACCGTCGAACCTGGAGTGATAAGGGATGAGCTCAACCAATTTCTTCAACCCCATGGTTTGTTCTTCGGTCCAAATACATCGACAGCTAATCGATGTATGATCGGTGGAATGGTGGGAAATAACAGTTCAGGGACGACTTCTATACGTTATGGAGTTACTCGTGATAAGGTGGTAGGACTTCGATCTATTCTTTCTGATGGATCTATCCATGAATTTGGAGAGCTCCTTAAGGAGTCTAATACACCCTCTGATAAGATCACCTCTAAATTTGGACAACAGATTGAAAATCAAATCATTGAATTACTATCTGAAAAAGGGATTAAAGAAGAAATTGAAAAGGAGTTTCCAAAAAAAGAAATTCATCGAAGAAATACAGGATACGCGGTAGACGAGCTTCTTGAAATGATACCTTTCGGTGGATCAGAACCCTTTAATCTAGCAAAGTTGCTCTGCGGTAGTGAAGGTACTCTTGCTTTCACCTCTCAGATTACTCTTGCATTAGATGATGTGATGCCTAGCACTTCAGCAATGGTAGTTACCCATTACCAAACCCTTGAAGAAGCATTAAGTGATGTAGCAGTGGTGATGCAAGAAGAATTGTTTACCTGTGAAATGATGGATCGAGTAATTCTCGATTGTACTAAGGGAAATCACACCTACAGAGAGATGAGATCTTTCATTGAAGGTGATCCTGAGGCCGTTCTGATGCTCGAAGTACGCGATCAAACGGAGGAAGGACTTGAACAAAAATTAGCTTCTTTATTAAATCTTATTGATAGTAAGAGTAAGAGTTATGCCAATGCAGTTTTAAGAGGACATAGAATTTCTGACGCGAATCAGCTTAGAAAGGCTGGTCTAGGCTTACTGGGTAATATTGTTGGTGATAAAAAGGCAGTGGCGTGTATTGAGGATACGGCGGTAGCTCTTTCTGATTTGAAGCCCTTTATTATGGAATTCTCTGAAATCATGAAGGGGTATGACCAAAAGGCGGTGTACTACGCACATGCTGGAGCTGGGGAGTTACATCTAAGACCCATTTTAAATTTAAAGGATCAGTCGGATGTTGTTCTGTTCAGAGCAATTACAACCGATGTTGCACATCTTACCAAAAAATACCAAGGCAGTTTCAGTGGAGAGCACGGTGATGGAATCGTTCGCGCAGAGTTTATACCTTTTTTAATTGGTGATAAAAATTACGACCTCCTTCGAAGGGTGAAGGCCGTATTTGATCCGAACAATCTATTTAATCCTCATAAGATCGTAGATCCATTCCCTATGGATCGAAGTCTACGTTTTGAACCTGGAAGAACAGAACCTGAAATAGAAACCTTATTAGACTTTGATGACAGCTTAGGATATCTGAGAGCAGTAGAACGTTGCAACGGGAGTGGAGATTGTCGTAAAACGGAGAAATCGAGTGGTGGAATGTGTCCAAGTTATCACGCGACACGAGAAGAGAAAGATACCACTAGAGCACGAGCTAATGCACTTCGTATCGCTTTAACTGAAAATAATAAAGAAAAGGTCTTTTCAAGCGAAGATGCTATTGAAGTTCTAGATTTATGTGTAAGCTGTAAAGCTTGTGCTAGTGAATGTCCGTCGAATGTAGATATGGCTACACTGAAATCAGAATATTTATATCAATATCAAGAACAGAGAGGATATAAGTTAAGATCGAAACTGTTTGCTTATAGTACTTTAATAAACCGTCTTTCGAGCAGGATAGCCCCGATTACGCGTTTGATTTTTACTAGTCCTTTTGCTAATGTGATTAAATCACTTTCAGGTATTGCAAAGCAGAGACAATTGCCTCTAGTGTACAACGTTGATTTTAAAAAGTATTTGGCAAAGTTGCAGAAGAATCAACCGATTAAACAAGAGGCTAAAAGGCTGGTACTTTACATTGATGAATTTAGTCAATATATGGATGTGACTATTGCTAAATCTGCAATCAATACCTTACACCGTCTGGGATACAATATAGAGTTAGTTTTTGGCGAAAGTGGTAGAGCCTTCATATCGAAGGGCTTTTTAAAACAAGCGAAGGAGGCAGCAGAGGGGATGACTAGTAGGTTTGCTTCATTTATCGAAGAGGAAGTGGCAATTGTAGGCGTTGAACCGTCTGCTATTTTAACTTTTAGAGATGAGTATCAACGATTGCTTCCTAACCATCCACTGGTTCAAAAATTAAAGAATCAAACGTTTTTGATTGAAGAGTTCTTAGCAAAGGAATTCGAAAATCAAAGCTTAGATCATTCTATTTTTCACAGGGAATCTGCCGAGGTTAAAGTACACGTGCATTGCCACCAAAAAGCGTTGTCCAATACCAAAGTAACTTTTGACGTACTTAATCAAATACCCAACTATAAGGTTTCTATTATAAACAGCGGATGTTGTGGTATGGCTGGTTCGTTTGGGTACGAGGCCGAGCACTACGAGGTCTCAATGAAGATGGGCGGTTTACGCCTTTTTAAATCCATTCAAAAGAGTGACGAGGAAACTATTATTGTTGCCAATGGTACAAGCTGTCGACATCAAATTAAGGATGGAGCCTTTCGCGATGCGATCCATCCGATACAAGTTATTGAACGCGCCTTGATTTAGGCTGCTTGCCATTGTTGTCATCAACGACATCGATATCCCTCAACCCTTCTTCTCTTGTAGTTATTGAAGTAATTAGCTCTTCAAGGTCCATTTCTTTTAGGTCTTCATCCGCGAAGAAGGGGGACAGTTTATCGTGGTTATAGTGATAAATTCTCCAACGCTTGAAATTGTACTCAAG